>NZ_CP117430.1:2510846-2824702 GCF_030687395.1 Pseudomonas wuhanensis | reverse complement strand
CAAACATAGTGAGCTCCTGATAAATCGGTCACCGCTGTAGCCAAGACGCGAGGTCACCCGCGCGGTTTTCAGCGCTTCTTGTAGACATCCTTGTAGCGCGTGGTCGCTGCCGTGTGGCCTGAAAGTCGGCAACATCGGCGTAGATCAGCACCGTGTCGGTCATCTGCGAACCGGCAAAATCGCGCCCACCTGTTGATCGAGTTGCTCCTGGATTTTCCGGTACTGGACCAGTTGTTTGTTGGCGTCAGGCTCGACTTCAGCGCTCTCGATCAGTTGGTTCAACTGGGTTGTAGAAAGAAGTGCGCCAGCCTGGAAGTTACTCAACTTGGCCTCGTCGCGGTTATCCGGGTTGTACACCAGCGTGCGCAAACTGGAGTGGGGATGGCGCTCTGCCCCGCCACCACCGCGTCCGACGATGATGTCAAAGCTGCGCTCACGCATGGCGCCGTAGATCTGGTTACCGGTGCCGGTGATGATGCTGGCCTCAATCCCGGCTTGAGCCAGCGTCGACTGCAAGTTGGAAGCGATGTTGATAAAGGGGGGCTCGGCCAGCACGCGGATGGTGGTCTTGAAGCCGTTGGGGTAGCCCGCGTCGGCTAACAGTTTTTTCGCTTCATCGACATTCAGCCGATAACCGGGATCGGGCAAGCGTGCGGCGAGGCCCAGTGGCAACGGCCGTTGATTGATTACCGTAGTGCGGCATGACGGTCTGGTTGATGCCTTGGTAGTCAATCAGTGAACGCACCGCCTTACGCACGCGTGCATCGGCGAACATCGGTTGCTTCACACTCAACGCTACGTAATAGAGCGTGCCGCGCTGCAGGGTTTGCGTGCGCACCTTGTCGCTTTTTGCAGGGCTTCAATATCCGGCGCGGACATGCCTTTAGCGATGTCCAGGTCGCCGCGCTCGATCATCAAGCGCAACGACTGCGACTCGGTCATGTTGCGCATGACGATGCGTTTGAGTTTGGCAGGACCACCCCAGTACCGTCGAAGCGGCTCATCAGAATCACGTCGTTGGCACGCCAGTCATTGAGCACGAAGGCCCCACTGCCGGCCGCATGGGTCACCAGCCAGGCGGCGCCCATGTCGTTGTTCTTCTGATGTTCGAGGACTTTCTTGCGATCGAGAATGAACGCACTTGGCGAGGTCGCCAGGTATTGAGCACCAGCAGCGGATCGGTCGGCCGTGGCAACTCAATGACAAAGGTATTGGCATCCGTGGCGCGCATAGAGCGCTCGACGTTCTCGGCACTGAAACCGTACGCCTTCCAGGTCGAGGCCAACGCCAGGTTGAGCTTGAGTACCCGTTGCAGCGACCAAGCGACGTCTTCGGCAGTCAAGGGGTTACCGGACTGGAACTGCACGCCGGTGCGCAGGGTGAAGGTCAGGGTCTTGCGGTCATCGCTGACCTGCCAACGTTCAGCCAGGGCCGGTAGCAGGCGATCAGGCTGGGCGACGTCTTGCACCAGCAACATGTCATAGAGATTGGCATTGATCTCCGACACATCCAGCCCGGTGGCTGCCGCAGGGTCGAGGGACAGCAGGTTGATCATGCTCATGCCGACAATCAGTTGATCGGCCGGCGTCTTGGCATAGGCGACAGGTACAGCGGCGACCGCCAGGGTGGCCACCAATACCCGCGCCCACAGCGAAGGAAAAATGCTCATAGCGAGAGTGCCTTTCTTATATTTATAGGGCTTTCGGACGGCCCGGCATGCACCGGGCAACCCGTGTACTCGTCAGAAACTGTTAAGCGTATGGGTCTCGATAAACTCGAAATCGATCTCTTCACCCAGGCCCGGCAAATCGGACAGGTGCACAAAACCATCGTTGTCCATCGGTCGACCAGGCGCTTGAGGTACGCCGGCACCTCGTCGTAATCCAGGTACGGGTGCAGCAACCCACGCTCATACCAGGTGCAGTTTTTTATCGCCCCGACCACCGCCAGGTTCGCTGCGCCATTGCCATGGATTTCGCAATCCATGCCGAAGGATTCGGCCATGTGCGCGACCTTCAGACACGGTGCGATCCCCCCAACCCCGGCCACACCGGCCCGCAGGATGTCGCAGACGTCGTGCTTGACCCAACTGGCACGACTCAGGTGTTTGCCGGACAGGGTTTCCGGTCCCAATACCGGGATGTCCAGTTGGCCCGCCAGCCAGGCATAGGACTCGGCGGACTCTTCCATCATGGGTTCTTCGAACCAGGCAAAGTCGAGCTTCTCCAACTCGCGCCCGATGTAGAGCGCATCGGTGCGGCTGTACCAGTGATAACCGTCGAGCATCAAGGCGATGTCCGGCCCCACCGCTTCGCGCACGGCGGCGCACGCTTTGACGTCGATGCGCGGGCTTGGGGCGAAGGACACGGGCGGCATCCAGGTGTGCAACTTGATCGCCTTGTAGCCACGCTTGACCAGGGTTTCGGCGAAACGCCCGTAATCTTCTGGCGTCGCCAAGCCGCCAGGCAATTCGTCGCCGCACATGGTGGAGCCGTAAGCCGGGACCTTGTCGCGAAAGCCACCAATCAACTTGTGTACCGGCACGCCAAGTTTGCGCCCCGCCCAGTCCCACAACGCTTGTTCCACCAAGGCCAAGGCACGATCGGTCAACTGGCTGGCACTGCCGCGCTGCCAGTGCGCCAGGTCGTGCCAGATTTTCTCGCGATCAAACGCGTTCTGCCCGACCAGCACTTTGCGCACAAAACCGTCCAGCACATAAGGACGAATCAGTTCCGGCGCACCGAAGGCATAGCCTTCGCTGCCGTCTTCGGTCTGGATGCGCAGCAAAGCCATTTGGGCTTGGGAGACATCACCGGGGTGAGCATGACCGGCGCTGTCCACTGCGCGGCGGGTCGGATAGGCAAATACCTGGACGTTGACTGCTGTGATTCTCATGGACGTCTTTAGCCTTCTTATTGGATTTGTGACAGGAATGTCGTCTGTTGTCGCCGATCATATGTCATCGTACAACGCATGAAAAGACCCAATAAATAACCTACAACCCCTGCCTTTTTCCTCCATATCCAACCAAAACGCCCGTATTTAAAGACAACAAAGGAATAACAAGCCTCTTTGAAAGCCTATTCACATGGCACATGTGTAACAATATGTTTCCAAAGCAGCAATAACCCATAGACGAGTCATCTTGTCGTACGATAACGTATATCAGTGCCGCAAATGAGATCCTACGCAACACCATGCTGCTCGTAGTACACGTCAAACGACCCTAACAAAAACAAAAAAGAAGACCGTATGAACACCACCCTACGCACGCTCGTTACTGTCGCGACCCTCAGCCTGCCCTTCTGTGTCAGCGCTGACTCTGCCAGCATCAACTACCGCCACCAGTACACCGAGGACGACAGCGCCCACGCTGACCGAATCAAGTTCAACTACCGTCTGGACAGTGGACTGGGCTTTGAAGCGGAGATGAAATACCGCACGGCCGGTGACCGCAAAGATGTCGCCTACGACAACATGGTCAACAACGGCCATGAGTTCACAGTCAGCTACAACTACAAGCTCAGCGCGCAATCAACGCTGACCCCAGCCTTCCAGATGGACAGCTCGAAGGACTCGACCACTTACAAGTTCGGCCTCAAGTACAACTACAAAATCAACGATGCCTTCTACGTCGCCACGCGCTATCGCCTGGACGCCAAGAAACTGGATCGAGACCAAGTCAATGAAGACATGCCCGACCACATCAAGGATGACCAGACCACCAACCGCTTTGAAGGTTGGCTCGGGTATACACCGGCGAACAAGTGGGCCTACGAATATCAGTTCATCTATTTCAAGACCGACTACATCCGCTACGACAACAAGAAAGCGATTACGAACAGAACCTGATCGTCAAATACAAACTCACCAAGAAATGGGCGCCGTTCATGGAAATCGGCGACGTAAAAGTCGACTCCACCTCCCCCGATCGCCAGGCGCGCTGGCGCCTGGGTGTCCAGTACAACTTCATGTAAAAACTGGCCCGATGCTGCCTGGCGATCGCGCATCGTTCACCAGGCAATGTCAGGCCCCTAAACCGACACGCAACGATAGTTCAATGGAAGACCTGACCATGACCACGCAACCCGCTTCGCACAAACCCTTCAACCGCATTCTGCTGACAGGCGCCGCCGGCGGCCTGGGCCAGATCCTCAGAGAAACCCTGCAGGCTCACACCGAAATCGTCCGGGCCTCGGACATCAGCCCCATGACGCCCAGCCGTGGCCAACACGACGAAGTGATCAGCTGCAACCTGGCCGACAAGGCCGGAGTCGCGGCACTGGTCGAAGGCGTCGATGCCATCGTCCATCTGGGCGGAATTTCAGTGGAGCGGCCCTTCGAAGACATCCTCTCGGCAAATATTTGCGGCACCTTTCATATTTATGAGGCGGCGCGGCAACACGGGGTCAAGCGGATTGTTTTTGCCAGCTCCAACCACGTCACCGGTTTCTACCCGCAAGACGTCGAACTGGATGCTCACTCCCTGCGCCGACCGGATGGCTATTACGGTTTGTCCAAGGCTTACGGCGAGGACATGGCGACGTTTTACTTTCACCGCTATGGCATCGAAACGGTGAGCTTGCGGATCGGCTCATCGTTCCGGAACCGCGCAATCTGCGAATGCTCTCGACCTGGCTGAGTTATCCAGACCTGGAGCACCTGGTAGCGCGCGCCCTGCTGGCCAGCGATGTCGGACACAGCGTGGTGTACGGTGTTTCCAACAACCGTGATCAGTGGTGGAATAATCGCCATGCCACTCACCTGGGCTTTGCCCCGCAGGACAGCTCGGAAGTCTTTCGCGCGCAGATAGAGCAACAACCCAAGCCTGCCGCGGACGATCCCAACAGTCTGTTCCAAGGGGGAGCATTCACGGCTGCCGGGCCGTTCGGTGACCTGTCGGAAACACACCAATGAATGCCGAACTCATCGTCGACGCACGCAACGCAACGGGCGAAAGTCCGGTCTGGCAAGCTCAGGAGAATGCGTTGTATTGGGTGGATATTCCCACGGGGCGCTTGCACCGGTGGCAGCCAGACGGAAAGACTGACTGTTGGCAGGCGGACGAAATGCTCGCCTGCATCGCCCGTAGTCCGGCGGGTCATTGGCTGGGGGCGCAGGAAAGTGGAATGTTCAAGCTGGCGCCCCAGGCAGACAGTCGCCTGAGTGCAGAAAAACTCGTCGGCGTCGAACATGCCCGGCCACAGATGCGCTTCAACGATGGACGCTGCGACCGCCAGGGACGCTTTTGGGCCAGCACGATGCAGACCAACATGGGCGCCGACGCGGTCGGGACACTCTATCGCTACGATCCGGATACCCGTCAGCTTACTGCGCAAGTGGAAGGTCTGGTGGTGCCCAATGGTCTGGCCTTCAGCCCCGATGGCAGAACCCTGTACCTGTCCGACTCGCACTCAACCCGGCAGCACATCTGGGCGTTTGACTACGATATCGACAGCGGCACGCCACACAACCGTCGCCATTTCGTCGACATGAACGCCCACCCGGGTCGACCGGACGGCGCGGCTGTTGATTCGGAGGGCTGCTACTGGATCTGCGCGATTGATGCCGGCCTGGTGCTGCGTTTCACGCCCGAAGGAAAACTTGATCGCTCGCTGCCACTGCCGGTGAAGAAACCGACGATGTGTGCCTTTGGCGGCGCCCGACTCGACACGCTATTTGTCACTTCGATTCGCCCGCAAGGCATCGACCTCAGTGACCAGCCTTTAGCGGGCGGTGTGTTCGCCTTGAATCCAGGTGTTAAAGGTCTGCCAGAACCCATGGCACGAGCCTGAAGCCTGCGTTCAGCCGTTCAACGCCTCGGCTTCTGCGGCCTCATACGCGCGCCGCATCCGCTCGCGGCTGTTGGACAGGTGCAGGCGCATCGCAGCACGAGCGGCGTCGGCATCCCGACGGACAATCGCTTTATAGATGTCTTCATGCTCGCGGCTCAGACGCTCAAGGTAGGGTTCCTGATTGTCATTGACCACGCGTGTGGAATGCAGGCGCGTGCGCGGGAGGATGCTGACCCCAAGATGCAACATGATGTCAGTGAAATAGCGGTTACCCGTGGCCAACGCGATCTGCTGATGAAACTGGAAATCCGCGGACACCGCATACTCGACACTGACCGCTCTGGAGTTGAGGGCGTCCAGCGAGTCACGCATCAGTTGCAGTTGCTGGTCGGTACGGCGCACGCAGGCAAGACCGGCAGCCTCCACTTCCAGACTGATGCGCAGCTCAAGCACCGCCAATACATCCTGCAACGTGACAATGCTGGCCGGGTCGATTCGAAAACCGCTCGGGCTCGGGATGTCCCGAACAAACGTGCCGATGCCATGCCGGGTTTCCACCAGGCCTGCCGCTTGAAGACGCGATATAGCCTCACGCACTACCGTGCGACTGACACCATGCTCCTCCATGACCTGAGACTCAGTGGGCAGCTTTGTCGCACGGGCGAGCTCACCGCTGCAAATACGCCGGGAAAGTTCGGTCACCAACTCCTCCGCCAGACTTCGGTGCCTGCGGCGAACACTGGGTTGGATGTTCTGTTTGTCCATCAAAAACAAAAATCTCGGCTTTTCGAATGATTACGCATCATAGCTCATTCAGTTGTACGACAACTGCGTATCCCAATCAAACATCTTCCAGGTGTGCGGATTGCCATAGGGTCGATAGGTCATGGCATTGAAGGATTTCGCTACGCCCACATCGACGCTCTGAGCACGCAACGTATATTAGGTCGTTTGCATTCAACGCAGAGGGTTGCCGACTTTGACATGGTCCGGTTTGCATCGCTGATGATGGAAAACCGTGATGTGACTCACATCGCCTCCGCCATATTTGTAACGACAAAGCCCTGATTTTTCGGGGCTTTGTCGTTTCTGGCCTTTGGCGAAAATCTCGCCGCTCGACAGGCGTTCCATAACTATTATGGAAGTGTTCCAGAACTAACCCGCTTTTACCCTCCTCCGGCTTCCTGCCGACCGATACACAATCAAGCCTCCCTGCAATAACAAGACTGCGCATACAGAACACCATCGACCTCCTCCAGACCACTCAGCGTGAAGCCGAGCATTGCCATGCGGGTCAGTCGAGCATCCAGAAGTGGCCGAATCGGTGGCGCATGACCCGGCCAGGTGCCACCACACTGGAGACATGCCGTGCTTCCCACGAACCCAGCCGTCAACGCAACGCTTTTCAGCTGTGACGAGCACCCGGACGAGGGCTATTCCTCCAACATATCGAGGAGCAGCAGATCAGCATCATCGGACCACGTGTTATGGTGGGCGATGTATTCACGCTGAAGCTGATGAAGCAATGCCCTGAAGAAGGGTTGATCAATGCCAAAGAAACATCAGGAAAGCAAAGCAGCGACGGCTGCTGACATTGAGCGCTCTATCCAGGCGCTGAACAAAATGGCTGAACGCCTCTGGGGCGATGGTCGGGAGGCTGAGGCGAAAGCCCTCCTCGATGCCTTGGATGCGTTAAACAGGGCGCTCGATCGGATCAGGATTGGAGAGAGCCGCAGGGTACTTCATTGATTACCCACCCTTGATAGCAGCAGCGCTGCCCCCTCAAGCAACAAATTACCAGCAGCGCTACTTGCGTAAATATCAGCTCTGCAAATACTCTTGTCACCATGAAAACACGCCGCCCCCTTACCCCTGAAGAAGTCGCCGAAAGCATCAAGCTCAAGGCTATCTACGACCAGCGAAAGTCTGCTGCCAAAGCGGCTGGATCAAATCTCACTCAAGCGGATGTGGCTGAGGCCTGCGGATGGTCTGGCCAAAGCGCCTTCAGTCAGTACGCCACCGGCAAGGTTCCGCTAAACGTCGAGGCACTCCTGAAACTGGCAAAAGCCTTGGGCTTTAATGCCAGTGAAGTGAGCCCACGCCTGATGTCGACCGTTGCCAGCGTCCCGTCTTCCGAGCGTATCCAGCCAAGCGTATTGATGTCGGACATCCAGCCTTGGGATGACGACACTCCCCTGGATGACGATGAGGTCTACGTTCCCTTCTTGCGCGAAGTGGAACTGGCGGCCGGATCAGGCAGTTTCGTGATTGAGGAAAGCGACACTGCCCAGCTGCGCTTTTTCAAGAAGGACCTTCGCCATAACGGCGTTCAGTTCAGCAACGCGAAGTGCGTGGCTGTCAGCGGCAACAGCATGTTGCCAGTGCTGCGTGACGGCGCAACCGTAGGCATCAACGTCGGCAAGAGCTCACTGGGCGATATCGTTGACGGTGATATGTACGCCATCAACCACAACGGTCAGCTACGTGTGAAGCAGGTTTACCGACTACCGACGGGCCTCCGCCTGCGCAGCTTCAATCGCGACGAGCATCCGG
The DNA here is from genome assembly GCF_030687395.1 of Pseudomonas wuhanensis. Classification (GTDB taxonomy): domain Bacteria; phylum Pseudomonadota; class Gammaproteobacteria; order Pseudomonadales; family Pseudomonadaceae; genus Aquipseudomonas; species Aquipseudomonas wuhanensis. The sequence goes on along the minus strand of NZ_CP117430.1, from coordinate 2,816,354 downwards.
ATGAGGACTACACCTTTGCCGAGATCCAGGAACAGCAAATCGTGATCCTGGGCCATGTGTTCTGGTGGGGGATGTTTGCCCGCTGATTGACCGCATAAGGCATTTGAATAGTCGGCGACCCGACTTCAGGCGCAACTCGACACTCTGTAGAACGCGCTCATCGATTAGAAGCCCGCCAAGCGCGGGTTTTTTTGTGCCTTTCAAAAAAATTATTAGCAGTGCTATTTACTTTAAATAGCAGCACTGCTACTTTTATTTGCAAGCCAAGACAACAACGAAAGCATCACTTCTGCCCATTCATCGAGTGGGCAGTGGGATGTAGGCCTACATCAAACGCAAGGCTCAACTGAGCAAAGGGTGACATCAAATGAAATAGGGAAATGACCATGACCGTAGACATCAGCAACTACACAATCGCTACACCGCTTCCCATCTCCGACACCAACCCCATCGCGCTTGAACTCATCGGCTGGCGAGCACTGCTTGAATGCCCGGAAGTCGTTTCGATGCTTCCAGACGGCTCGCTGCAAATGACGGCGCCGACGCTCGGCGCTTCGAGCAAAAGCACGCACCGCACTCGCTGCGAGTGGAAGGAGCCAGGTTATTGGCTATTCGCCAGCGCTGCCGACCACTGGAATCGACAAGAAATGCGGCTGACGAAAGTCAACTCGCTGCAGAAGGTCGTGATCGGTCAGATTCATGTGCAGGGTTCAGAGCGACCACCGGTAAAAGTGTTTTGGAACAAAGGCCGAATCACCATGGGGTTCCGGTCGAGTTATCTTCAAGAAAATCCGGTGAACACGACGGTTCTGGAAAACGTGCCGCTCGGAGCACTTTTCAAAATCAACATTCACGCCAATTCGAATGGCGCGGTCTCCGTTTCGGCGAGCTGTAACGGCGTCAAATCGACCTCCGCAATCATGCGCCTCGACAACACCTGGGACACGAAAACGCTGGCCTTCCATGGCGGCGTGTACAACCAGATCGATTACTCCGACACCACCGACCCCGAAGACGGTTCGGTGTGCATCATCAGCGACCTTTCCATCACCCACGCCTGATATTAAATCGGGACCTGCAGGAGCCAGGCTTGCCGGCGAAGACGTCCTTAAGAGCGCCTTCGCCGGCAAGCCTGGCTCCTAAGAAAAGCGGTTTACTCGCAACGCATCATCGGGCAGTGATTGGAAGTCATCCACCACCTTGTCTGTAGCAATGACCGCATCAAGGCCCCAGTCGCCCGGCAGGTGCCAATCCTCTCCAAACATCTCCGCCGGATGCATCGTCCGTTCGGAACCATTGCCGCACGCCAGGGCCTTGGCCGGACAATACAGGTCGCATCCCCAACAGATCCGCTCGGGGTGCTTGGGGTTAACGGGGAAGTTCTTGGCCATGCCGATCTCCAATCATTGAGTGGCTTTTTCCAACCTACAGCCCTTGTTCAATGCCAGCCTTGATACATATCAAGAATCGACATCCAGCGACTTCCCTCCCCCATCGCGATCCTGCAGCTAAGCTTCTAACGGCTGAACAGACTTGGAGACGTCGCTCATGCTCAATAAAAACCCTTTCCCAAGCATTGGGGCACCAGATCATCCAACCCTGTCGACATGGGACGAAAACGCCGCAACATCCATCGATGGCGACGCGTTTACCGCCCCGCCCGCCTTGACCAACGCCGAACTGGTTCACTTGCGTGTCCGCGTGATTGCCTTGGAAAACCTGGTCATCGCGCTGCTGGCAGAAGGCTCGGAACGTCAGCTCGCCATTGCCCGGGAAATGGCCGATTACATTTCCCCCAGACCCGGTTTTACCCAGCATCCCTTGACCGTTCATGCGGCGGCACAGATGACCCACAGCGTCGAACGGGCCCAGCGATTTCGTCAACGTGACGAGCCATCGGTTTAATTGCTCAAAACTTGATAACAATCATTATTGTTCGCAGCAAAGCTTCCTAGACTCGGGTTCCTACTCGTCAGTGCTCAGGAAGCTATTATGCGTAACCCTTTTTCGCTATCACTCGCCCTGCTCTTGCTCACACCACTGGCTCACGCCAAGGAATACCCGATCGGGGAACCACAGTTGTGTCCCGGGCTGGAAGTCGGGGCGGTGTATTTGCAGCCAATCGAAATGGCACCTGCGGGGATGATGCGCGCCACCGCGGATTCCGACGTCCACCTGGAAGCTGATATCCGGGCCACAGCAGACAATCGACAGGGCTTTCAGGAGGGGAGCTTCGTCCCCTATCTGAATGTCTCTTTCAACCTGAAAAAACACGGCAACGACCCCGAGATCAAAGGCGATTTCCATGCCATGGTGGCCAATGACGGTCCGCACTATGGCGACAATGTGAAGCTGCTTGGCCCCGGTAAATATCAGCTGACATTCACCGTCCTGCCACCCGGCGGTCATGGCTCCCTCGGGCGCCATACCGATAAGGAAACCGGTGTCGCCCCCTGGTTCGAACGCTGCGAACTGCACTACGAATTCATCTACGCCGGCATCGGTAAAAAAGGCGGGTATTGAATGAAGCGCCTGCATCTTGCCTGGCTGATGGTGGCCGGAGCAGTTGCGCCGTTGACGGCCCATGCCGAGTTGCCGAGCTTTGAGCTGATCCTGCGCGATGGCCATTTCACGCCTGCCTTGCTGGAGGTGCCGGCCGGACAGCGCTTCAAGATCGTTCTGAAGAACGTCGGCCAAGGGCCGGCCGAGTTCGAGAGCACGCCGTTGCGGGTTGAAAAAGTCCTGTCGCCAGGGGTAACGACCTTCGTGGTCATTCACCCCCTGAGGCCCGGTCACTACCCCTTTTTCGACGAGTTCAATCCGCAATTGCCCGAAGGCGGCATCCTCGCGAAATAACCTGTTAGCGCACGGAGCTTCCATGAATCAATCAATGTTCATCGTCTGGCGCGAAAGCGTCGAGGCGTTGCTGGTGATCGGTATTCTCCAGGCCTGGGCCAGCCAGCAAGGCCAAGGTAATCGTCTGGTCAAATACCTGTGGGCGGGTGTGGTGCTGGGATTGATGCTATCAGGCCTGCTGGCGGTGTTGATTCTGTTTGCCGGTGAGGCCATGAGCGGGTCGGCCAGTGAATGGTTCCAGGCCGCACTCGCGCTGGTTGCCAGCCTGTTGATGGTGCAGATGGTCGGCTGGATGCACCGTCACGGGCGCAGCCTCAACCACGATTTGCGACGACACGCCGATAGCCACCTGGCCCGACAAGGTGGCGCAGGTCTGTTACTGCTGGCAATGCTCGCAATCAGCCGCGAAGGCAGCGAAACGGTGGTCTTTCTCTATGGCGCCGGTGCCCGGCTGCGAGGTCCGCAGCTCGGTTTGTTTGCCGTCGGCGGCGTATTGGGGCTGGTGCTGTCGGCGCTGACCATTACGCTGCTGCACAGCAGTCGCCGATTCATTTCATGGCAACGATTTTTTGTCATCAGCGAAGTCATCTTGCTCATGCTTGGCGCGGCGTTGTTGGTCAGCGGCACCGAGCGAATCGGCGGCCAACTGCTCGCCCTGGATGTACCGGACGTGGTTTACCGCATCGTTGGCGAAGCGCTTTGGGACAGCAGCACGTTGCTGAACGACAGCCATGGATTGGGTGGCTTTCTTGCAGGGTTCGCCGGTTATCGGGCAAGCCCCAGTGGCCTGACCTTGTTGGTGTGGATCGGTTATTGGCTGGCCGTCGGCGGCTGGCTACGGCAACGGACTGCGGAAAGCCTGCCATGCCCGACCTGAGCCGGCGCAATCGATGGCTCCAACGACTGGGCGATGGGATGCGTCGCCATGCGCCCGTCATCCGTGGGGTGCAGTGGGCTGTTGTCGTGTTTTACGCGGTGCTGTTGGTGGCCCCGGCGCTGTTGCCGCTACCGGACAGCCAGGCACGGATACTCGACAACCTGACCTTGCTCGCGCAGTTTCTATTCTGGGGGATCTGGTGGCCGTTCGTGTTGCTGTCGATGGTGTTTTTCGGCCGACTCTGGTGTGGCGTTCTGTGCCCGGAAGGCTCGCTCAGCGAATGGGCCAGCCATTACGGCAAAGGCCTGGGCGTGCCGCGCTGGTTGCGCTGGGGCGGCTGGCCGACATTGGCGTTCTGCCTGACGACCCTCTACGGCCAGTTGATCAGCGTCTATGACTACGCCCAGGCCGCGCTGTTGATTCTGGGCGGTTCCACTGTCGCGGCGGTCATCGTCGGGTTGTTGTTCGCCCGGGGCAAGCGAGTCTGGTGCCGTTACCTGTGCCCGGTCAGCGGTGTTTTCGCCCTGCTCGCAAGGCTGGCCCCTGTGCACTTTCAGGTCGACGAACAACGCTGGCTAGAAAATGCCGCACCACGCCTGCCGCCGCCCAACTGCGCTCCCCTGCTCGATATCCGCCGCCTGCAAGGCGCCAGTGATTGCCACGCCTGCGGACGCTGCAGCGGGCAACGCGGTGCCGTTCAACTGATCGCCCGCTCCAGCAATCAGGAGATTCTTCACGCGACGGCGCAGACCCTGTCCCCATGGGATACACGTTTGCTGCTATTCGGCGTGATCGGCTTGGCGATGGGTGCATTTCAGTGGACGGTCAGCCCATGGTTTATTGCCCTCAAACAATCCCTGGCGCAGTGGCTGGTCGAACACGACCAACTCTGGGCCCTGCAGGACAACGCCCCCTGGTGGCTGCTGACCCATTACCCGCAGCTCAACGACAGCTTCAGTTGGCTCGACGGTTTCAGCATCGTCGCTTACCTGAGTTTGAGTTCGATCGTGCTCGGCACGGCGTTGATGCTGCTCCTGCGCCTGACGGCCCGACTGGCGCGGGATCGCACTCTGTATTGGCCCCTGGCGCTGACACTCACGCCCCTGGGGGGTGCCGGCCTGTTCCTCGGGCTGTCGGCCACCACCGTCAAACTACTGCGTTATGAAGGGCTGCTGCTGGAGTGGGTGCAACCGGCCAGGGCCTGTCTGTTATTGGCCGCGATGGGCTGGAGCCTGCTTCTGGGTTGGAAACGGCTGAGCCGCGAAGGTCTTTCCCAGGTGCGACGCGGGTCCGCCATCGCTTGCCTGATCCTGGCCGAAGGCATGGTGGGATTCGGCTGGTGGTTGCAATTCTGGGGCTGGGCTTGAGTTCCCCCAGCCCCCGTTACCCCCGCAACACGAAGGCTGGAAACAACTCGCGCATGGCCTCCCATAACTCTGGCAGCAACGCTTGTGCGGAAACGCTCGGCAACAGCGGATCGAACATCCGCTCGGTGCGAACCAGTTGCACGGCGAAGCGTTTGACGCCAAGCGCATTCAAACGTTTGGCCAGGATCAGTAGACGCGCCGGCTCGAACAGATGCCAATGCACGGTGGTGCGACATTCATAGTCGACACCACTGGCCAGCAGATGCTCGAGGCTGCGCCAGTTGGCGGCCCCACTGCCCTCGACCCGGGTGATGGCCTGGCAATCCTCGGGCAACGCCTTGACGTCGAAACCGACCCAATCCGCCCCGGTCAATGCCTTGGCAAATGCAGCAGGCTTGATCCCGGCGCTGTGCAAGCCGATGCGAAATCCCATGTCCCGCACTTCGTCCATGGCCCCGAGCAAGCCGTCCTGCAGAGTCGGCTCACCGCCGCTGAACACCACGGCATCGAGCAGGTCCTGACGACGTTGCAGAAACGCCAATACCCGCCGCCAATCCACTTCCTCACTGCCACGAGGGGGAATCAGCTGCGGGTTATGACAATAACGACAACGCCAGGCGCAACCCTGGCAAAACAGCACGCAGGCAAGCTGTCCCGGATAGTCGATAGTGGTCAGGGGCACCATGCCCCCGACCCGAAGCATTCGACTCATTGGCGCCCGGCCAGTGCCGCGCTTTCAGTGAAGTGCACCCGCTCACGGTGCTCCGACTGTTTCCCCGGATTGAACGCCGACACAGGACGGTGATAGCCCATCACCCGGGTCCAGACTTCGCAGCGTTGACGTTGAGCCTGGGGCAGTGTTTGCGATGCAGTCATGGTGAAGCTCCTTGCGGTTGAGTGGATCGAAATCAATGAACAGCGGCGGCTTTCTGCTCTTGCAGCAGCAGGACCTCGTCGCATTTGGGGCAGAACTCATGCTCGCCATCGAGGTAGCCGTGCACCGGGCAGATCGAGAACGTCGGGGTCACGGTCAGGTACGGCAGGCGGAAACGCCCAAGGGCCTTGCGCACCAATTGCTTGCAGGCTTGGGTCGATGAAATCCGCTCGGCCATGTACAGGTGCAGGACCGTGCCGCCGGTGTATTTGCATTGCAGTTCGTCTTGAAGTTCCAGGGCCTCGAAAGGGTCTTCGGTGTAGCCCACGGGCAGTTGCGAGGAGTTGGTGTAATACGGCGCCTGCACACTGCCGGCCTGGAGAATGTCGGGATAGCGCTTGAGGTCTTCCTTGGCGAAGCGGTAAGTGGTGCCTTCTGCCGGTGTCGCTTCCAGGTTGTAGAGATGGCCGGTTTCTTCCTGGAAACGCAGCAACGTGGCGCGTACATGGTCCAGCATGTTCAGGGCAAACTTGCGGCCCTGCTCGGTGTGCATGCCCTCCTCGTCGCCGGTGAAATTGCGCAGCATTTCGTGCAGGCCGTTGAGGCCGATGGTGGAGAAATGGTTGCGCAAGGTGCCCAGGTAACGCTTGGTGTAAGGGTACAAACCGGCGTCCATGTGGTGCTGAATGACTTTGCGCTTGACCTCCAGGCTCTCCATCGCCAGTTCCATCAGCGCATCCAGGCGCTGTAACAAACCACTGGTGTTGCCCTTGAACACATAGCCCAGGCGGGCGCAGTTGATGGTCACCACGCCGAGCGACCCGGTCTGTTCCGCCGAGCCGAACAAACCGCCGCCGCGCTTGAGCAACTCGCGCACATCCAGCTGTAACCGGCAGCACATTGAGCGAACTTGATTGGGCTGCAGGTCCGAATTGAGGAAGTTCTGGAAGTAGGGCAAACCGTAACGCGCCGTCATCTCGAACAGACGGTCGGCGTTTTCACTGTCCCACGGAAAATCATGGGTGATGTTGTAGGTCGGGATCGGAAAGGTGAACACTCGCCCTTTCGCATCGCCCGCCTGCATCACCTCGATGTAGGCGCGGTTGAGCAGGTCCATTTCGACTTGCAGGTCACCATAGGCGAACGGCATTTCCTCCCCGCCGATGACGGGTATCTGCTCACGCAAATCCTGCGGGCAAACCCAGTCGAAGGTCAGGTTGGTGAACGGCGTCTGGGTGCCCCAGCGCGAGGGTACGTTGAGGTTGTAGATGAACTCCTGGATCGCCTGGCGTACCTCCTGATAACTCAGCTGGTCTTTGCGCACATAGGGCGCCAGGTAGGTGTCGAACGAGCTGAATGCCTGAGCACCGGCCCATTCGTTTTGCAGGGTGCCGAGGAAATTCACCATTTGCCCCAAGGCGCTGCTCAAGTGCTTCGGCGGACCGGCTTCGACACGCCCCGGCACACCGTTGAGCCCTTCGTGCAACAGTGTGCGCAGCGACCAGCCGGCGCAGTAGCCGGCGAGCATGTCCAGGTCGTGCACATGCAAATCCGCCTTGCGGTGGGCCTGGCCGATGGCCTCGCTGTACACCTCGTCCAGCCAGTAATTGGCAGTGACCTTGCCCGACACGTTCAACACCAGCCCGCCCAGTGAGTAGCCCTGATTGGCATTGGCCTGAACCCGCCAGTCTTCACGGTCCAGGTATTCGTTCATCGAGGTCGCCACTTCGACCATGGTCCGGCGGTCGCGACGCAAGCGCCCGTGTTGTTCGCGGTAGACGATGTAGGCGCGCATGGCGAAGAAAAAACCGGCGTCCATCAATACCCGTTCGACACGATCCTGGATCTGCTCGACATGCAGCCTTGGCAGTCCGTCCAGCCTAGCGAGTACCGCCTGAAGCAAACCTTCAACCTCAACCTCGGTGTACTCCCCGGTCGCCTTGCCGGCAGCGATCAACGCCTGACGGATCTTGTCCGCATCGAAGGCAACCAGACTGCCATCGCGCTTGTGCAAGCGGTTACATCCTACTGAGATCAGCGTGCTCTGCATTCGGCCTCCAGATACTACATATAGATGTTTATTGACAAACAAACACAACATGCAGTGAAGACTACGGACAAAGGGCTGATCTGCAATTGATCGATATCAAGATTTGGCGGTGAAAAAATACGTTGGTCAGCGAGGATCAAATGTGGGAGTGGGCTTGCCCGCGATGGCGTCGTGTCAGGCGACATCTATGTCGGATGAGAAATCGCCATCGCGGGCAAGCCCGCTCCCACATTGGATTTTCTGTGTTTTGTAAACCGTGCAGATCAGCTCAACCGCCACTCATGTTCATGAACCGTACTATCTGCACCTCCCCTTCCGGACTGAAATCGTGGCGTAACGGCTTGCCGCGCAGAGCCTTCTGCACCGCGTTGATCAGCGGCTGATCATCCAGCGGATAACGCCGCAACAATCCTCTCAAATCCAGCGCGTCCTCCTGCCCCAGACACAGCAACAGTTTCCCTTCAACAGTCATCCGCACCCGATTACAGCTGCCACAGAAGTTGTGGCTGTTGGGTGAAATGAAACCGATCCGGGTATCGGGATGGCGTTCCAGGCGCACATAGCGCGCCGGTCCACCGCTGTTTTCAGTGCTATCGAGTAAGCGATGTTGGCTGGCGATCAACGCCCGCACCTCGTCGCTGGAACAAAACGATTCGCCCCGGGAACGCCCGACGTCGCCCAAGGGCATTTCTTCGATGAAACTGATGTCGATGCGTTGATCGATGGCGTATTGCACCAACGCCAGGACTTCATCGAAGTTGCGCCCTTTCATCACCACGCAGTTGAGTTTGACTCGCTCAAACCCCGCGTCCCGCGCCGCCTCAATGCCGCCCAGCACTTGATCGAGATCGCCGATACGGGTGATCGCGCGAAACTTCTGCCCGTCCAGGCTATCGAGGCTGATGTTCATCCGCTTGACCCCCGCCTCCGCCAACGGCCGGGCCAGACGGCCCAGTTGCGAGCCGTTGCTGGTCATCACCAGTTCGCGCAAACCGGGCAGCGCGGCGATGTTGCGGCACAGTTCGACAATGCCCGGACGAATCAGCGGTTCGCCGCCGGTCAGGCGGATTTTGCGTACGCCCAACCCGACGAACAGCGTTGCCAGACGCTGCAACTCTTCCAGCGTGAGCACCTGCTGGCGCGGCAGGAAGGTCATGTTTTTTGCCATGCAATACACACAGCGAAAATCGCACCGGTCCGTCACCGACATCCGCAGATAATCAATCTGCCGTCCAAAGCCATCCTGCATTACAGCGTTCATCACATCTCCCGGTTTGCCTTGGGTCACTGCACCAGCGGTGAGTCGGCGCCCTGCAAGTGGATGCCACGAATATCCGCCGCACCGATCAGGGTTTGCAGGTACTGCACCAGGGCTTTTTGCCAGACGCCTTGCTGCAACTGCGTGCGAATCGCCGTCGATACCACTTCATAGGGCAACGGCATGCCTTCGATCCGCTGATCGACACTGACCACATGCCAGCCGTAGCGACTTTCCAGCGGTTTGCTGGCCAGGCCCGGCGCCAGAGTGAACAGCTGACGTTCCAGTTCAGGCACGGTCTGGCCCTTGCTGATCTGCCCTAAAGAACCACCCTGAGCCTTCGACGGGCAGGCCGAATACTTCACGGCCAGCTCGGCGAAACTGCCGGGAAAGTCTTCCAGACGTTGCAGCAGAACTTCCGCCTGATCATGCGCAACGGCGCGCGCCTCGACATCATCCGGCGCGCATTCGAGCAGGATGTGCCGAACCGCCAGCAACGGTGCGCTGTGGAAACGCCCGCGATTGTTTTCGTAGTAGCGCAGGCTGGTTTCCTCGTCGCACTGAGGCACGTGCACCTCGCGTTCGAGCAACAAGCGCGTGGCCGCTTCTTCTTCGTTCTCGCCAGCGCCAATCTCCATCGACACACCGAGTTCGGCAATGCGCTGCTGCAGCAACTCGCGGATCACCAGCGCCCGGGCGGCCAGGTACACCGCTTCCTCGCGGCTTTCGGCCGGGTGATATTGCAGCTCCTGGGCCATCGCTTCCGGCGTGATCGACACCTCGTTGACGCTGATGATCGGCCACTCCTGTTCGCTGCTGGCGATCAACTGCGCCGGGGCGTCATCGGCAGCGGCCGGCTCAACCGGGAGTGCTTCAAACTGCGCCTGTGCGACCGGCGCGATATCGAGAACGTCCTCGGCTTTTTTGGAAGACCCGCAGCCACCGCTGCCGCCGTTACCACCACCACATCCACATCCACCTGACATGATTGTCTCCTCAGTACTTCTGACGAACGATTTGATAACGACGCCCCAAGTACCAGACCGGTGCGCTGATCATGTGTACGAGACGGGTGAAGGGGAACAGCACAAACAGGGTCAAACCGAGAAACACGTGCAGCTTGTAGGTCAGCCCGACCGGCGCGATAGCCGCCGCCGCTTCCATCGGCCGCAACAGCACGGTGTTCTGCGCCCAGTCAGCGAGCATCACCATCACCGAGCCGTCCATATGCGCGGTGGACGCGGCAATCGTCAGCAGACCGAGCAGTAACTGCGCCAGCAGCACCAGCAAAATCAGGATGTCCGAAGGGCTGGAGGTGGCACGTACCCGAGGATCGGTGAGCCGCCGATTGACCAGCATCAGCAAGCCAATGAGGCACAACAGTCCGAAGAACCCGCCGGAGACCATCGCCAGCAACTGCTTGTTCTCAGTGCTGATCACGTGGTGATAAACCGACGCCGGGGTCAGCAGGCCGACGAAGTGCCCGGCCAGCACGAACAACACACCGATGTGAAAGAGGTTGCTCGCCACGCGCATGCCGCGCTGGTTGAGCATCTGGCTCGAACCTGCCTTCCAGCTGTATTGCGACAGGTCGAAGCGGGCCCAACTGCCGATCAGGCAGATCGCCAAAGCGACATAGGGATAGATCCCGAACAACAACAGATTCCATTTAGACATTACCGACCTCCTTGGCTGGCGCGGCGGCCAACCCTTCATGCTGAAAATCCACCCAGTGCAACGGCACCGCGCTTTCTTCCCGAGCCTTGCCCGGTGCGCTTGGCAGTCCACTGCAACGGTCCTGCTGTTCGGCCTGGAGAAAGTCCACGGCCTCCTCTTCCCAGATCTTGTCGAGGGCTTCGAGGGAGTCATCCCGCGGTTCCGCCGCCACCTGCGCTCGCAGGTCGGCGACCGCCTGATGCGGTTCGGCCCCGGCGATTTGCAGCAGCGCGCGGAAGCAACTGGCATAGGCGCTTTCGCGCTCTTCCAGACGTGCGGCGAGCAAGGCCAGCAAGTGCGAAACATCCGCCAGGCCCTCGCGGGCCTCGATGTCTTCGCGGGTGGAAAGGAACTCCAGGTACAGCGGGATATAGTCCGGCAGCTCTTTGACGCCGATGGCAAAACCGGCTTCTTCGTATTGCGCCATCATGTCGACCATGGCTTGGCCACGGTCACGGGATTCGCCGTGCACATGTTCGAACAGCAGCAATGACAGCGAGCGACCCCGGCCGAACAGCGCACCGTAGTGCTCCTGCCCGTCCATCAAGTCATTGGCGCAGATCAGCTCCAGCAATTCGAACAACGCGCCGCGTTGCTTGGGGCTGATTTCCCGGGACTGGATAATCGCCTGCTCCAGTTCGTCGCGACCGCCAATCAGCGTCTCGGTCGGGTAATCGAGCAGCAGCGAAATCACTTTGAGAATTTGCATGCTCATTCCTCCCACAACTGGACGGTTTTCAGGATGTCGCGGCGGTTGGCTTTCTTCGCACCGAACATGTTGGTATCGGAGCTGCCGCTGCAGCCGCTGCCGAAACTGAAGCCGCAACCGGAGCGCTCGGCAAAGGCGTCACTCATGGCGTCTTCACGGTGCGCGCTCGGTACCACAAAGCGGTCTTCATAGTTGGCAATCGCCAGGTAGCGATACATCTCCTCGACCTGGGCCACACTCAAGCCGACATCCTTGAGCACTTGCAGGTCCTGAATGCCATCGACTTGCTCGGAACGTTTGTAGGCACGCATCGCCAGCAAACGTTTAAGCGCACGCTTGACCGGTTTTTCATCGCCGGCGGTCAACAGGTTGGCCAGGTACTTCAGTGGAATACGCAGGCTGTCGACGTCCGGGATCACCCCGTTCATGCCCACGGTGCCGGCAGTGGCGGCGTTCTGGATCGGCGACAGCGGCGGTACGTACCAGACCATTGGCAAGGTGCGGTATTCCGGGTGCAACGGCAGTGCGAGTTTCCAGTCCACGGCCATTTTGTAGACCGGCGAACGCTGGGCTGAATCGATCACCGACTGCGGTACGCCATCGGCCAGGGCCTGACGGATCACTGCCGGGTCATTCGGATCGAGGAAGATCTCCAGCTGTTTCTCGTACAGGTCCTGCTCATTGGCGGTGCTTGCCACTTCGCTGATGCGGTCGGCGTCATACAGCAGCACTCCGAGATAACGGATGCGCCCGACGCAGGTTTCCGCGCAAACAGTCGGCATCCCGGCTTCGATCCGCGGGTAGCAGAAGATGCATTTCTCGGACTTGCCGCTCTTCCAGTTGAAATAGATTTTCTTGTACGGGCAGCCGCTGATGCACATCCGCCAGCCACGGCATTTTTCCTGGTCGATCAGGACAATCCCGTCTTCTTCACGCTTGTAGATCGCCCCGCTCGGGCACGACGCCGCGCAGGTCGGGTTGAGGCAGTGCTCGCACAGGCGCGGCAAATACATCATGAACGTGTTTTCGTATTCGCCGTAAATGTCCGCCTGAATCTTGTCGAAGTTCTTGTCCTTGCGGCGCTTGGCGAATTCGGTGCCGAGGATTTCTTCCCAGTTCGGGCCCCACTCGATTTTTTCCATGCGCTTGCCGGAGATCAGCGAGCGCGGACGTGCCGTCGGCTGATGCTCGCCCAGTGGCGCGGTGTGCAGGTGCTGATAGTCGAAGTCGAAGGGTTCGTAGTAATCGTCGAGGCTCGGCAGATCCGGGTTGGCGAAAATGTTCGCCAACACGCGAAATTTACCGCCGATGCGCGGGTTGATCGTGCCGTTGGCGTTGCGGATCCAGCCGCCCTTCCACTTGTCCTGGTTTTCCCATTCTTTCGGGTAGCCGATCCCGGGTTTCGATTCGACGTTGTTGAACCAGGCGTATTCCATGCCTTCGCGGCTGGTCCAGACGTTTTTGCAGGTGATTGAACAGGTGTGGCAACCGATGCACTTGTCCAGGTTCAGAACCATGCCGATTTGTGAGCGAATCTTCATCTCAGTTCTCCTCGATATCGGTCGGCAGTGGACGTGGCAGGTCATCGCCACTTGAACCATCGAGCCAGTCGACTTTGGACATTTTGCGCACCACGACGAACTCATCGCGGTTGCAACCGACCGTGCCGTAATAGTTGAAACCGTAGGCCTGCTGGGCATAGCCGCCGATCATGTGAGTCGGCTTGAGCACCACGCGGGTGACCGAGTTGTGGTGCCCGCCACGGGTCTTGGTGGTTTCCGAACCTGGCACGTTCACGATCCGTTCCTGTGCGTGGTACATCATCACCATGCCGTCCTTGACGCGCTGGCTGACCACCGCCCGGGCGGTCAGTGCACCGTTGACGTTGAAGCATTCGATCCAGTCGTTGTCCTCGATGCCGGCGCGTTTCGCGTCGTTCTCCGAGAGCCACACAATCGGCCCGCCACGGCTGAGGGTCAGCATCAGCAGGTTGTCGCTGTAGGTACTGTGGATGCCCCATTTCTGGTGCGGGGTGATCCAGTTCAGGACGATTTCGATCTCGCCGTTGCTGCGCTTGCCTTTCACCCCTTCGATGGTGCGGGTGTTGACGGGCGGGCGATAACTCATCAGTTGCTCGCCGAACGCCTGCATCCACGGGTGATCCTGATAGAACTGCTGGCGACCGGTGATGGTGCGCCATGGGATCCCTTCGTGAACGTTGGTGTAGCCGGCGTTGTAGCTGACGTGATCATCTTCGAGACCCGACCAGGTCGGGCTGGAAATGATCTTGCGCGGCTGTGCCTGAATGTCGCGGAAACGGATCGCCTCGTGTTCCTTGGACAGCGCCAGGTGGCTGTGATCGATGCCAGTGAATTCCGACAACGCAGCCCAGGCCTTGACGGCGACGTGGCCATTGGTTTCCGGCGCCAGGGACAGAATCACTTCGGCGGCATCGATCGCCGTGTCGATTTTCGGCCGACCCTGGCTGATACCGGCACTGCCTTCTTTGTGATTGAGTTCACCGAGGAATTTCACTTCGGCGTCGGTGTTCCAGTTGATGCCCTTGCCGCCGTTGCCGTGTTTTTCCAGCAATGGCCCGAGGGACGAGAACTGTTTGTAGATGTTCGGGTAGTCACGCTCGACCACATGCAGATTGGGTGCGTTCTTGCCCGGCACCGGAGCCACGCCGTCGCTTTTCCAGTCGGTGCCGCCAAACGGTTGGGCCAGTTCGCCGACGCTGTCGTGCATCAGCGGGATGGTCACCAGGTCCTTTTCAACGCCCAGGTGCCCTTCGGACATGCTGGAAAACGCCTTGGCGATGCCTTTGTAGATTTCCCAGTCGGAACGCGATTCCCATGCCGGGTCGATCGCTGCCGACAGCGGGTGAATGAACGGGTGCATGTCCGAGGTGTTCATGTCGTCTTTTTCGTACCAGGTTGCGGTCGGCAACACGATGTCGGAATAGACGCAGGTCGAGGACATGCGGAAGTCCAGCGTGGTGACCAGATCGAGCTTGCCGATGGCGCCCTCGTCCACCCATTCGGCTTCTTCGGGTTTGCAGTCGCCGACCTGGCCGATGTCTTCGTTCATCACCCCGTTCTTGGTGCCGAGCAGGTACTTGAGCATGTACTCGTGGCCCTTGCCCGAGGAGCCCAACAGGTTGGAGCGCCAGATGAACATGTTGCGCGGGAAGTTCACCGGGCTGTCCGGCTGTTCGCAGGAGAAGCGCAGCGAACGGTCCTGCAGCGACTTGACCACGTAGTCTTTCGGGTCCATGCCGGCCGCAGCCGCATCGCGGCAAATGTGCAAAGGGTTAGTGTTGAGTTGCGGTGCGCTGGGCAACCAGCCGGCACGTTCGGCGCGGATGTTGTAGTCCAGGGCATGCTCGGGGAATTGCGATTTATCGGCCAGCGGCGAGAGCACGTCATGCATGCTCATCTTCTCGTGGCGCCATTGCGAACTATGGGCGTAGAAGAAGCTGGTGCCGTTCATTTGGCGAGGCGGACGGTTCCAGTCCAGGCCGAACGCCAGTGGCAGCCAGCCGCATTGCGGACGCAGTTTTTCCTGGCCGACGTAGTGCGCCCAACCGCCACCGGTCTGGCCGACACACCCGCAGAGCATGAGCATGTTGATCAGCCCGCGGTAGTTCATGTCCATGTGGTACCAGTGGTTCATCGCCGCGCCGACGATGATCATCGAACGCCCCTTGGTCTTGTCGGCGTTGTCGGCGAACTCACGGGCAATCTGGATGGCTTTCTCGCGGCTGACGCCGGTGATCTGCTCCTGCCAGGCGGGGGTGCCGGGCACGCTGGCGTCGTCGTAATCCTTGGCCACGTTAGCGCCGCCGAGGCCGCGATCAATCGCCAGGTTGGCTGCCGACAGGTCGAACACGGTGGCGACTTTGGCCACGCTGCCGTCCGCCAGCACCACGTTGTGCACCGGCACGCGGCGGTATTGCACCGCATCGCCGGCCACGTGCTGGAAGTGCTCGTGGGACTCGCCGGCAAAATACGGGAACGCCACTTCGGCCACGTCATCACCGATCAGGCTCAGCTTCAGATCGATCTCACGGCCTTCGCCGCCTTCACGCGGGAGAATGTTCCACTTGCCCTTCTCGCCCCAGCGATAACCGATGGAGCCTTGAGGGGAAACCAGTTCGCCGCTGACATCCAGCGCGATGGTTTTCCATTCCGGGTTGTTTTCCTGGCCGAGGTTGTCGGTCAAGTCGCTGGCGCGCAGGAAGCGGTCCGGCTGGTAACCGGCGCCCGGTGCCTGGTCGACCATTTGCTTGAGCAGCACCAGCACCGGCAAATCGGTGAAGCGCTTGGCGTAGTCAGTGAAATAAGCGCTCGGTTTGTCCAGGTGGAATTCTTTGAAGATCACATGGTTGAACGCCTGGGCCAGCGCCGCGTCGGTGCCTTGCTTAGGGTTCAGCCACAGGTCGGTGAGCTTGGCGACTTCCGAGTAGTCCGGGGTGATTGCCACAGTCTTGGTACCCTTGTAGCGGACTTCGGTAAAGAAGTGCGCGTCGGGGGTACGGGTCTGCGGGACGTTGGAACCCCAGGCAATGATGTAGTTGGAGTTGTACCAGTCGGCCGATTCCGGCACGTCGGTCTGCTCGCCCCAGACCATCGGCGAGGCCGGTGGCAAGTCGCAGTACCAGTCGTAGAAGCTCAGGCAGGCGCCGCCGATCAGCGACAGATAACGCGAACCGGCCGCATAGCTGACCATCGACATGGCCGGGATCGGCGAGAAGCCGACGATCCGGTCCGGGCCGTATTGCTTGATGGTGTAGACGTTGGCCGCGGCGATGATCTCGTTGACTTCTTCCCAGTTGGAACGAATGAAGCCACCCATGCCGCGCTTGCTTTTATAGGAGTCGGCCTTGACCTTGTCCTCGACAATGCTGGCCCAGGCTTCGACCGGCGCCATGGTTTGCCGCGCATCACGCCAGAGCTTGAGCAACGGCTTGCGGATTTTCGGGTATTTGAGACGGTTGGCGCTGTAGATGTACCAGCTGTAACTGGCACCACGCGGGCAGCCACGGGGCTCATGGTTCGGCAGATCGTTACGGGTACGCGGGTAGTCGGTCTGCTGGGTTTCCCAGGTGATCAGGCCGTTCTTGACGTAGATTTTCCACGAGCAGGAGCCGGTGCAGTTCACCCCATGGGTGGAGCGCACGATCTTGTCGTACTGCCAGCGCGAACGGTAGACGTTCTCCCAGTCGCGAGACTCTTTGCGGGTCTCGCCATGACCGTCGGAAAACTCGTTTTGCTTGCGATTAAAAAACCGCAATTGATCCAGTAAATGACTCACGGTGTAGTCCTCTCAGGCTTTGTCGCGGAGTCTGTGCCCCGCCCACGCAATGGTTGAATTCGGCTCGATTCAGCAGGGTGTCGCGGCGCCTTTGCGCGCGTACCACCACCAAGTCACCACGATGCAGCTCAGGTAAAAGCCGACGAACATGTAGAAGGCCATCTCCGGGCCGCCGGTCAGGGCCATCGAAGAGCCGAAGGATTTGGGAATGAAGAACGCACCGAAGGCGCCCATGGCCGAACTGAAGCCCAGGACCGCAGCTGATTCTTTGCCGGCATCCTTGAGCGCTTGTTCGCGTACTGCCGGTGGTTTTCCGGCCGAGGCTTTTTCATGTTGGGTGCGGAAGATCACCGGGATCATGCGGAAGGTGGAGCCGTTGCCGACGCCGGTGGTGATGAACAGCAGCATGAACAGGCCGAGGAAGCCGTAGAAGTTGCCGCCGGTACCGTTCTGCGGCAAAAAGTGCATCACGCCGAAGACCATCGCGATCATCGCCACGAAGTTCCACAAGGTCACTTTCGCGCCGCCAAGCTTGTCCGCCAGCCAGCCGCCCAATGGACGAACCAGCGCACCCACCAATGGGCCGAGGAAGGCAAACTTCAAGGCGATGACATCCGGAAAGGAGGTTTTGATCAGCAGCGGAAACGCAGCGGAAAAACCGATGAATGAACCGAAGGTCGCCAGGTACAACCAGCACATCAGCCAGTTGTGTTTGCGTTTGAAGATCACCGCCTGTTCGCTGAAAGAAGCGCGAGCACTGGACAGGTCATTCATGCAGAACCAGGCCAGCACCGTCACCAGGACAATGAACGGCACCCAGATGAAACCGGCGTTCTGCAACCACAACTGACCACCGTCCGGCAGTGCTTGCGGCGAGCCGCCCATGAAGCCGAACACACCGAAGGTAATCACCAGCGGCACACAGAACTGCATCACCGAAACGCCCAGATTACCCAGGCCGGCATTGAGGCCCAGGGCCGTGCCCTGCTGGGACTTGGGATAGAAGAAGCTGATGTTGGACATGCTCGAGGCAAAGTTGCCGCCACCAAAACCGCAGAGCAAGGCAATCAACACGAACACGCTGTACGAAGTGCTCGGGTCCTGCACGGCGAAGCCCATCCAGATCGATGGCAACAACAGCGACGCGGTGCTCAGGGCGGTCCAGCGACGGCCACCGAAGATCGGCACCATAAAGGAATAGAAGACGCGCAAGGTCGCGCCGGACAGCCCCGGCAACGCCGCCAGCCAGAACAGTTGGTCGGTGGTGAAGCTGAAGCCGATGGCGTTCAAACGCACGATCACCGTGCTCCAGACCATCCACACCGCAAAGGCCAACAGCAGCGCAGGAATGGAAATCCACAAGTTGCGCGTGGCGGTCTGTTTGCCGCTACTTCCCCAGAACGCGGGGTCCTCGGGGCGCCAGTCATGAATGACCGGGCCTTTGTCAGGCTTTTGCAGAACGGACATGTTCTTCTCCTAGGGCAATGCTGGAAATCGGGGACGGGGTCAGCAGCGGCGCTTTACCCAGCACCGGGCTTTTGCGTATTTCGCTGAAGTACATCCAGGTGAGGGAGACCCAGACCACGCCGTACATCAACATGAAGCAGGAAGAGCGCACGCCGGTGAGGTCCACCAGGGCGCCGAACAGGATCGGCAGCACAAAACCGCCCAGGCCGCCGGCGAGGCCGACGATGCCGGACACCGCGCCCATGTTTTTCGGGTAGTCATTGGCGATGTATTTGAAGACTGAGGCCTTGCCGAACGCGAAGGCGATGCCCATGACGAACAGCAGCACGGTGAACAGCGCAGGATTGAGGCCGATGTGGAAATCCACCGGGCCGTTGATGGTCTGCACTTGCAGTTGGGTCTGGGGATACGAGAGCAGGAACAGGCAGATCCAGCTGACCCACAACACCCACCAGGTCACGCTTTGCGCACCCCAGCGATCCGACATCCAGCCGCCGACGGCACGCAGCACACCACCGGGCAGGGAAAAACAGGCCGCCAGCAGCGCCGCGCTTTGCAGGCTGAAACCGTATTCCTGCACGTAGTATTTGGTCATCCACAGGGCCAGGGCCACGTAGCCACCGAAGACAATCGAGTAGTACTGGCAGTAACGCCACACCGCAGGGTCTTTCAGCGAGCGCAGTTGCTCACGCAGACTGGCGCCGGTGGCACTGCGGTGGTCCTTGTTCTCGGCACTGAGAAACCAGAACAGCAACGCGGTAATAAAGAGAATCGCGCTAAAGACTTTCGGCACCAGCTGCCAACTGCCGGCAGCGATCAGTGCCGGGGCGAGAAACTTGGTCACCGCGGCCCCGGCGTTACCAGCGCCGAAGATGCCCATCGCAAAGCCCTGGTTCTCCTTGTCGAACCATTTGGCGACGTAGGCAATCCCGACCGAGAACGAGCCGCCGGCCAGGCCGACGAACAAGCCCAGCACCAAAAACTGCCAATAGGCGGTGGCGTGGCTGATCAAGTACAGCGGTGCGACGCAGGTCAGCATCAGCAGGAAGAACACACTGCGCCCGCCAAAACGGTCGGTCAGCAACCCCAGCGGCAAACGCACCAGCGAGCCGGTCAGCACCGGGGTCGCGGCCAGCAGGCCGAACTGGGTTTCGTTGAGCTGGAGCAATTCCTTGATCGGCACCCCGAGCACGGCAAACATCATCCAGACCATGAAGCACACAGTGAAGGCCAGCGTGCTCATGCCCAGCACCAAGCCTTGTCGTACATGCGGTTGGGTCACAAATGCTCTCCCGTCAGTTAGCCATGGCGGCAGACTAGTGAGGCCAACCCCGCAAAAACTTGACCCATGTCAACGAAGCCCAAGGGGGCATAAGCCTATGCTTGTACTGCCTACCTCTAAGGAGGTAGTGCATAAAAACCCTAAAAGCCTTTATTTATCAGCTTGTTAAGGGTTTTAACCGACGCTTTTTCTGACAAGGAACTGTCGCCAACTCTTTAGAGGTAGCGCGCCCGGGATCGGCGGCAAACCCCCACGCTGGAACTTTGCATGCTTTGTTTTCTGATCTTTTTCCCGGACCTGAGCCGATGATGCGCTGGTTGCGCAGCTCCCTGCCCGCTCGCGCCGGGCTGGCGGTGATCCTGATCGCCGTACTCGCCCTCGCCAGTTCGTTGAGCGCCGGGCTGATCGCCTGGTTCAGCCAGGGCGATGCCGCCGCCATCAACACCGCAGGCTCGGTGCGCATGGAAACTTATCACCTGAGCTGGAAACTGGCCGCGGGTGCAACGCCCTCAGAAATCGCCGCCATCACCGACAGCCTGCAAACCCGTCTCACCAGCCAGTCACTCAAGGCCGTGCTGGAAGATGGCCCAACCGCCGCCCTGCGAGTCAGCTATGGGCACATCCAGCAACAATGGAACGAGGATTTACTCCCGGCACTGCTGCGCGGCGATGCCGCCTACTTTCAGGTCCAGGCCCTGCCCTTCGTTGAACAACTGAACCAGTTCGTCAGCCTGTTGCAGCGCCAGAGCGAACAAAAGCAAGGCTGGCAACAGGCGATCCAGGGCCTGGCCTTGTTCACCACCATGATTGTCCTGCTGATCGGTTTGTACGAGTTGCAGTACGGTGTCGTCACGCCCCTCAAAGAGTTGGTGGACGCAACCCAGCGCTTTCGTCGTGGCGACTTCAAGGTACGAGTCAACCATCAGTCCGAGGACGAACTGGGCCAGTTGGCCACGAGTTTCAACACCATGGCCGAAACGATCGAAGAGTCGCATCGCACCCTGGAAAGTCAGGTCCGGCAGAAAACCCTGAACCTGCAACAAGCCAATGCCGCCCTGGAGCTTCTGTATCAAAGCAGCCGAAGCCTGGCCACGCGCCTGGCCAATGCCGAAGGTTTGGATGAACTGATTCGACGCTTCCAGCAACGCCTGCCCGGCTTGCGCCTGTCGCTGTGCCTGCAAGGCCAACTGCAGGCACCGGCCCAGCAGTTGCTCTCTCTGCATGGCGCGAACATCCGCGAAGTCTGCGCCAGTAGCGACTGCGCCACTTGCCAGAAGCACCACAAAGCCAATCCGCAAACCTTCAGCATCAGCAATCAGGGCAGCGAACTGGGTGAGCTGAAGGCGCACTTTGTCGACGGGCATCCCATGCAAGCCTGGGAAACCCAACTGATCCAGGCCCTGGCCAACCTGATCGGCACCTCGCTCTCGCTCAAGCGCCAACGGGAACAGGATCATCGCCTGCTACTGCTCGAAGAACGCACGATCATCGCCCGCGAGCTGCACGATTCTCTGGCCCAGGCCCTGTCCTACATGAAGCTGCAAGTCAGCCGCATGCAGACCCTGATGCGCCGGGGCGAACCGACCCAGACCCTGGAAACTGTCACCAGCGAATTGCGTGAGGGACTGAACAATGCCTATCGCCAGTTACGCGAGTTGCTGACGACTTTTCGCTTGCAGATCCACGACGCGGGACTGGTTCAGGAACTCAAGGACACCGCCGAGGAGTTCTCCCGTCGGGGAGAGTTTCAGGTGCATCTGCACGTCGACACGCTGGCCTTTCAGCTATCGGCCAGCGAACAGATCCACATTTTGCAGATCACCCGCGAGGCGCTCTCCAACTGCCTGCGCCACGCCCATGCGCAAAACGCCTGGCTTCAACTGCGCCAGGACGGCGAGACAGTCAGATTGTCGATCGAAGACGACGGTCGCGGCTTCAGCGGTAACGTCGACCAACGCGAACACCACGGCCTGAACATCATGGATGAGCGGGCTCGCAGCTTGCACGGCCAGCTGCAGATACTTTCCAGGGAACCCCAAGGCACCCGTGTCCAACTGGAATTCCACCCGGAATTTCTCGGGCAGCAAACAGAAGGCAGCACTACATGAACCCGTCCCCACAACACAGAATCCTGCTGGTAGACGACCACCCGATGATGCGTCACGGCATTCGCCAGATGCTCGAACTCGAAGATGATTTCCTGATCGTCGGCGAAGCCAGCCAGGGTGAAGAAGCACTCAGTCTGATCGAGCCGCTTCAACCGGATCTGGTCCTGCTCGATAACAACATGCCGCAAATGAATGGCATCGAAACCCTGCGCCGATTGCGGGCGATGCACTACACCGGCAAAGTGCTGCTGTTCACCGTGTCGGACGCCGAAGACGATATTCGCGATGCCCTGCGTCTGGACGCCGACGGTTATCTGCTCAAGGACATGGAGCCCGAACTGTTGATTCAGTACATCCGCGATGCCTTGAACGGCGTCCTGGTGATCAGCCCGGGCCTGACCCAAGTCATGGCACAGGCACTGCGGGCACCTGCACGTCAGGCGGTGGTGGAACTGACCGAGCGCGAACGTCAGGTGTTGAAAACCATCGCCAGCGGCTTCAGCAACAAGGTCATCGGGCACAAGCTGGGCATCACCGAAGGGACGGTCAAGGTCCACGTGAAAAACCTGCTGCACAAACTCGGCTTGCGCTCGCGGGTGGAGGCGGCGGTGTGGGCCATGGAGCATCTGCGCAGTGCAGGCTGACCGGCATCCCTCCTTGGAGGTAGGCCTGCAGAGGCATAGGTCAATTGGCCTGCGCTCTCTACTATGACGGTCAGCGGAGGTACGCCATGCTGACCCACCCTTCCATCGTTTTAACGTTGCGCCGTCATCATCTGTTCAGCCAACTGCCGGAGAAAGTCTTCGAGGAAGTCTGCGGGCTGGCGATGCTGAAGCGTCTGGCCTGTCACAGCACCCTCATGCACCAAGGGGATCCGGCCAGGCGTTTTTTCCTGCTGGTCAGCGGCCAGGTCAAGTTGTACCGGCTCACCGGCGAAGGCCAGGAAAACCTGGTAGAGATCATTCAGCCCGGCCAGACCTTTGCCGAAGCCTTGCTGTTCAGCCAGGCCCGGCTCTACCCGGTGAGCGCCACCGCGCTGAAGGACAGCGTGCTGGTGAGTATCGACGGCAACCATTACCGCAATGCCCTGGAAGACCAGCCGAAAGTCTGTCTGGCGATCCTGGCGAGCATGAGCGTTCACTTGCACCTGCGTCTGCGCGACATCGATACCTTGACCATGGCCAGTGCGAGTCGCCGAGTCATCAACTTTCTGTTCCAGGAACGCCACCCGGTGACCGGCCAGATTGTCTTGCAGGTGTCCAAACGTCTGGTGGCGTCGAAGCTGGGGATTCAGCCGGAAACCTTCTCGCGGATTTTGCATCGTCTGGTGGAATGCGGCCTGATCGCCATGGAGCGTCGCCATATCAGCATTCTCGCTGAAGAGGAGTTGGCGGCGTTCCAATAGTCGGAATTGACCGTCATCAAGGCGCGATGCCACGCACCTTGCACACTGGCAGCGTCCATCTACGGAGAGTGCAAATGCCCCGTTCACCCCTGCCTTTGGTTTACTCCTGCTCAGGTTGCTCCAATGTCGCCCAACTGGCCAACACCCTGGCCGTGCGACTGGACCGCAGCGGCCTGGCTGAAATGTCCTGCATCGTCGGTGTTGGCGGGCATGTGGCGGCGCTGGTCAACAAAGCGCGCTCGGGGCGGCGGATCTTTGCGCTGGATGGCTGCCCGTTGCAATGCGTTGAAAACTGCCTCAAGCAACATGGGCTGCATGCTGATGTGCACTTGATTCTCAGCCACTATGGGTTGCGTAAACGCTATGGCGAGGACTGCACGGAGGCTCAGGGGGATGAGTTGTTTGAAGGGATCAAGCAGTTGATTGCCAGTGATGCTCGCCAGCATGAAAGCCGGCAGGAAACGATGGCCTGAAGAACAACAAAAAAACCTGTGGGAGCGGGCTTGCCCGCGATGACGGACTGATCGCCGACCTATAATTTTGGTCGGGGTACATATCCATTTCTGCGGTAACGGCCACTATTGGTTTCGCTTTTACAGCGAGTCACTTTCGAAAAGCGCGAAAGTAACCAAAGCGCTTTGGCCCCTTTCGTTCGGTGGCTCGCCCAGGCTCGCCATGCCCTCGCTCCGGTCCTACTCCGTGGGCCCGCCGCCATCGGCCATCCATGGCCGGGGGCGGCTAACCCGGCATCCATGCCGGGTTGCCCACTACGCAGAACCTCCACTCGGCCTCTCGAGGGGGCGAGTACCGCAAAAGCACCGCGAGGCGGCCTACCGGCCGGCCTGCTTCCTCAACGCCTGCGCGTGTTGATCGTTCCCACGCTCCGCGTGGGAATGCATCCCGTGACGTTCCGCGTCACCAGTGCGCAGGACTCAAGTCTTGCGTCGCGAGCGGGACGCGGAGCGTCCCCGGCGGCATTCCCACGCGGAGCGTGGGAACGATCAGTGTGGGAACAGCTCCTGTTGCTTTGCTTTGCTTTGCTTTGGCTTTAGATCTTGATCTGCCCCGTCGGAAGGCCGAGCGCAGGTTCTGCGCAGTGGGCACCGCGGCAAGGATGCCGCGGTAGCCGCCCCCGGCCATGGATGGCCGATGGCGGCGGGCCCACGGAGCAGGACCGGAGCGAGGGTACCCTGAGCCTAGGCGAAGGGCCGTACGTCAGGGGCGAAAGCGTTTGGTTACTTTGCGCTTTTCAAAGTAACCCGCCGTAAGGGCGGGAGTGTCAGATTTTTTGTGTGCGGGCCGGTAACGGCCTGCCATAAGGCAAGCCCTCATTTCACCAGTTTGACCTGGTAAATCGATCGCCATAAAGAATCGCAAACTGATTCATTGCGCTCTTCCAGTCGTGCGCTGCGCTGCCCCAATTGGCCGTGATGTTTTGCAGTGCCAGCCAGATCAGCTTCGTCGCTGCATCATCAGTCGGGAAGTGGCCTCTTGTCTTGATGATCTTGCGCAACTGAGCATTGATGCTCTCGATGGCGTTAGTGGTGTAGATCACTTTTCGGATGGCAGGCGGGAAGACAAAAAACGGGATGACTCGATCCCAGGCACGTCTCCAAGCGGCTACGACTGTTGGGTATTGTTTGCCCCAAGGCCCCGTTTCAAATGCGTCCAGAGCTTGCTCGGCAGCTTCAACGTTAAGCGCCTGATAAACCGGCTTGAGGGCTTTGGCCAACTCGCGGCGCTTGTCCCAGGAGGCGTAATCAAGACTGTTACGGATCAGGTGCACGATGCAGGTCTGCAAGGTCGTCGTCGGAAACACCGCACTCAAGGCTTCTGGCATGCCTTTAAGGCCGTCAGTTACCGCGATCAATACATCCTCAACGCCACGGGTCTTGAGGTCGTTGAAGACCTTCATCCAGAACTTGGCCCCCTCAGTGGTCTCAATCCAGATGCCCAAAATGTCTCGGGTGCCGTCCGGCAGCACGCCCAGAGCCAGGTAGATGGCCTTGTTGCGAACCAGTCCTTCCTCACGGATTTTGACCCGCAGCGCATCGAAGAAAATCACCGGATACATCGGCTCAAGCGGGCGTTGTTGCCAGGCAGTCACTTCCTCCAACACTGCGTCAGTGACCGAGCTGATGAAATCATGGGAAACATCGGTCCCGTACTGCTCCGAAAGGAATGCCCGGATCTCTCGGACGGTCATGCCACGGGCGTACATGGCAATGATTTTGTCGTCGAAGCCCGTGAACCGACGCTCATGCTTGGGGATCAGCATTGGCGCGAAGCTGCCATCGCGATCCCGAGGAATGTCCAGACGCAGCGGGCCATCATCGGTCAGCACGGTCTTGCTGCTTTTGCCGTTGCGCTGGTTACTCGACTCCTCAGGGCGCTCCGCGCCCTGAGGGTAGCCAAGGTGGTGACCCAGCTCCGCGCCAAGGGCTCGCTCGATAAGCGCCTTTTTGAACGCCATGGATGCGTCCTGAATCGCCTCGGCGCTCATTGGGCCTTTAACGAACTGATCGATCAGCTCCTTCGGAATCGAAGGAAGCTGGGTTTTGGCCTCCGAGGCCGGTTTCTTTTTGGTCGGCATACATGCTCCTTTTCAACATGTTATGCCCGAACACAAAATTTCTGACAGTCCCGTAAGGGCGGAACCCTAAGCCGCCGTTACCGCAGAAATGGATATGTACCCCGACCGAAAAACAGGTCGACTATCAGGCCGCCAACCCCTTCCCCGCCCGCTCCAGATTGCGCCACAACCAAACAGGCAACACATCAGGATCCAGACTGTCGATCAGATTCTTCAACGCCAACCCCAACTCCGTATCCCCCTCAATCACCAAACGCCTGCGAAAGAACAGCGTATCCGGATCTTCCTGACGGCTCGCCAGCAATAAAAACTCGCGCCAGTTACCGCTGATGGTCACATGTGCGTTGGCGCGTTCAGCAATTCGCAACCCTTCACGGGTCAACGTCAGGAACCACGACAAACCCAGATCCGGTATCCGCAGACACAGCCAGCGCCCGCGCAATACTTCAAATTCACCATCGCGCAATGGATCGGCGAGGCAGCGATTGAGCGCCTGCTGCAACGCCAGGCGCTGCACCGCAAAGGGCACTCGACGCACCAGCGGCAACACCCGGTCGGCACCTTTCAACAGCCATTTTTTTCGATTCAACACAGGCCGACCTCCTCGACACGCAGCATGCCGGCCTGGCCATGCCAATAACCATTGCACCCTTCAACGAACAACGGCGGTGTCTCGCCCAGACGAACCCGTTGATAGGCGGCGATCACCTCGGCCATGCCCTGAGCGCGAGGACTCAAGCGCAACAGATCGGCACCGCAGGCCAGCAGCCCGGAGTAATCGGCCAATAGATTGGTCACCTCGGCCGACATCGTTTGAATACCGTTGAGGGTGAATAGCGCCTGCCCTTCCTGACTGGTCAGCGCCAGGCCGTCGGGGTAGTTGATACAGCAAAATTGGCAGTCATCCTTGGGCCGGTTTTCCGCCCGAGCGGTGAAGCAGCGGGCGGAATAGGCCAACGGCAAATGACCATAGGCGAAGATTTCAACTTCAGGCACTGCACGGCCCAGTTCGCGCACCTGCCCGATCACATCACCAATCAGCGCCGCTGAACACTCCACGGGCGGCACCCAGCGGGTCATGCCGCTGTCGAGCAGTTGCGCCAGTGCATGACCGTTGTACAGATTGAGGGCCGGGCCACCCACGAACGGCAACTTGCGCTCGGCCAGGAACTGCACCGCGCCCATGTCGTTGGCTTCCACCAACAATTGGCCGTTGTCGCACAGCCGGCGCAGGCTGGAGAGTTCAGACGCCGCTTCAATCAGCGTCAGGCTGGAAAGCACCAACTGCGCCTGGCTGCATTCCTGCAACTCGCGCCCCAATCCCAGCCATTGATCCAGTGAAAAGGCCCGGCGTTTCGAGCACACGGTTTCCCCCAGGTAAATCACATCCAGAGGCAAGGCCGACATCTCGGCGTAAAAGTGGCTAAGTTGCTCTTTGTCCCAATAAAACAGGACCGGTCCCAGGCTGAGTTTCATGTCGAGCCCCTCATTGCCATGATCGATGATAAGCACCCAGGGTGGTCTGGCTGCCTTCGGACAAACCGGCCAGCACCTGACGCCATTCTTCCTTGACCCGAAAACTGCCCGGCGCGCCGCGATGGGCATCCAGTGCCGCGCGCCAGACACGGGTGACTTGTTCGACATAGGCCGGACTGCGTTGCCGGCCCTCGATTTTCACCGCTTCGACGCCAATGGCCGTCAGTTCCGGCAGCAAGTCCAGGGTGTCGAGGCTGGTGGGTTCTTCCAATGCATGAAAGCGTTTGCCGCCGACCAGGAAGCGGCCTTTGCACAAGGTCGGGTAACCGGCCGATTCGTCTGGGGTGTAGCGATCGATCAGCACCTCGCTGAGCCGCGCGCTCAGGCCTTCGGCGTCTTCACTCCAGCGCACGGCCTTGGCTGGCGAACAGACACCGCACAGGTTCGGCGACTCGCCGGTAATGTAGGAAGACAGATGGCAGCGCCCTTCGGCCATGATGCACAAGCTGCCGAAACCAAACACTTCGATGGGCACCGGGCTGCTGGCGGCGACCTGGCGTACTTGCGCCAACGACAACACTCGCGGCAGCACCGCCCGACGAATGCCGTAGCGCTGCGCATAGAACTCCAGCGCCGCGGCATGGGTCGCCGAGCCCTGGACCGACAGGTGCAACGCCAGCTGCGGGTGACGCTGACTGGCGTAGTTGAGCACTCCGGGGTCGGCGGCGATCAGCGCATCCACGCCGAAATCGGCCGCACGATCCACCGCCCGCTGCCAGCGCTCCCAGCCTTTGGGTTGCGGGTACGTGTTGACCGCGACGTAGAGTTTGCGTTGATGCTGGCGAATGTGGGCGACGGCGGCGTCGAACTGTTTGTCGTCCATGTTCAGCCCCGCGAAATGCCGGGCATTGGTGTCATCGCGAAAGCCGACATAGACGGCATCGGCGCCTTGGCGCACCGCCGCTTTAAGCGCAGGCAGGTTCCCTGCCGGGCAGACCAGTTGCATGGGTAATCCTCATGAAAAAACGCGTCCGGGCCATCGCCTGACGCCCATGACGCGAGGGTCCGGGGCGATCGAAAAAGGCGCTGCCAGTCTAGCCAGACCGACAGACACGGCCTTGACGGCAATCAATTGCCATCAATGCATCAGGTCGGCGAAGGACAGGAACATCACGTTGTCGTGCTTGAGCACTTGCTGTTCGCACTCGATCACCGCCAGTCCATCGGCCCAGCACGCAGCGGTCAACATGGCCGAGCTTTGCTGAGGGTGCAGTTCCACGCTCAAC
This sequence comes from Pseudomonas wuhanensis, assembly GCF_030687395.1. GTDB lineage: Bacteria > Pseudomonadota > Gammaproteobacteria > Pseudomonadales > Pseudomonadaceae > Aquipseudomonas > Aquipseudomonas wuhanensis. The sequence continues at coordinate 2,787,714 of NZ_CP117430.1, read as the reverse complement.
TGGCCGTCGGCACCTGTGGTCAATCTGGCCCGCAGGTACTGCCGACGCTTGTTACGCTGCAGCCAGTCGAACCCGGCGGGTACGGCCAACGGCACCGGCAGCACGTCCGTCACGCCCTGGGCCCTGAGCAGGAACGGACGCACCACCACCAGCGCGGTAATCAGCGCCGCCGAAGGATTCCCCGGCATGCCGATCCACGGTTTACCGGCCACTTCACCAAAGGCCAGTGGCTTGCCCGGCTGCATCGCCAGCCGCCAGAAATCCACGCTGCCCAGTTCCTCGATGGCCTGTTTGAGGTGATCTTCCTCGCCCACCGACACGCCACCGGAGCTCAGCAGCAGGTCGCATTCCGAGGACGCCAGGCTCAAGGCATGCCGACTGGCCGCCAGCTCATCGGCCATGACGCCATAGTCATGCACCTCGACGCCCCAGCCGCGCAACAACGCGGCGAGGCAATACCGATTGCTGTTGTAAATCTGCCCCGGCGCCAAGGGATCGCCCGGCTCACGCAGTTCATTACCGCTGCTGAGCAGGCACACCTGCAACGGCCGGTAGACCTCGACCCGCGCGATACCAGCGCCGGCCAGCAACCCCAGTTCTTGTGCGCGCAGGCGTTTGCCGGCCTTGAGCAACAGATGCCCGCAACGCACTTCCTCACCCTCCTTGCGCACGTGCTCACCCATGATTACCGGCGGGAACCAGACGCGCTCGCCCTCGACCCGGCAGCGCTCTTGCGGCACAACAGTGTCAGCACCCGGTGGCAACGGCGCACCGGTAAAGATTTGCACCGTCTGCTGCGCAAGCAATGGCGAGCACGCTTGATCCCCTGCCGCAATTCGCCCGCCAATCGACAAACAGCCACCTTCCGGTGGCAGGTCGGCAGCCCTGAGGGCATAACCGTCCATGGCACTGTTGTCCCAGGCCGGCAGGTTCACCGGACACTGGATGTCCGCCGCCAGCACCCGTCCCATGGCTTGATCCAGCGGGATCATCTGCGCCAGAGGCGGTGGCGGTGCCTGGTTGAGCAGACGGCTGATGGCCTCGTCCACGGGCATCAGGTTGCCGATGTCGCATACCCGACCGTTCATGAGCGTGTCCCGCAGGCGTCGATGACCCGCTGCGCTTGCGCTTTCAAATGCGGGGCGAAATTACACGGGCCGGTGCGACTGTCCAGTTGTTCGAGCAGGATCTTGTTCCAGGCAGTCCGGCAGGCACCCGGCGAGCCTGGAACGCAACACACCAGTACGCCGTTACTCATGCCGGCCAGTGCCCGGGACTGCAGGCTGGACATGCCGATCTCCTCCAGCGACACCTGCCGGAACAGTTCGCCGAAGCCTTCAACGTGCTTGTCCAGCAATGGCAAGACCGCTTGCGGTGTGTTGTCGCGAGCGGTGAAACCGGTGCCGCCGGTCATCAACACCACTTGCACCGCAGGGTCGGCGATCCACCGGGAAACGGTGGCGCGGATCTGATAAATGTCGTCCTTGACCAGCTCACGATCGATCAACACATGCCCGGCGGTTTGCAGCAAATCCGTCAGGGTCTGTCCCGACGTGTCGGTGTCAAAAGTGCGCGTATCGCTGATGGTCAGTACGGCAATGTTCAGGGGTTCAAACGTGCGTTGCGCCAGATGGGCCATATCCAGGTCTTCCCGTAGATGAGGGTATGGCCCGAAGCCTGAACCGGAATAGCGAGCGAGCCTATTCCTCCAAGGAGGTACCTCGACGGGGACATAGAGAGATGTGCCGGGAACACAAAACCTGTGGGAGCGGGCTTGCCCGCGATGGCGATACTCGACTCAACACATGTATTGACTGAAATGACGCCTTCGCGGGCAAGCCCGCTCCCACACTGTCCCCCATCGCTTTCAAGGCGCCAACCGGCTTCGCTTCCACAGACCATCGCGCAACCGGTAATCGAGTCGATCATGCAAGCGGTCAGCCCGCCCCTGCCAGAACTCCAGACGCTCGGGGTGCAGGCAGTAGCCGCCCCAATGCTCGGGGCGCGACACAGTTTGGCCGACGAAGCGTTTGATGGTTTCAGCCAGCATGGATTCCAGCGCTGCGCGGCTGGCCAGCGGACGACTCTGCGGTGACGCCCAGGCCCCCAGGCGACTGGCCATGGAACGAGTATCGAAGTACGCATCCGACAACGCCGGATCGAGCCTGGACACCCGCCCTTCGATACGCACCTGACGCTCCAGCCCCGGCCAGAAAAACGTCATCGCGGCATAGGGATTGGCAGCCAGTTGCTGACCTTTGTCACTCTGGTAATTGCCGAAAAAAGTAAAACCTTCATCGCTCAAGCCCTTGAGCAGCAGAACCCGACAGTGCGGCCGCCCTTCAGGGTCGACCGTCGCCAGCACCATGCTATTGACCTCGACAGGTGCGCACTCGGTGTCGCGGGCCTGTTGCAGCCACTGCCGGAACATCGCCAGCGGATCATCCAGCGCAGCCTCATCTTGCAGGCCATTGAGGGTGTAGTTGCGGCGCATTTGGGCCAGGGAAAGCGGCATGACGGTGATCTCCAGAAGGTTTTACGCAGTGTGCGAGGCACTGTGCAAAGCCACCTTGACCGCCATCAACACTGTCGCCTACTTGAGACGCAGACGCCGCGCCAGTTTGTGCAGGTTGCTGGGGTCGATTTCCAGGATTCGCGCAGCGCTGGCCCAGTTTTCCCCGGACAGGCTCAAGGCCTGGAGGATTTTCTTGCGCTGGTAATCGTCGACGGCTTCGCCCAAGGGCTGGAACGGCAGATCAGCCGTAACGTCCGGGGATGGTTCGACCACCGTCCCCGATGCCGCCATCGCGCTGTCGAGATCGAGAATTTCAGGCTCCAGCGTCATGATCAACGCGCGACTCGTCCCGCGACTGAGCTGCTTCAACGCAGCCCGACTGATCACGTGTTCCAATTCGCGCACATTGCCTGGCCAGGTATAAAGCAGCAGCGCGCGTTCGGCCGCTGGCGACAGGCGCAAGCCACGCAGGCCGAGCCGCGCCCGATTGAGTTCAAGGAAATGCCCGGCCAGCATCAACACATCGTTACCGCGTTCGCGCAAGGGCGGAATCGGCACCGGGTACACCGAGAGCCGGTGATACAGATCGGCGCGAAAAAAACCGTCGCGGATGCTGTCCGGCAGGTGTCGGTTGGTGGCGGCGATGATGCGCACATCCACGTGCAGTGGCTTGTCGGCGCCGAGACGCTGGATCTCACCGTTCTGCAGGGTGCGCAGTAACTTCGCTTGCACGGCCAATGGCAATTCCCCGACTTCATCGAGAAACAGCGTGCCTCCGTTGGCGGCATCGAAACGTCCGGCACGGTCACTGGTGGCGCCGGAAAAGGCGCCTTTGACATGCCCGAACAACTCACTCTCTGCCAGCGACTCCGGCAAAGCGGCGCAGTTAACGTGTATCAGCGGTTTATGGTGGCGCCTTGAAAGACGATGCAAGCGCCGGGCGAACAGCTCTTTGCCAACGCCGGTCTCGCCCAACAGCAACACCGGCAGATCGGAGTCGGCCAGTACATCCAGCTCATTGAGCAACTGATGCAACACCTCACTTTGCCCGAGGATCTCGCCCTCCTCGACCGGCATTCGCAAGTCCTGGGGATCGCTGCGGGACAAACGCAAGCTGCGGTTTTCCTGTTCCAGACGGGTAACCCGCACAGCAGCTTCGATCTGCAACGTGCAGCGCTTGAGCTCTTCCCGCGCGCGGCTGTCGAAGGTCCCGGCGTGCAGCGCATCGAGGGTGATCGCGCCCCAGATCCGCCCCTCGACATAAAGACTCACGCCCATGCAGTCATGCACCGGCAGCGGTTCGCCGACATGGTTGTCGAGCAAGCCGTCGTAGGGGTCCGGCAGGCGACTGTCGGGTTCGAACCAGGTCGGCTCACGCGACGCCATGATTGCCGCCAGCCGCGGATGCTGGGCGATGACGAACCGGCGCCCCAATGCTTCATGAACCAGTCCCACCGTCGCAACGGGCCTGAGGCTGTCGTCATCCAGACGCAGCAAGCCCACGGCGCCACTGTTGAAGTATTCGCGCAGGGTCTGGACCAATCGTTGTAACCGCACGGCATTGGGCAACTCGACGATCAGGTCGGCTGCCAGGCTTTCTCGCAGCATGGTAGTAATCACCCTCTATGGTTGGATTCACCCTAAAGCGTCAGGGTATCTATCACCACAACTAAAAATTAATCCATATTTTTCAACCATTTAAATATGGCATGCCGGATGCAGTGAGCCTGAGTAACCGTTGAAACCCAAACAAGGAACCCTGATGAGCCAGACCCTATTGGAACAAAGCCTCGGCCAACTGGCCTGCGACATTCCCGGTGCCACCCGGATCTTCCATACCTTCAAACTGGACTTCTGTTGCGGCGGGCATAAAAGCCTGCGTGAAGCAGCCCTTGGCAAAAACCTCGATCCGCTCCTCATTGCCGACGCCCTGAACATTCTGCAAGACGCCGGCGAAACCCAGCACGATTGGCGTAACGAACCTTTGGAACTGTTGATCGCCCACCTTCTGACGCGCTATCACGCCCGTCACCGCGAGCAATTGCCGGAACTGATCCGTCTGGCCCGCCGCGTCGAGCAGGTCCATGGCGCGCGCAGCAGCTGCCCCAACGGCTTGGCCGATCTTCTGACCGACATGCAACAAGAACTCGAAGGCCACATGCTCAAGGAAGAACAGGTGCTGTTCCCGATGCTGCAACAAGGCATCGGCCCTCAAGCGGCTCCGCCGATTCAGGTGTTGCGCTTCGAACATGATCAACATGGCGAAGCACTGGAGAAAATGCTCACCCTGACCAATCACATCATCCCGCCTGCCGATGCCTGCAACACCTGGCGTGCGCTCTACCGCGGGCTGCTGGAATTCAAAGACGACCTGATGCAACACATCCATCTGGAAAACAACGTGCTGTTCATCAATGCCCTGAACCCTCGCCATTGATCGATCGCCAGTCACACCCAACCCGCGGCAGCCCACCGGTTGACGCGGGTTTTGTTTATCCGGAACTGCTTGTGATCAACCGTGCCAATAGAACATCGCCTTGGCCAGGATCACGATCAACACCATGTGCCCGAGGATGCTGCGGCGAATCCAGCTGGCACGAGTCGCGGTCAGGCGCGCATGGGTCAGCCAATAGGCCAGCAGTAAGTAATGGCCGATGATGCTCAGGGCCAACAGGATCTTCAGGCTCAACAACATGCCAAAGCTACTGGCTAACGGCTGACTCAATGCGCCCCGGTACTGCCACGCCAGGCCGATGCCGGCGCCATACAACAACAGCACCACGCCATGCAGAACCTTGCGCGAGCGCACGGCAATCGCCTGATTCGCCGTGGATTGCGCGGTATCCGCCAACTGCTGGCGCGCTCGATGCCAGATGACCACCTCGAAAAATAGCGTGCCGATGAAGGCAATCGCTGCCAGCAAATGCGTGACCAGTAAAAAGGGATACATCAGTGCCAGCCTCTGTCAGTTCGCGTGCTCATCCCGGATGACCGTCGACCCGGGCCCGCAACAGCATCGGCCCATAGCGCCAGACATACAGCGCAAACGCCAACGCCCAGCACAGACCGGCCAGCCACAATGCCGGCAAGGGAAAGAACTCGATCAACACGACCCGGCTCAGGCACGCCAGGTTGAGCAAGATGAACGCCAGGGTCATCCCCGACGGCGGTTCCAGCGCACGGCCTGTATGCCCGAGGCTGACCCGCGCAATCATCGCCAGCACCAGGCCACCCATGGCACCGATGGTCAGGCAATGCACCGCCAGACTCGGGTTAATCGACACACCGAAATGCCACAGCGCCATCCCGAGACACGCCACCGCCAACCAGCCATAAGCCAGGTACAACGACCATAGCAACGGCACGTGCCAGAGGGCGCGATCATGCCAGCGAACCAGGCGCACCAGATGCCCTGCGGCCAACACGGCGAACAACAGGCCCACCCAGAGATTGGGGGCAAGCGCAGGTCCAGCGGCATATAACAACGCCACGAGGGGCGAGCCAATCAGCAACAGCCAATCCAGCCATGGCCAAGGGGCAACGCCATCGACCTTGCCGAGGCCACGCTGGATGAAGAACGGAATCACCCGCCCGCCGATCAACCCCATCATCGCCGCCACCAACCAAATGCCGGTCAGCACACCTTGGCGCTGCCAGCCTTCATGCCCCTCGACCAGGCCGTACAAGGACAACCCGTCGGCCGCGGCCAACAACAGCAGAACCACCACAATCGGGTAGTTACGTTTCTGCCGCACCTTCCACAAGGTGAAGCCCATGAGCACCGCCACCGCCAACGGGAACGCCATTTCCAGCACCGCGAGCAACGGCCGCGGCGCATTGGCCAGCCAGGCCACTCGTGCCAATAACCACAGCAGCGCCAGAGCGGCCAACGGTTTGCCGCTGAGGCCGGGGCGACCGGTCCAGGTCTGCACGGCCGTCAGCAGAAAGCCCGCGATAATCGCCAAGCCGAACCCGAACAACAATTCATGCCGATGCCAGCCCAGCCAGCCGCCTGCCGGCTGCCAGTTGGAAATCGAGCCACTGAAGGCCGCCAGCCAGAGCGGTATGGCCAGCACCGCCAAGAGGCTACCGGCGAGGAAAAATGGTCGAAAGGCCAGACGAAACAGCGGCGTGATTGCCATTGCTTTACGGCGGTCAAGCACTTGCATAAAACCACTCCTCTACCTGTTTGCTGACCTGGCGCCAACCCGCACGCGCCGAGGTAAATCCAGAGGCAATCATCGGGTATTACCGAGCAATTGCCTTTGTCGCAGATCAAGTGTGCAAGGGACGTGCCCCGATGCCGAGCGCGCGCCCTTTGTGGCGAGGGAGCTTGCTCCCGCTCGGGTGCGCAGCAGCCGTAAACCAGCTGATGCGTTGTATCTGAAGAATTGCGATGGCCGGTGTTGGGAGTGCTTCGCACTCCAGCGGGAGCAAGCTCCCTCGCCACAGGGGGATCGGTTCAGGGTACAAATGACCCTTTGATGGTCATTTAAACCCTAAAGATCACGGTATTTTTTACCCTGATCGCTGACACCCCCAATAAACAAGGGCCCCCGAGCCTGGCCCGCGTCTTGCTCTGCTTGGGCAACCTTTTAGAAATCCTGGATCCCTCTCGATTACCTGGAGTCGTCATGAAAAAAGTCATCCAGCCACTGGCCTGGTTTGTTGTGTTGACCTCAATCCTGGCCCTGGCCAGCGGCGTTTCTCTAGGTCTCGTCTGACCTGATCCCCCTTCTCTATCTTCAGGATGAATTCTCATGGTGCTTCATCGCGTCCATCACCAGATTCTGCGCAGTCATCACTTGTTCGAGCCGTTGAACGAAGAACAGCTGGATGAACTGATGAGTACCAGCCACTTGCTGAGCATCGATAAGGGCGAGCCGCTGTTTCGTCAGGGTGAGCCGGCCGATTCGTTCTATTTCATCATTGCCGGCGCGGTGAAAATCTACCGGCTGACACCCGATGGGCAGGAAAAAGTGTTCGAGGTCATCAGCGATCGGCAAACCTTCGCCGAGGCGATGATGCTGATGGACACCCCGAACTATGTGGCCTCGGCCGAAGCGATCTGCCCCACCCAGCTCTATCGGTTATCCAACAGCACCTACATGCGCCTGCTGCAGAGCAATAGCCGGCTGACCTTTGCACTGCTGGGCAAGCTCTGCGTTCGCTTGCATCAACGGGTCAACGAAATCGAAACCCTGTCACTGAAAAACGCCACCCACCGGGTCGTGCGTTATTTGCTGACGCAACTGGTGCGCCAGCAAACCGTTGACAGCCAATTCGAGTTGCCGATGGCCAAGCAACTGATTGCCGGCCATCTGTCGATCCAGCCGGAAACCTTTTCGCGGATCATCCGCCGCTTGATCGATGAAAACATCATTACTCAGGACGGCCGTCAGATCGCCATTCTTGATCGCCTGCGCCTGGAACAGTTCGAGTGAGTGCCATGCCCGTCTGCCTGTATTGCCAACATGCCAACCCACCACAAAAAGTCGAGTGCCGCCAATGCGGCATGCCCCTGCCGGCATTGGCCGAACACGCCGGAGAACGTCGGCAGCGCCGATTCATGTGGTTCTGCATCGGCCTGACGATCTTCTGCGTGACGATGTTTTTCTGGCTGCCGCGCAGCATCAGCTGATGCTGCGTTGATCGAACCGGGGTTCAAGGCTGGGTCAGCTGGCGATACAACTGCGGCAAGCGCAGAGGTAACTGCTCAGGCTGACGGATCAAGGTGTAGCCATTAGCGCCGAACATGTACGGCAGGTAATCCCCGGCCTCGCGATCGATCGTGATGCAGAACGGCGTCAGCCCCTGACGCCGCGCCTCCAGCACCGCCTCGCGGGTGTCTTCAACACCGTAGCGCCCTTCATACAGATCCAGATCATTCGGTTTGCCATCCGTGAGCAACAGCAACAGTTTGCTGCGCCGCTTGCTCATGCCCAATAGTTGCGTGGCCTGGCGAATGGCCGCGCCCATACGCGTGTAATACCCCGGTTTGAGCCCTTGAATACGACCTCGAGTGGTGTCGCCATAACGCTGGGTGAACGCCTTGAGCTCCTGCATGCGCACTTGCTGACGACGCAGCGAGGAAAACCCGTACAGGGCGAAATCATCACCCAGCACCGACAAGGTTTCTCCGAACAGCAGCAGGCTGTCGCGGATAACGTCGATGACGCGATGCTCATCATTCAGGTGAGCGTCGGTAGACATCGACACGTCGGCCAGCAACAGGCACGCCAGGTCGCGGCGGGTCTGCCGTTGCTCCATGAACAGACCGCGCTCGGCACACTGGCCATGCTCGCGCTCAACGTGAAAATCCAGCCAGGCCTGCATGTCCAGCTCAGAGCCCTGGGGTTGCTGGCGTAACCATTGGCGATCATTACGCAGGTGCTCGAACTGGCGTCGCAAGCGGTGCGCCGAGGCCTTCAACCGTAATGGCAGCGGCTGTGCCTCGCAGTCGCGGGGCACCATCATTTGCAGATTGACGAAGCTGTCCCGCATCTGTTGTTTACGGTAGTCCCACTCCGGCAACTTGATGCCTTCGCCGAGGGGAATATCGTCGACATCGGCCGGTGGCAAATCCAGGTGCAGCTTCAGACCGCCGCCCTTGCGCAGACGGGTGCGCGACAGGCTCAACTCGTCCAGGTCGTCGGCGACTCTGGCGGCGTCCGGGTCTTCGCTGTCGTCTGACCAGCGATCCAGGTCGACGTGTTCGGTCCAGCTGAACAGGTTCTCCAGGCGCACGATTAACAACCCGCCGTCGCGGCTGCCTTCATCGATTCGCGTCGCGCGTTTACGCCCGCCTTTCTGTTCGCCGGGCGACGTGGTCAACGACTCTTCGGATTCATCGCCCAGATCGGCAGCCTGCGGGCTGGCGAGGTTTTGTGGCGGGTACAACCACAGCGGCAACGGCCAGGCGGCCCGTTCGCTGCGGGGGAAATGTTCGACACTGCCAGGTTCGCGCAACGCCTGACATAACGCCCGCTCCAAAGCCGCTTCGCCGGCATTCAACGAGGCCGGATCGGGGCGCAATTGCAGATGGGCATCGACCAGTCGTTTGTAACGAGCACGCAGAGCGGGATAGCGTCGCAGCAGCTGTTGCGTCCAGCGTTGATTGTCCCGCCCCCAGTGACGCATCGGCCCGGCCTGTGCCGCCAGCAACGCGAGCCAGCGATAGAGCTCCTCATTCAATGCGACTTCAGGGAAGACCGCCAGGCTCGACGGCAGGCGCAGGTTCGTCGCGTCGCACCACGCCAACGGCACTTGTTTGCAGGTACCGGCGATCTGCTGCAACACGTTGCGGCGCAGCAGCAGGTCGCGGTCGCTGGCGGCTTCCACACCGATGCCATTGGCACCGCCCATGGCACGAAACAACAGCGCCAGCGGGCGTTGCTGGCTGGCCAGTTCAACCCGTGCTTCAGGGAAGTCCGGGCTGGCACGCCGGGTGATAAAACGATGCCAGACACTGCCTACCCACTCTTCCAGTTCGACGGTAAACGCCATGATGCTTGCCCTTGCTGGAAACCAAAAAAACGGCCCGCTGTATCAGCCGGGCCGACCTTTTCTAGCCATTGCGCTCGTTCATGAAGGTACAACCTCAGCCGGAGCGCGCAAGGCGGCGCGACTACGTTGCTTGAAGCTGAACAGGTAACACAGCAGTCCTGCGAAGAAACCGAGACCGGCACCCAAACGGGCCCAGAACAGCACCTGCAGCTGTTCGACCGTGGCCATGAATGGCAACGCAATCCCGTCGGCCTGCCAGCGTTGAAGGTAAACCTGGACGACACCGGCAGCGGTCAGGAACAGCGTGATCATCACCATCGACAGCGTCATCAACCAGAAGCCCCAGATTTCGAAGGTCTGCGAACGCTCGTCAGCGGCCTCACCCAGCCCGCGCAAACGTGGCATGGCGTAGCTGATCAAGGTCATCACAATCATCGCGTAAGCACCGTAGAAGGCCAGGTGACCGTGGGCCGCCGTCAGTTGTGAACCGTGGGTGTAGAAGTTGACCGGCGCCAGGGTGTGCAGAAAGCCCCAGACGCCCGCACCGAAGAACGCGGTGACCGTGGTGCCTTTGGCCCACAGCGTGGCGGCGCGGTTCGGGTGTTGCCGGCGACGATTCTTCACCATGCTGAAGGCGAAGATCACCATGGCCAGGAACGGCAGCGGTTCGAGTGCCGAGAAGATCGAACCGACCCACAACCAGACCTCGGGCGCACCGATCCAGAAGAAGTGGTGACCGGTGCCGATGATCCCGGTAATCAGCGCCATGGCGATGATCACGTACAGCCATTTCTCCACGACTTCGCGGTCGACACCGGTGATCTTGATCAGGACAAAAGCGAGCATCGAACCCATGATCAGTTCCCACACGCCTTCCACCCAAAGATGCACCACCCACCACCAGTAGAACTTGTCGCGGGCCAGGTTGCCGGGGTTATAGAAGGAGAACAGGAAGAACACCGCAAGGCCGATCAGCCCGGTCATCATCACCATGCTGACGGTGGTCTTGCGACCTTTGAGCAGGGTCATGCCGATGTTGTAGAGAAAGCCCAGGCACACCACCACAATGCCCATCTTGGTAATGGTCGGCTGCTCCAGGAACTCCCGGCCCATGGTCGGCAGCAACTCGTTGTGGGTCAGTTTGGCCAGGCCCGCATAAGGCACCAGCAGATAGCCTAGGATCGTCAGCACGCCCGCGGCGGCGAATACCCAAAACAGGATGATCGCCAGCTTCGGACTGTGCAGTTCGCGGTCGGCCTCTTCCGGAATCAGGTAGTAGGCAGCACCCATGAAGCCGAACAGCAGCCAGACGATCAGCAGGTTGGTGTGCACCATCCGCGCCACGTTGAAGGGAATGATCGGGAACAGAAAGTCTCCGATCACGTATTGCACCCCCATGATCAAACCGAACAGCACCTGACCGAGAAACAGCATCAGGGCAAACACAAAGTACGGTTTGGCCACGGCTTGCGAGGCGAATTTCAGATGTGGATTAACAATGCTCATCTCTTAGCCCTCCTTGTTTGGCGGCCAGCCATTGGTGTTGATGTTCGAGCTCCATTTGAGGAACTCGGCGATGTCATCCACCTCCTGCTCGCTCAACTTGAACTGCGGCATCGCTCGCCGGCCCGGTACGCCCAGCGGCTGCATTTTCATCCAGGCATGTAGAAAAGGTTTAAAGCCCGCCTCCCCGCCGCGCCGCTGGAACACGTTGCCCAGCTCAGGGGCAAAGTAGGCGCCCTCGCCCAGCAGCGTGTGGCAGCCGATGCAATTGTTTTGCTCCCAGACCGTCTTGCCGCGGATCACGGATTCGGTTAACTGCGCTTCATTGCTGCGCTCTGGAAAGGTCTGTTCCGTGTGATAGGTCAAGGCCAGGAATATCATGAAGAAGAAGATGCTTCCCCCGAAGTAGATATTCCTGGCCATGCCTTTGGTGAAGGTCTCTGACATGGTCGCTTCCTCTTTGCTTGGCGTACCCATGATAGAAAGCGAAGGGTTGAAACCTGCTTGATGGCGATCAAGAAAGGCAGATGGTTTTGGTCGGGTATTGGCATCATGAAGCCGGGCACCTTCCCTGTGGCGAGGGAGCAAGCTCCCTCGCCACAGGTTAATTAACCGACCAACACCAGCGTCAGCCCTACAATGGCGGCCAACACCAACGCCCAGCTCACCATCAACCGGCGCCACAATCGCGGCGCGTGGCGCATCTCCATAAAGCCATCGGCAATCAGCCAGGCCTTGCCAACCGCCACCAGCAATATGGCCACCGACAGCAGCCACGTCGCGCCCGCCTGTGCCAGCACCACCGTGCACACGCTTAATGTGGCCAGCGCAGCCCAGCAGACCAGCAAAAACCTGGAAGCCGACATCAAAACCTCCGTCAATTCAGAACGTAGACCAGCGGAAACAGCAGGACCCAGATCAGATCGACCATGTGCCAATACAGCACACCCGATTCAAGCCCGCTGCGGTTGGCCGCGTTGTACAGGCCACGACGGCAGCGCTCGGCCAGCCAGCCGAGGATGACCATGCCGAGCAGTACATGGAGAAAATGAAAACCGGTGAGTATCCAGTAGAGGGTGAAAAACGTGTTGTGCTCCATGCCCAGCCCCGAGGCCAGCAGGTGTCGGTATTCCGTGATCTTCAACACCACGTAGACACTGGCCGCGAGCAACGCAGCCAGCAGGTAGACAGCGCCGTGGCGAGACCGTGAACGCTTGACTTGCTCCTGAGCCAGCGCGGCGAACAGCCCGGCGGTGAGCAGGCTGAGGGTCATCGCCAGGCCGGTAGAGGTGTTGAGCAATAGACGGCTTTCACCGAACAACTGCGGCTTGAGTGCCTGGGTCACGGCGAACGCCAGAATCAGGATAGCGAACACCGACAGCTCGGCCAGAATGAAAAACCACATCGCCAGATCACCCGGCAAGTGACCCGGTGCAACGCGTCTGGACTCAGCCGAAGTGGACATCAACCACGTCCATCAGCGCCGCAACCGTCAGCGGATCATCACTGAGCGGCTCGGCCAGGCAGGCCATGCACGCCTCACGCGGGCTCATGCCGGAGCGGATCATTCGCGCGGTAAAAATCAGCAGCCGCGTCGAGGCGACTTCTTCCAGGTCATGTTGATCCAGCCTTCGCAGGGCTTGTCCCAGCCTGACCACTTGCGCCGCCAGCGCGGTGTCTACCTGCGCTTCCCTGGCGACAATGCACTCTTCATCGGCCACCGGCGGATAGCCGAAACGCATCGCCACGAAGCGTTGTCGAGTGCTGGGTTTCATGCCTTTGAGCAGGTTCTGGTAGCCGGGGTTGTATGACACCACCAGCATGAATGATGGCGGCGCCTGCAGTACTTCGCCGGTGCGTTCCAGGAACAACTCGCGACGATCATCAGCCAGCGGATGCAACACCACCACGGTGTCCTGGCGCGCTTCGACCACTTCGTCCAGATAACAAATACCGCCTTCACGTACCGCGCGGGTCAGTGGCCCGTCCTGCCACCAGGTGCCTTGGGCACCGATCAAATGACGGCCGATCAGGTCGGCGGCGCTCAGATCGTCATGGCAGGCCACGGTGTACAGCGGCAGTTTCAACCGATGGGCCATGTGCTGGACGAAACGGGTCTTGCCGCACCCCGTCGGACCTTTGATCAGCACCGGCATGCCGTGTCGCCAGGCTTGCTCGAACAGCGCCTCCTCATTATTGAGCGGTTGATAGAAGGGTTCGCAAGACTGGATTCGGTCCATGGGCTGTCTGTTCCAAAAGCGGATTCAAGCCACACGCTACGGGCCCCTGCGACAACCTGGCAAGTGACATGGCCGGCAAACTTGATCGCGGTCAAGCGAGCATTGGCCTGCTCGGGCATAGCCTTGCACGGCACTAAGAACCTGCGTTCTGCGCTGCCGTTTCAGCACATCGCAAAGGTCTTGCCTGAGGAGAAATGGAATGCTGATCAGCAATAGAAAAACGTTTGCTCTGACTGTCGCCACATTGTGTTCGGCGCTGACCCTTGCGGTGACTCATGCGGCCAGAGCCGACGAGCCCGCTGCCGTTGCGGCCAGCCCGCTGATGGTCAAATCCGCCGGAGCGCCCGACATGAGTCAGGCCGAGTTCGACTCATCCAAGGAAATTTACTTCCAGCGCTGCGCCGGCTGCCACGGCGTTCTGCGCAAAGGCGCCACCGGCAAACCACTGACACCGGACATCACCCAGTCCCGCGGGCAACCGTTTCTGGAGGCGTTGATTACCTACGGCTCACCGGCGGGCATGCCGAACTGGGGAACGTCGAATGCGCTGACCAAGGATCAGATCACGTCAATGGCCAAATTCATTCAGCACGCGCCGCCGACGCCACCGGAATGGGGCATGGCCGAGACGCTGAAAACCTGGAAAGTGCTGGTCAAGCCTGAGGATCGTCCGAAGAAGCAACTGAGCAAACTCAACCTGCCCAACCTGTTTTCGGTGACGTTGCGCGATGACGGCAAGATTGCCCTGATCGACGGTGACAGCAAGAAAATCGTCAAGCTGATCGAGACCGGTTACGCGGTGCACATCTCGCGCATTTCTGCCTCCGGTCGCTACCTGCTGGTGATTGGTCGAGACGCGCGGATCGACATGATCGACCTGTGGCCGGTGGAGCCGACCAAGGTCGCCGAAGTCAAAGTGGGTATCGAGGCGCGTTCGGTGGAGACCTCCAAGTTCAAGGGCTACGAAGACAAATACACCGTCGCCGGCTCCTATTGGCCGCCGCAATTCACCATCATGGATGGCGAAACCCTGGAGCCCAAACAGATCGTCTCGACCCGCGGCATGACCGTCGACAAGCAGGAATATCATCCAGAACCCCGGGTCGCGGCGATCATCGCCTCCCACGAATGGCCGGAGTTCATCGTCAACGTCAAGGAAACCGGCAAGGTCATGCTGGTCAATTACCAGGACATCAAGAACCTCACCATCACTTACATCGATGCCTCGCCCTTCCTGCATGACGGCGGTTGGGACAGCACCCACCGCTACTTCATGACCGCCGCCAACAACTCCAACAAAGTCGCCGTGATCGACTCCAAAGATCGCAAGTTGGCAGCTTTGGTGGAGGTCGGTAAAACCCCTCACCCGGGGCGCGGCGCCAACTTCAACCACCCGACCTACGGCCCGGTCTGGGCCACCAGCCACCTCGGTGATGACGGCATTTCCTTGATCGGCACCGACCCGGTCAAACATCCGCAATACGCCTGGAAACAGGTCGCCTCACTCAAGGGCCAGGGCGGCGGATCGCTGTTTATCAAAACCCACCCTGACTCCCGTCACCTGTATGTCGACACCACCCTCAACCCGGACGCCAAGCTGAGCCAGTCGGTGGCGGTGTTCAACATCGACAAACTCGACGCCGGCTACACCGTGCTGCCCATCGCCGAGTACGCCGGCATCAAGCAAGGCGCGATGCGGGTGGTACAGCCGGAATACAACAAGGCAGGCGATGAGGTCTGGTTCTCCGTGTGGAGCGGTCAGTCAGAGGAGTCAGCGCTGGTGGTGATCGACGACAAAACGCTGAAGCTCAAATCAGTCATCAAGGACAAGCGACTGATCACCCCCACCGGAAAATTCAACGTCTACAACACCCAACACGACATCTATTGAGCTCCATCAATGCAAGGAATCCCCATGAAAAATACTCTGCTTTCACTGTTCGCCCTGACCGCTGCGCTGAGTGTGCAGCCGGCCATGGCCCAAGACGGCCAGGAGCTGTTCAAGAGCAAACCGTGCGCCGCCTGCCATTCCATCGACACCAAGCTGGTCGGCCCGGCGCTCAAGGATGTCGCGGCCAAGAATGCTGGCGTGGCCGGGGCCGTGGACACCCTGGCCAGCCACATCAAGAACGGCACGCAAGGCAACTGGGGCCCGATGCCAATGCCGGCCAACCCAGTGACGGATGAAGAAGCGAAGACACTTGCAACCTGGGTCCTGAGTCTCAAATAGCCAACTGGAGGGCGTCATGAAGGTTTATCGACACGCTGCGATTCTGGCGGCCCTCCTCCTCATTTGCGCAACCGTGGTTGCCGCGCCCGACGCCAAGCGTCAGGCACAACTCGAACACCTGCTGGCCCAGGACTGCGGCGCCTGTCATGGGCTGCACATGACCGGCGGGCTGGGTCCCGACCTGACCCGCGCAACGCTGGCGGGCAAATCCAGGGACAGCCTGATAGCCACCGTCAGCCAAGGCCGGCCCGGCACCGCGATGCCCGGTTGGGCCCCGCTGCTCAGCCCGGATGACATCCGTTGGCTGGTCGATCTTCTTCTCCAGGGATACCCCGCACCATGATCCGTTCAACCCTGCTTTTAGCGGCGACCGGGCTGTTGTTGTCCGCGTGTGTTCAGCCTCCGTTGCGGGGCACCGGCGATCTGGGCGTGGTGGTGGAACGCGCCACCGGCAGCGTGCAAATCATCGAAAGCGACACCCGCACGGCACTGGCCCGACTCGAGGGTTTGGGCGATCTGTCCCATGCCTCGGTGGTGTTTTCCCGCGACCAGCGTTATGCCTATGTGTTCGGCCGCGACGGCGGGCTGAGCAAGATCGACCTGCTGACCCAACGCATCGATCAACGGGTGATACAGGGCGGCAACAGCATCGGCGGCGCGATCAGTCAGGACGGCAAACTCATCGCCGTGTCCAACTACGTGCCCGGCGGGGTCAAGGTGTTCGATGCCGAAACCCTGCAACTGGTGGCCGATATTCCGGCCACGCCCCTGGCCGATGGCAGCAAGCGCTCACGGGTGGTCGGCCTGGTCGACGCGCCCGGTCAGCGTTTTGTGTTCAGCCTGTTCGATACCGGCGAGATCTGGACCGTCGATTTCAGTCAGGGCAGCACGCCGCGGATCAGCCGTTTCACCGACATCGGCCAGCAACCCTACGATGCGTTGGTGACCCCGGAGGGTCGCTATTACATGGCGGGACTGTTCGGCGAAGACGGCATGGCGCAACTCGACCTCTGGCATCCGGAACGTGGCGTGCAGCGGGTGCTCGGTGATTACGGACGCGGCCTCGCGAAATTACCCGTCTACAAGATGCCGCATCTGGAGGGTTGGGCCGTTGCTGACAACCAGGCCTTCGTGCCCGCCGTCGGCCGTCATCAGGTGCTGGTGATGGATTCGCGCACATGGAAACAGACCGCTGCCATCCCGGTGGCTGGCCAACCGGTGTTCGTCACATCGCGGCCGGATGGTCGACAGCTGTGGGTCAACTTCGCCTACCCGGACAACGATCGGGTTCAGGTCATCGACAGCGAAACCCGTGCTGTGGTCGCCGATCTGCGACCGGGGCCAGCAGTGCTGCACATGGAATTCACCGCTCGCGGCGACCAGTTGTGGCTGTCGTTACGCGATGGCGATCAGGTTCAGGTTTGGGACCCGTACAGCCTGAAGCAGCTGAGCACCCTTCCCGCCACCGCGCCGAGCGGCATCTTCTTCAGCAGTCGCGCGCAAAAAATGGGCTATTGAAATGAACCTCGACCTGCTCAGCCGCCAACTGATCGACCGCTTCCAGCATGGCATGCCGCTGTGCGCGGAACCTTACAAGGAGATGGCGCGGATTCTCGGTTGTCGCGTGGGCCAGGTGATGGCTTGTCTGGAAGAAATGGATCAGGCCGGCACCCTCTCACGGATCGGTCCGGTGTTCGAACATAGTCGCGCCGGAGCCAGCACCCTCGCCGCCCTCGCCGTGCCCGCCGATCGCTTGCAACAGGTCGCCGAGCACGTAAGCCAGTATCCCGAGGTCAACCATAACTACGCGCGGGAGCATTTCTACAACCTGTGGTTTGTGCTGACCGGCCCTGATCGCCAACACATCGAGCGCGTTCTCGAACAACTTGAGAAAGACACCGGCCTCATGCCGCTGGATCTGCCGATGTTGACCGCTTACCGCATCGACCTCGGTTTTGCCCTGGGAGAAAGCCCATGAAGCCGGGATTGAGTCCCAAACAGGCACTGGCGCTGCGTCGGCATCTGGAAGGTGGATTGCCGCTGGTATCGCGCCCCTACCAGGCCCTCGCCGAATGGATAGGCGCCGACGAAAACCAGGTGCTCGCGCAAATGCGCCAGTGGCACGAGCAAGGGCTGTTTCGCCGGGTCGGTCTGGTGCTCAACCATCGCGCGCTGGGCTTCACCGCCAACGCCATGCTGGTGCTGGATGTGCCGGACGCGCTGATCGACGAAGTCGGCCAGCGCCTGGGCCGGGCGCCCGGCATTACCCTCTGCTATCAACGGCCGCGGCGTTTGCCGCAGTGGCGCTACAACCTGTTCTGCATGGTTCACGGGCGCCAACGCGCGCAGGTCGAGGCGCAAATTCAGACGTTGCTGGAAGAACACCTGCTGAGCGACCTGCCCCACCAACTGCTGTTCAGCACTCACGCGTTCAAACAGTGCGGCGGACGCTTTGCACCCTCACCCACCGGAGCCCCCACCCATGGATGACCTCGACCGTCGGCTGATCAACCGCTTGCAACTGGGCCTGCCGCTGGTGCGCTACCCGTGGCAGGCACTGGCCGCCGAACTGGACAGCAGCAGTAACGAATTGCTCGACCGCCTCCATGAATTGCTGGAAGACGGCATGCTCACGCGCTTCGGCCCGATGTTCGACATCGAACGCCTCGGCGGCGCCTTCACCCTTGCGGCGTTGGCGGTGCCTGAAGAGCGTTTCGAAGCCGTCGCCG
This sequence comes from Pseudomonas wuhanensis, assembly GCF_030687395.1. Classification (GTDB taxonomy): domain Bacteria; phylum Pseudomonadota; class Gammaproteobacteria; order Pseudomonadales; family Pseudomonadaceae; genus Aquipseudomonas; species Aquipseudomonas wuhanensis. Next base: position 2,768,991 of record NZ_CP117430.1, on the reverse strand, counting down.
AGCAACTGCAGGCCCTGCCTGAGGTGGCGCACAACTACCGACGCGAACACGCCTGGAACATGTGGTTCGTGCTCGGCTGCCCGACCGAACAAGGTATCGCCGAGACCCTGCAGCACATCGAAACCCTGACCGGTTTGCCGCTGCTCAACTTGCCCAAAGAGGAGACTTACCATGTCGGTCTGTACTTCCCGGTCTGAAGACACCCTGGCCCACCGTTTGATCGAATTGACCCAGGCCGGCCTGCCGTTGCTGGATGACCCGTGGGCCTGGCTCGCTGAACAGCTGGACCTAAACATCGAATCTACCCTGGACTTGCTCAAGCGTTTGCAGGCCGAGGGCGCCATTCGGCGCATCGCCGCCGTCCCCAACCACTATCGCCTGGGCTTTCGCTACAACGGCATGACCGTCTGGGACGTACGCGACACGGACATGCCGCGCCTTGGCGCACTGATCGGTGCGCAGCCCTTCGTCAGTCATTGCTATCGACGCCCGCGCCGAACCGCCTGGCGCTACAACCTGTTCGCCATGGTCCATGGCCGCAGCCGCGAGGAAATCGACAGCTACCGCGAACACCTGCGCTACTTGCTGGGTGACGCCTGCGCCGCCGACGAGATGCTGGTGAGCAGCCGCATCCTGAAGAAAACCGGTTTGCGGCTACCACCACGCTGAACACGCGCTTGTTCAAGGAGATTTGCATGTTGAGGATCAGCCAATACCTGCGTGCCCTGACCGGCGAGGCGCCTGCCCCCAGAACCAGCCCACCGGGCAGCAACCGGCCGCCGGTGGTGATCTGGAACCTGCTCAGGCGCTGCAACCTGACCTGCAAACACTGCTACGCCACGTCCGCCGACAGTGTCTTTCGCGACGAACTGGATACGCCCGCCGCGCTGACCGTGATCGACGATCTGCACGACGCCGGGGTGAAGGTCCTGATTCTTTCCGGCGGTGAACCGCTGTTGCGCGACGATCTGTTTGTGCTCAGCGCCTACGCCCGCACCAAGGGTTTCTTTGTGGCGTTGTCCACCAACGGCACGCTGATCAATGAGCAGAACATCGCACAGATCCGCGCGGCGAACTTCGACTATGTCGGGATCAGCATCGATGGCCTGGAAGCCACCCATGATGCGTTCCGCCAACTCAAGGGCAGCTTCGCCAGCTCCATGCAGGCGATCCGCCTCTGTCGTGAACAGGGTATTCGCGTCGGCCTGCGCACCACCCTGACCCAAGAGAACCATCAGCAATTGCCACAGTTACTGGCGCTGATGCGCGAGTACGACGTGCAGAAGTTTTATCTGTCGCACCTCAATTACAGCGGTCGCGGCAAACGCAGTCGCAAGCTCGACGCCCGACAGCAGATGAGCCGCGAGGCGATGACGCTGATCTTCGAACAGGCCTGGGAAGACATCGAGCACGGTCGCGACAGCGATTTTGTCAGCGGCAACAACGATGCCGACGCGATTCTCTTGCTGCAATGGGTGGGCCTGCATCTACCCGAACATTATCCGCGCCTGGAACACATGCTCCGCGCCTGGGGCGGCAACGCCTCGGGCAGCGGCATCGCCAACATCGACAACACCGGCGAAGTGCATCCCGACACCTATTGGTGGCAGCACTCGGTGGGCAACGTCCGGCATACGCCGTTCCGCACGCTCTGGCTGGACCAGCCGGACGCCTTGCTGCAGCAACTGCGTGTGCATCCGCGTGCCGTCGGTGGCCGTTGTGGCCAATGCCGCTGGTTGAACATCTGCAACGGCAATACCCGCACCCGCGCCTGGGCCGAAGGCGACCTCTGGGGCCAGGACCCCGGCTGCCATCTCAGCGACGAAGAAATCGGTATGCCGCCATTAATCACCATCCCTTGCGTCATGCACTGAAGCACCCGCCTGGCGAGCCATCTGGCAAAGGATGGGGCCGGCCCACCTGATGAAGAACCAAGGACGTCCCATGCACCCATCGATTGTTTTACCGGCCGCACTTGCGTCCCCGTTCAGACCGGGCGAAGTGGCCCTGGTCGGCGCGGGGCCCGGCGATCCACGCTTGCTGACCCTGCGTGCCTGGAGCCTGTTGATGCAGGCCGACGCCGTGGTTTACGACCGCCTGATCAGCCCCGAGCTGCTGACATTGATCCCCCTCACCTGCGCCCGGCATTACGTCGGCAAGGCCAGTGGCTGCCACAGCCTGCCCCAGGAACAGATCAACGAGCTGCTCGCCGATCTCGCCGACCAGGGGCAGCGCGTGGTCCGGCTCAAGGGCGGCGACCCGTTCATATTCGGCCGTGGCGCCGAGGAGCTGGAGTATCTGCTGCAACGCAACATTGATTGCCAGGTTGTCCCGGGCATCACCGCTGCTTCCGGCTGCAGTGCTTACGCCGGCATTCCGCTGACCCACCGGGACCTGGTCAATTCCTGCCGCTTCATTACCGGACATTTGCAGCGCGATGGTGAGTTGTCGCTACCCTGGAGCAGCCTCGCCGACAACAGCCAGACCCTGGTGTTTTACATGGGGTTATCGAACCTCGGGATTATCGCCCAGCGCTTGATTGAAGCCGGAATGGCCGCCGATACACCGGCGGCGCTGATCAGCAACGGCACACGTCCCGACCAGCACGTCGCCCGAGGCATGCTGCACCAGTTACCGACCCTGGCGCAGGATTGTCCACCGGGCATTCCGACGCTGACGGTGATCGGCAAAGTGGTCGATCTGTTCGCGACCCAACAGCAGGAATACCCGGCACGCTTTTACTCCGCTCCCGTGTTGCAACGCCACGGTAAGGTGGCGATATGAGGCGCATGCTGCTTGCCCCATTGTTATGGATCGGCGCGGCCCATGCCAGCGCAACGGTTCCATCCTCCGACGCAGCCGCCGACCTCTACCAACAACATTGCCAGCGCTGCCATGGCGTCAACCGTTTAGGCGGTACGGGGCCGGCCTTGCTGCCGGAGAGTCTGAGCCGGATCAAACCCGATGAAATCCGCAGCGTCATTCAGAACGGCCGCCCTGCGAGTCAGATGACCGGGTATGCCAACGTATTCAGTCCGGCACAGATCGATGCCCTGGTGGATTACCTTCAGCAACCACCCGCCACCCCGCCCACCTGGAATAACGATGACATTCGCGGCAGTCATTCCATTCTCGCCGATATCAGCAAACTGCCCGACACGCCCCAACATGGCGCCGATCCGCTGAACCTGTTTGTGGTGGTGGAAGCCGGCGACCATCACATCGACATCCTCGACGGCGATCGTTTCTCAGTGCTGGCGCGGTTTGCTTCGCACTTTGCGGTGCATGGCGGACCGAAGTTCTCGCCGGATGGACGCTTCGTCTACCTCGCCTCACGGGATGGCTGGGTCAGCCTGTACGACTTGCACAACCTGAAGCTGATCGCCGAGGTCCGCGCCGGGCTCAATACCCGCAACCTGGCGGTGAGCAAGGATGGCCGCTGGGTGCTGGTGGGCAACTATCTGCCGGGCAATCTGGTGGTGCTCGATGCCCGCGATCTGTCACTGGTCAAAACCATCCCCGCAATCGGCCAGGACGGCACCGCATCACGGGTCAGCGCGGTCTACACAGCCCCGCCACGGGACAGTTTCATCGTGGCGCTCAAGGACGTAAAAGAAGTCTGGGAGCTGCCCTGCGCCGGTACACCGGACTTCGAACCCCGACGGATCCAGGCTGGGGATGTGCTGGACGACTTTTCCTTTTCACCGGACTACAGGCAATTGCTGGCCACGTCGCGCAAGGCCAAGGGCGGCCAGGTGATCGACCTCGACAGTGGCCAGGTGGTCACCGACATACCGTTGCCGGGCATGCCGCACCTGGGGTCCGGGACCTACTGGAAACGCAACGGTGAGTGGGTGTTCGCCACGCCGAACATCAGCAAGGGATTGATCTCGGTCATCGACTTCAAGACCTGGAAACTGATCAAGGAAATTCCGACCCTGGGGCCGGGCTTTTTCATGCGCAGTCACGTCAACTCGCGGTATGCCTGGACCGATGTGTTCTTCGGGCCGGACAACGATGCGATCCACCTGATTGACAAACAGACTCTGGAAATCGCCCATACCTTGCGTCCGATGCCTGGTAAGACGGCTGCCCATGTTGAGTTCACTCGGGATGGTCGCTACCTGCTGCTGAGTATCTGGGCTACCGATGGCGCGCTGATTGTGTACGACAGTAATACCCTCAAAGAGATCAAGCGCCTGCCGATGAACAAGCCGTCGGGTAAATATAACGTCGGTAACAAGATTGAGTTTGTGGAGGGGACTTCGCATTAGATCTTGGTGTATATCCGTTTCTGCGGTCACGGCGACTTATGGTTCCGCCCTTACGGCGGGTCACTTTCGAAAAGCGCGAAAGTAACCAAAGCGCTTTTGCCCCTTTCGTTCGGTGGCTCGCTTAGGCTCGCCATGCCCTCGCTCCGGTCCTGCTCCGTGGGCCCGCCGCCATCGGCCATCCATGGCCGGGGGCGGCTACCGCGGCATCCCTGCCGCGGTGCCCACTGCGCAGAACCTCCTCTCGGCCTCTCGAGGGGGCGACTACCGCAAAAGCACCGCGAGGCGGCCTACCGGCCGGCCTGTCTCTTCAAGCGTACGCATTTCCCTGTGGGAGCGGGCTTGCCCGCGATGGCGGACTTACATTCAACATTTATGTCGACTGACACGGCCTCTTCGCGAGCAAGCCCGCTCCCACATTGAAAATTTGTCAGGCATGGCATTCGGGTACACCGCCGCTGACCAGACTTGACCGAACCAACATCAGGCCGGCTATCAGGCCGCCTCGCTTTGGCTTTGGCTTTGGCTTTGGCTTTGGCTTTTGATCTTGATCTTGATCTGCCCCGTCGGAAGGCCGAGCGCAGGTTCTGCGCAGTGGGCAACCCGGCATGGATGCCGGGTTAGCCGCCCCCGGCCATGGATGGCCGATGGCGGCGGGCTCACGGAGCAGGACCGGAGTGAGGGCATGGCGAGCCTAGGCGAGCCACCGTACGTCAGGGGCGAAAGCGTTTGGTTACTTTGCGCTTTTCAAAGTAACCCGCTGTAAGAGCGGAACCCTAAGTAGCCGTGACCGCAGCAACGGATATGTACACCATCAAAACCTATGTCACCCAACACGCCGCTTTCGCGAGCAAGCCCGCTCCCACAGGGTTCCGGGCTCATCCGCAAGGACTCAGGCCGCCATCGCAGGCAAGCCAGCTCCCACAAGGGTCCGGGAACATCCGCAAAATTGTGAGTTCACCCATCACCCCAAGGTATAACCATTATCGACTTTCCAGTCCTGCCCATAGACACCCCGGGCGCCTTGGGACAGTTGAAAAATAATCACATTAGCCACCGCCGACGCATCAAGAAAATGCCCCGGCAACAGACGTTTGCCCAAGGTATCAGCGACGTCATCGAGCTCCCCATCGCTCAACCCCAGGTTATCCCACATCGAAGTCGCGGTCGGCCCCGGCGAAACAAGGTTGATGCGCACATCGTAACGCGCGAACTCCACCGCCAATGTGCGTGCCTGAGCCGCCAGCGCGGCCTTGCTGGCAATGCAGGCAGCCAGACCGGGAAAGCTCGACCCGGTCAGAAAACTACCGACAAACACCACCGAAGCCGGGTTCGCCAACTCACCGCGCAACGCCGCCAGGGTGTTCAACGCCCCGGCACCATTGACCGCCCATTGGCGCTGGAAGGCCGGCATGTCCAGGCTGTCGGCCATTTCGGCAATGCCCGCGTTGGGCACCAGATAATCCACCCGCCCCAGCGCCGCCGCCCGCCGGGCCAGCCCTTGCAAGTCTTCTTCGCACGTGACGTCCCCGGCGCACCATTGCAGCCGTTCGCCGTAGATCTGTTGCAAGGCCGGCAATTCACCAACGGTGCGCGACATCGCCAGCACCTTGACCCCACGCGGCAACAGCGCGGCGCACAACGCCAGGCCAATCCCGGAGCTGGCACCGGTGACCACCGCCAGACGATCCTGAAACTCGGTTTGCATCATGTTCTCCTGGGCATCGTTAATGCCAAGCACTGGGGACGTTGTGAGCCCCTATCTTTGAACAGACGCAGAAATACCGACTTGACGGCGATCACTTTTCTCGATCGCTCGCCGATCAATGAGTTGAGTGCGACATCGCTGGCTGCTGCTGAAGCACCGCCTGATCGATCTCGCTGAAGCGCAGCACACGACCGCCCTGGTCGGTGGCCAGTTTCTCCGCAGCCTGTTGGCTGGAGAAGGACGCCAGCACCACACCCATGGCGCCTTTGAGCTGGGTGCCGACCACGTAAAACGCATCCTTGGCATCGATCAGATGGGCGTCATTGGGTGCGTTCCACGGGCTGCGGCCCATGTCGTGGACATACAACCGGGCCTCGCCATGATGATTTTCCGGTTGCAGCCACCAACCGATCATCTCCGCCGTGGAGCAGAATTTCTTGATGCCGCTGCGCTCGACGACTTCGCCCTTGGGCCCGGGGAAGCCGTCGATGATCATGCCGCAAACATGGCATTCATCACTGGGATGAAAAGCAGCGGCGGCATCGCTGTAGGTGGCTTGCACGGGTTTGTCACAGGCCGCCAGCAACAGACAGACCACCAGGCCCGCCACGGCGCGTACCGTCGTCGAATACAGATTACTCATCGTCAGATGCTCCAAAAAACAAGGTGTGAATTCATGTCGCCCGTCGACGGAACAGCAACCAGGCCAAGCCCAAAGGCACCGCCACCCACAGCAGCAGGCACAACCAGAGCATCGAGCCCGGCACAGGCAAATCGCTGCCCAGGGTCAGCACACCAGCGCTACCGGCGCCGGGCTCGAAACCGGAGAGATTGATCAGGCGATAGACATCGGCGGGGTTGAGCAGCAGTAACCAAGGCAGAACCTTCGGGTTGAACTGCCCTTCGCTGAGCACCAGCAGTGCCAGCAGCGCCAGGTCGAATACCAGCACGAAGAAGAACCACACCCCCAGCGCCAGCCCAGCAGCCGTGGATTTCTCGGCAGACACACTGCTCAGCACATAGGCCAGCCCCAGAAAGCCCCAGCCCAGTAACGTCGACGACAGCATGAATCGTCCAAAAGCCCAGAGCAGCAGGTTCAGTTCGACGTTCTCCACCAGCACCGCAATTGCGAGCATCGCGCAGCCGAAACCGATGAGGGTCGCCAGCGCCAGGATCAATCCGTGACCGACGAACTTGCCGAGCAGGATGTGCCCGCGCCCCAGCGGATAGGTCAACAACAGCAGCAACGTGCCGCTTTCGTCTTCGCCGACGATGGCGTCATAGGCCAGCAGTAAGGCAATCAACGGCATCAGGAACGTCGCCAGGCTGGCCAGGCTGGCGATGGTGGCGGGCACCGAAGTGAAGCCCAATTGCCCGGAAGCCGCCGCACCCAACCAGGCGATGCCGGTCGCCAACACTGCGAACAACAAGCTGATCGCCAACAACCAGCGGTTGCGCAAACCGTCATTGAATTCCTTGTGGGCCATGTTCCAGATCGGGTTCATACGGTCTCTCCACTGGGGGCCGCACCGGCCCGGCCCATGTAATAGCGATAGATGTCCTCCAGGGACGGTGGGTCGATTTCCACGTCGGCCGGCTCGTGTTCATTGAGCAATTGGCGCAACAAGTCCAATTTGTTGCCATTGAGCGCAGCCACTTCAAGGCCCTCCACGCCCCAGCGCTGGGTGACGTGCCCGGCGTTGTTCCAGGATTGCTGCAAGGGCCCGGCGTGCTTGAGGCCGTTGGCGCGAATCAGCGTCGGCAACCCGGCTTCCTCGCGCAGGCTGCGCAGACTGCCGAGGGCCAGCAGACGCCCCTGGGTCAGAATCGCTGCACGGTTGATATGCGCCTCGACGCCCGGCAATACGTGGGAACAGAGAATGATGCTGGTGCCCTGGCTGCGCAGCCGGTCGAGTAACCGATAGAGGTCTTGAGTGGCGATGGGATCGAGGCCGACGGTCGGCTCGTCGAGCAGCAACAAACGCGGCTCGCCGAGCAAGGCTTGCGCCAGTCCCAGGCGCTGGCGCATGCCCTTGGAGTAGGTCTTGACCCGTCGATGCGCCGCACCCGCCAGGCCGACTTCCTCCAGCAGCACGTCCACCTGCGCGGGCGCTGCGCCTTTGAGTCGGGCGAAATGACGCAAGGTCTCCAGGCCGCTCATCTGCGGATAGAAGGTCACGTTCTCCGGCAAATAGCCCAGCAGGCGCCGAACCTGCGGATCACTGGGCAATCGGCCGAACACCCGGACCAGCCCTTCACTGGCCTGGAGCAGACCGAGCACCAGTTTCATGCAGGTGGTCTTGCCCGCGCCGTTGTGCCCGAACAAGCCCAGCACTTCGCCTTCGCCCAGGCTCAGGTTCAATTGATGCAACACGGTCGTGTACCCATAGCGCTGGCTGACGCCTTCCATGTCGATGACGTTCATGCGGTGGGCTCCTGGGTCAGGGGTTGCGTGGTGGGATTCATCAGCGGATGGCTGTCCAGTACGCCCGGCGATTTCATCACCGGAAAGGCTCGTTGCACCCAGCGCAGCAATTCGATCCCGGGGCTGTTCATCAACAGCCGCACCTGCGGGTACAGCCACAGCAAGCGGTCGACGTTGTCGTTGGGTTCGTAGGCGATATCGCCCAGGCCATCGTTGTTGCGATCCCAGCCCAGGTAATCGCTCCAGTAATTGCCCCGGCCATCCGCCGACCATTCCTGCAGGCGGGTGGCGACATACTTGACCTGCCGTTGGTTGCCGACAAAGGCGTTGTCGGCGATGCGGTTGTCTTCGGAGCCGGCGGTGAGGTGAATGCCCACGGCGCTGTGCTCGAAGTGGTTGTGTTCGATGCGGTTGAACAGCGAGTTGTAGATGAACAACGCCTTGCCCTCGGCGCCGCTGATCATGCTGTCGCCGGTCGAGCCGTCGCGCACGTCCGTGACGAAGTTGTCGCGCAAGGTTGAATAGGTGATGTAGTTCATCAGGATGCCGTAGTTCTGATCCTGCTCGGAACGGTTGCCGATCACCGTGAGCTTGCGGCTTTGCATCAAGGCGTAGCCGGTGCGGGTGCGGCGGGTGGTGTTGCCGATCAGCCGGTTGTCGTTGGCGAACATGTAATGCACGCCGTAACGCAGGTCTTCCAGGGTATTGCCCTGTAGCAGGTTGCCGTTGGAGGTGTCGATGTAGATCCCATCGCGGGTGTCGCGCACCTGGTTGCCAATGACCCTGGCGCCATGCACCGCATACAAATGAATGCCGTTGCCGCGATCCTGGGAACGCAGCCCCGGATCCCCCTGGATGTGGTTGTCGATAAGGCTCGCATCCTGCGTGCCATCGACCCAGATACCGAAGCCCTGACCGTGCAGGCGATTGCCTTTGATCACCGCGCCACGGGCCTGCGGCTGGAGGAACACCGCCGCGTTCATGGCCGTGAGGTCGTGCCCCCAATCCAGAAAAGTGCAGCCCTCGATCCGGACATCCGGCGCGCTGACGATCACCCCATTGCCCTGCCCTTGCGCCTGAAACACCGCGCCGGGCTCGCAGAGAATCTGCATCGGTTGATCGACGCTGAACGAGCCACGGTACTCGCCCGCCGGCAAGTGCCAGCGTTGTTCAGCGTCAACCCGCAACGGCAACGTGGTGATGGGTTGCACCGCCAGCGCACTGCCGGACATCAGCAGGAGCGCAACCGCGACCACCTTGATCGGATTGCACTTGATATCGGTCATCGGCCCGCTCCCGTCGATTGGCAACCGTCAGGCCCGCTCGACCTTCATGCGCCCGACCATTTCCATGTGCAGCGCATGGCAGAACCAGCTGCAGTAGTACCAATGCAGGCCGGCCTTGTCGGCGGTAAAGGTGATGGACGACGTTTGCTGCGGGCTGATCTCCATGCTGGCGCCATGGTTGGTCATGACGAAACCGTGGGTCACATCCTCGATCTGGTCGATGTTGGTGATGATCACGGTGACCTCGTTGCCCTGCTTGACGGTGAACTCGGTCAGACCATAGGCCGGCGCCATGGAGGTCATGTAGACCCGCACCTGATTACCGTCGCGGATGACCTTGTTGTCGGTCTCCAGGTTGATCCCGTCTTTCTTGGCCAGCTCCACGGTGGCGGCAAAGAAAGGGTCGTTGCGGCTCCAGATCTTTTGGGTCTTGATCTGGTCCCGGCGCGCCATGATGCAATCGTGAGGTTCGGCAAACGCAGGGCCGTCGTGTACCAGCTTCATCTCTTCGCCGGAAATATCGATCAACTGGTCATTTTCCGGGTGCAGCGGCCCGGTCGGCAGGAAGCGGTCCTTGGAGAATTTGCACAACACCACCAGCCACTTGCCATCCGCTTCACTGGTTTCGGTCAGCGAGGCGTGGTTATGGCCAGGCTGATACTGCACGTCGAGCTTTTGCTTGATGTAATTGACCTTCTCGCCCTTGTAGGCGCGTATCGCTTCCTCCATGTTCCACTTCACCACCTGACTGTCGATAAACAGCGTGGTGTAGGCGTTGCCGCGTCCGTCGAAAGTGGTGTGCAAAGGGCCCAGGCCCAGCTCCGGCTCGGCGACGATAACCTCACGCGGGTCTTTGAATTTATCGGCGAACAAGTCGTCCAGCCGGTCGATGGCAATCATCGATACCGTTGGCGACAGCTTGCCGTTGGCAATGAAATACTTGCCATCAGATGAAGTGTTGAGGCCGTGGGGGTTCTTCGGCACCGGGATATAGCGCGTGAACTCGGAGTCCTTGCCATCGGTTTTACGACCGTCGACCACTGGCACTTTCGAGTCTTCCAGAGTGATGAACCTGCCGGCCTTGATCGCAGCCTCGATGCGCGGGATGTTGAACACCACGACCCAGTCGCGCTCGTTGCGCATCATGCCGCCAAGATCGTAAGCCTTCTCCGAGTTGTAGCAGGTAGACGCGGCGTACTTACCGGTGTAATCCATATCGGCGTTGTCCAGGTTGCCGTCGACGATCACCTGGAATGCCATCTCCATTTTCTCGGCATCGATGGCGTTGAACAGGGTGAAGCTGTTCTTGTCTTGCAGATCGAACGTGCGGCCGTCATTGGGGTGTGGGATGACGAACTCGGCATTGGCGAACACATACTTGGTGTAGGGCACTTTTTGCAGACGCAGGCCGTGAATGGCTTGCACGTTCGGCACTGTAAGCATCTTGTCGCACTTCATGATGTCCAGGCGGATGCGCGCGACACGGGAGTTGGCCTTGTCGTTGATGAACAGGTACTTGCCGTCGTACTTGCCATCGGTCATGGAGATATGCGGGTGATGGCAATCGCCGTTCTGAAACTTTGCACTGTCGCCCAGGATCCGTTTGCTTTCGTTGGTCAGGCCCCAGCCGGTGGCCGAATCGACGTTGAACACCGGAATACGCGTCAACTCACGCATCGACGGCACGCCCAGTACCCGCACTTCGCCCTGATGACCACCGCTCCAGAAGCCGTAGTATTCGTCCAGCTCACCGGGGCCGACATGGGTTTTCGCCTGCGCATCCTTGACCGCGGCCGCCCAGGATTCACGGCTGAACACTGCGCCGCCGAGGGTCGTGGCCCCCGCCAGCACCGCACCGGTGACAGCACTGCTGCCCAGAAAACCGCGACGGCTGAGTCCCGCCTGTTCCTCTTCCTGCATGGATTTTTTGGATTCTGTGTCAGTCATGTTGCGTGCTCCTTGAAGGGATAAAACGGTCACTGCAGACGTGCGCTTGCGAGCTTCATTCAGCCGCTGGCACTTCCACGACAGGTATCAGTTGCACCGCCACGGGTGCCGGTTTGCCGCGCTTCTTGCGCTTGTTGATCAGCGGCGGGCATTTGTCTTCGTTGTGGTAGGTCATTTGGCAATCGAGGCAGTAGTGGCACTCGTTGGCATTGATCCGGCCATCGGGATGAATCGCCTGGATCTCGCATTCCTTGGCGCACAACTGGCAGGGGCTGCCGCATTCCTTGCGGCGCTTGAGCCAGTCGAACAGGCGCAATTTGGTTGGGATCGCCAGCGCTGCACCCAACGGGCAGATGTAGCGGCAATAGACTTTTCGCGTGAAAAGATTGATGACCAGCAGCGCTACCGCATAGAGCACGAACCACCACTGGCGGTCGAACTTGAGGGTGATGGCGGTCTTGAAGGGTTCCACCTCGGCGAACAGCTCGGCGGTGGACATCGATTCCAGGGAGATGCCAAAAAGCAGCAGCAAGATGATGTATTTGATCGCCCACAGCCGCTCATGCACCGCAAAGGGCAATTCGTACTGGGGAATTTTCAATTTGCGCGCGGCTTCGTTGATCAACTCTTGCAAGGCGCCAAACGGGCACAGCCAGCCGCAGAACACACCACGGCCCCACAGCAGAATGCTCGCGGCGGTGAAGACCCAGAGCATGAAGATCAGCGGATCGGTGAGAAACAGCTCCCAGCGAAAGTGCTCGAACAGCGCATGCACAAAGGTCAGGACATTGACCACCGACAACTGCCCCAGGGCATACCAGCCCAAAAAGACCACGGTAAAGAGCAAGTAACCACGGCGCAGCCAGTGCAGAAAGCGTGGCCGACGGGTGAGTTTGTCTTGCAGGAACAGGATGGCCGTCAGCAGCAACAACGCACTCGCGAGGACGGCGATCTGGAAGTGTTTCTGGTACCAGATGGTCAACCACATCGGCCGGCTGGCTTCCTCGATGGCCGCCTGTTCTTCGGCACTGGGTGCAGGTCGTTCAAGGTAGGGCTCGGGCAGTTGATAAGGCAGTTCGAAGCTGCTGAAGGTGCCGCTGACCGGTCCCGTCTGACGTCGCACCAGGAGCTCCAGGGACCAAGGCGATCCCGGATCGAACCCAGCCGGTTTGCGTACAATGAAAATCGACATTTCATTGAACTCAGGCATGCCCTTGGCAAACACGTCGGAGAGCCGCTGATGGTCCATGTCGCGAAAGCTGATGACGTTGCCGAACTGGCGCAATTGCACCCGATCGAAAATCCCGCCGCGCACATAACCCGAGCCTTTATAGGAAAACAGCCCATGCCCCAGCACCAAGATGGCCTGCTCGCCGGGTTTGAGTTCCTGCATGAGCAAGCGATATTGATTGTCGCCCAGCAGCGCACGACCAATGGTCGGCGGGTTCAGGTCGGCGGTGTACAGCTCGATAAAAGTGTCATCGACTTGATCCGGGCCGGCGTTGTCGACGCCTTCGGCTTCGGTGCCCTTGAAGGCTGCATCGACCTGCCCACGGGTCAGGTTCAACCGGCGAATGGCGCCGTTACCGGTCAGTTGCTCCCAGGTGGCAGGCTCGAAAAAGTCCTGGCGCACGATGGCGGGCTTGTTCACCACCCCGCTCCTGTCCTCGATCAGTTTCAGCGATACGGCCACCTCATGGGCGGCACGCATGATGACCTCATTGACCACCATGGCGGTGACCGTTGCGCCAGCGATGGCATCCACGGTGACCGCGCTCGGGTCACTGGAATGGCCGACGACTACCCGCTGGCTGACCTTGATCCCTTTGTATCGGGCGCTGAAACCGTGGAGTTTTTCTTCGGGGATGCCAATCAGCAGAATCGGTTCGTGGTGCTCCAGCACATAGGCGTCCTGAATCATGCCGGCGGTGTCGAGGATCACCTGGGTGTTGATGGGTTTGCCCGAGTAGGCCGGAATATCCACCACATCCAGGCTCTGGAACACATACCCGATGACCTTGCCGGCCGCGGACAGCGTGCGCACCTTGAACGTGCCTTCGGCTGCGGACACCGAATCGGTTTGCGGGAAGACCTTCTCGATGCGCTGCTGCTCGATGTCGCCGTAAGACTTGGCCTGCACCGCCGCGAACGCTGCGATCACCAGCAAGACCATCAGCACCAGCCCGACGCTCCAGATGCGCGGATTGCCATGTGTCGAAGGCGGATGGATTGTCATGAACTCGCTGATTTCGAAGGGGCTTTCGGCCATGTTAGGGAGCGTTGTGCGCCCTGCCCTTGATTGAAATCAACTCGATAACATTCCGTGCGCCAGAGCCTCCCGAAGCCTCAAACGGTGCGGGAAAACTGACCTTTTTGCTGTTCGCCCAGGTAAGCGTCAAACGCCATCGCGGCACTGCGCATCATCAAATGCCCTTGCGGCAACAGCACCAATTGGTCGCTGTGAATCTGCAGGAGTCCGTCACGCACCTGCTCGTCCAGTTGCGCCAGCGCCTCGGCAAAATACTCGGTGAAGCAAATGCCATGACCCGCTTCGAACTTGGCGAAATCGATCCTGCCGTGGCACATCAGGTCGCTGATCACCTCACGGCGCAGCAAGTCATCGGCGCTCAAGCGATAACCCCGATGCACCGGCAACAAACCTTGATCGATACGGGCGTAGTACTGCGAAAGCTCCTTGACGCTTTGGCTGTAGCTGTCGCCGACCTTGCCGATCGAGGACACTCCAAGGCCGATCAAATCGCAGTCGGCATGGGTCGAGTAGCCCTGAAAATTGCGTTGCAAGGTGCCATGGGTGCGGGCCAGCGCCAGTTCGTCGTCCGGCAAGGCGAAGTGATCCATGCCGATATAAACATAACCGGCCTCGGTCAGCCGGCGAATGGTCAGCTCCAGCAACTCCAGCTTGCGTTCCGGTGGCGGCATGTCCGCCGGGCGAATCAACCGTTGTGCGCGCACCAGCTCGGGTAAATGGGCGTAGCTGTAAGCGGCAATCCGGTCCGGACGCAGGGCAATGATCTTGCCAAGGGTAACGTCGAAACTGTTCACGGTTTGCAGTGGCAGGCCGTAAATCAGATCGACGCTGATCGACTTGAATTGCACCTCCCGCGCCGCCGCGACCAGCGCATAGATCTGCTCTTCACTTTGCTGGCGATTGACCGCCACCTGCACGTCGGGGTCGAAGTCCTGCACGCCGAAGCTCAGACGATTGAAGCCCAGTTGGCGCAGCGACTGGATCTGCTCGGTGCTGATGGTGCGCGGATCGACTTCGATGGAAAACTCATGGTCATCGCTGTCGTCCATGTCGAACGCCTGGTGCAAGCAGTCCATCAGGTCCGCCAGCTGCTCACTGGTCAAATACGTCGGCGTGCCCCCGCCCAGGTGCAGTTGCGTGAGTTTGCGCGTGCTGTCGAACAACGCGGCCTGCATCACGATTTCACGCTTGAGGTACGTCAGGTATTCGACCGCCCGATGGGTTTTCTGGGTAATGATTTTGTTGCAGGCGCAGTAGTAGCAAAGGCTCTTGCAGAACGGAATATGGATATACACCGACAATGGCTTGGGCACTGCCGCCAGATTGCTGTCGGAGGCGGCACGCTGATAATCGTCGATGGCAAACGCCTGATGAAACTGCGGCGCCGTGGGGTAAGAGGTATAGCGCGGCCCCGGACGGTCATACTTTTCGACCAGGGCTCGATCGAAATCGAATGCAGGTTTCATGATCAATCAACTCGCAGGAGGGTTAATGCGTTGCACTGCCCGAATCCTTTTCAAACAGGCTGCAGATGGCATCCACTTCCGGCCGGCCGGCGGGAAGAATGCTGATGAAACGGTCCGACAATTCAATCAACCCGTCACGACTCAATTGCTCCAGCAATGGCCAGACAGATGCAAAGTACCTGGAGAAAATCAGTCCATAGCGCCGCTCGATGGCGAGGATATCCAGCTCTTGATCACACGCCAGTCGCTCCATGACCATGTGCCTTATCTGATCCCCCGCCTCGAAACGCCAGCCACGAGACGTCGGCAATTGGCCCCGATCCAGCTGCTGCTGATAACGCTCGGGTGCATCGGTGTTTTGCGTATACAAATCGTCGATTTGACTGATAGCCCCCAAACCGAAGCCGATATGGTCGCAATAACCGTGACGGGTAAAACCGTCACAGGTGCGACGTAATCGGCCGCGCTCCTGAGCGAACGCCAGATCATCATCGGGCCGCACAAACTGCCCCATACCGATGTAGTGATAGCCCACGGCGATCAACTGTTCGAAGGCGATCTGGCGCATCGCGCCTTTATCGTCCTGGCTGCACAGTTCCCTGACCTTGTCGCCGAGCCTTGGCCGATAGCGGCGTGGTGGTCGGGCATAGTCGAACACCATCAGCCTGTCCGGCTCCAGCTCAATGATCGCCGCCAGTTTCAGCGCGAAGCTTTCTGGCGTTTGCCAGGCATGGCCAAAACCCAGATCGACATTGATCGATCGATAACCAAAGGTACGGGCGGCATCGATCAGTGAATGAATGGGGGCCGGGTTCTGGTAGCAGGCCACCGACATGTCACAGTCTGTGTCGATATCCGGAACACCAATGCTGACATGATTGAATCCCTGAGCGCGCAGCGCGCCCATGGTCGACCAATCGGTATGGTGTAGATCCACGTCGACGCTGTAGTCGCCGCACTCATGCTCGAGAAAATTGAATCGACCACGCAGATGATTCATCAGCCGCTCGAGATGAGCGATGGTGGGTGTTCCGCCGCCGAGATGAAATTGTTCGACCCGTTGCTCCGCTCCCAGATGACAACCGACGAGGTCGATCTCCTGCTCCAGGCGCAGAAGGTAGTGTTCGATTTCGCCGCGCTCGCAGGAGGCATCGCGCGGGGAACAAAAGGCTGGCTTGAGGCTGGAAGGCAGCTGTACGTTCAGGGCGATCGGGCGTCGTTTCTGGCGGCTGACGCGCAAGGCACGAAGCAAATCCAGAGAGCCGATGCCGTCATGAAACTTTTGCGTGTCGGCATGGCAGTTGGGGTCGAGTACGCCCTGATCGCACCGAGCGATCAGATCGCCGGGGGCGTGAGAAAAATCGAGCATGACAGGTCTCCGAGACTGGCTGCGGATCAGCAGTGTCCGGGATTGGCGATCAATGCTCCTTGACTTGTATCAAGCGCAAGCCAAGTGCTTGCAGGACAGACCTTCGGTCAGCAATGGTCACCACGTCAGGTAAAACATCCCCTTGGCCAGCAGTACGATGACGACCATATGGCAGAACAGACTGCCATGGATGAAATGCAGGTATCGAGCGCTCATTCGGCCGCTTTTGAACAAAAACATGGCACCCAGGAAATGCAGCAACACGCTCACGGCTACCACGATTTTCAACAGCAACAAGGTGCTGAACGATGAGGCCAGTGGCGTTGCAAGGACGGGCAAATAGCGCAACCAGACCATGCCCAGCCCCGCGCCGAACAATACCAGCAGCACCCACGGCATCAGGGTGCGGGCTCGGCGGCCAATACCCTGCTCGACCAGCAGCATTACTTTGGCGGGCAACTGTTTGCGGATGCTTTCCAAAAAAAGGACTTCGAAGAACACCGTGCCGATAAAGATCAGGGCGGCAAACAGATGGAAGGTTAGAAACAGCGGATAGAGCATGATTTTTCGCCCTCGCTTCAGCTGTCGGTTTCTCCGCAGAATACAGAACAGCTCGACTCAGGCGATTGACATCAATCAAGAAACCCGCGAATCCCGGATGCGGCCTGGACCGCGCGGCACCGATCCTGTGCGGCGCGATCGGCCAGGCTTTCGGACACAAGATCGACTTCGCGCCATTGATCGACAATACTCAATAATCGAAAGTACTGCCGATAGTCAAAACAATGCCCCGGCATCAGGGGATTTTAGAACGTGTAGTCGTGGGTTCAAGCTGATGAAAGATATCTATCTGCTGATCGAGCATGGAATGGATCAGGGCGAAGTTTATGTACTTGGCTGGTTCGATGATGAGAAAAGGGCCAAGGAAGTGGCCGAGGAGAAGGAGTGGGAGGTGTACCACGCCAGCTTGAAAACCGAGCATCCCTGGTCAAATCACAAACCACTGGCGCCCGACCAGACCAAATATCGTCGTTTCTGGATCAAAGCGATTTCCAGATTCGATCACGTCCCGGTTACCAGGTCCTCGGCGGTTCATTGACCCCCATCCGACTTCGGTTGCTCGGGGGTACGCCCCCAGTGAGATATGTCAGATAGCCTCATGGATCGCCCTGAAACTATTGTCTAAGCTCAGGATTAAGCATGAGGGCCCAGCCATGTGCGGACGACTTTCGCAGTATCGAGGTGTTCACGAGTTCGTGGCGGCGCTGAGTATGCCCAACGCCCTGGTCAACAATGCTGGCGATCAGCCGCTCGAACTCTACAACGCCGCGCCATCGACTCAGCTCGCCTTGTTCCACGAGGAAAGCGGCATGCTGCACGCCGACAGGGTTCGTTGGGGCTGGCGACCGCACTGGGCCAGAGATCATGCGACACCGATCAACGCCAGGGTTGAGAAAGTCGCCCATGACCCATTCTTCAAGGAGATATGGCCGCACCGGGCAATTATTGCCATCGACAACTGGTTTGAATGGGTTTACGAGGGCGGTCCGAAGAAACAGCCTTACCTGATCCGTCGCAAGGATCACGCGCCGATCCTGTGCGCCGCAATTGGTCAGTATCCAAGGTACGAAAAGGAGCCGGACGAGCATGACGGCTTCGTGATCATCACCGCGGACAGTGAAGGCGGCATGGTGGATCTTCACGACCGTCGGCCCGTGACGCTCAGTCCCGAACTGGCCCGGGAATGGATTGACCCCTACACACCCAAGGAACGCGCCGAACAGATACTCCTGCAGCAACGCGAACCTTGCGATGCCTTCGAATGGTTCAAAGTGGACATGGCCGTGGGCAATGTCAGGAACCAGGGCTCAGAACTGATAGAACCTATCGAGGGCCGAGATTGACGTCAGTCCGCCGCCATGACGAATGGGAACAAAACAATCTGAACCCGCCCTTCCCCTCCAAGTCGAAAAAATTGGCAGCCCTTATTCACTGAAGCATCACTTTAAAGGAGTCTTTTCATGAAGATTTCGGAAGTCATGACGAAAGATGTTTTAACAGCCAAGCCAAGCCAGACGATCCAGGAGGCCGCGAACATGATGGCCAGGATCGATAGCGGCGCCATCATGGTTGAGGAGCAAGAGCGTCTGATTGGCATGATCACGGACCGGGATATAGCCATTAGAGCCGTAGCCGAAGGACTCCCCGGCAAAACCCCTATCAGTAAAGTAATGACTGGCGGCATCCGCTATTGCTTTGAGGATGAAGACATAGAGCATGTGGCAAAGAACATGGCGGACGTGCAACTGCGTCGCCTGCCTGTGCTCAACCGAGACAAGCGTCTGGTGGGCGTCGTATCGCTGGGAAACATTGCCAGCACTCGATCTCAATCCGCCGCCGCGACGGTTTTGCGCGGAGTGGCACAGGCTCATCATTAACCGGGCCGCTTAAGCGTTTCTCAGGACTAAAGTTCGCATGGATCTGGCACGCTCACCTGGCCTGGAATCCCGTTCGACACCCGGCTTCAAGGTCAGGCGAGTCGTGCGACACATCAGTTGGGCTCGACGAGCAGGTCTTTGTCCTCCACGCCTAGCGCCGGCTCCTGATCTTCCAACTTGTCGGTTTCACGCTTTTTTTTCAGTCGGGCTCGAGTGCGCTCGGTGTCAAAGATCCTCCCGTCGGCCAAGGTATTCAGGGTTGTCGAGATCCGATAGAAACCACCGCACGGCTCACAATAAATGCGCAAGCCGCCCCCGAACGAAAGATCTTCCAGCGCATTAGTGTTTCCACACAGCGGACAGTTCATAGCCACCTCCTGATCATTCAGTTAGCCGCTTTCAGCCCGCCATCAATGCTGACAACCTGGGTAGGTGTGATGAATAGCGGGGACATGTGGATATCGACAGGGGCTATCCATGGAGGTTGCTTGTTTTTTTGTCGATAGATCGAGCAATACTTGCGCGAGCCCCTGTAGGCGCTGCCGAAGGGGGGCGGGGTTACAGCCAGGACAGACGGATTCTAATCCGCGACCAACGGCTGCCTGGAACGACTCGGCGCGATGACCGACCTCTCCTCGGCGTCGCGATGCAATAAGGAAACGTTGTAATCGTAGGTGGATATCAACGGCACCGGATCGTCATTACGCGCCATCTCAAGCCATCGTCTTGTGCGTTCGATGTCAAAGAACTCGTTCTTGAGTTTCATTTTCGCCACAAGGTTCGCCGAGACCTTGTAGCGTCCACATCCGGCCGGGCATTTGACTTCTGACCAGTCTCCAGCCGCGTGAACAGTATTAGAGGCAGCCTGACAGATTAGGCACTTCATGTTCGATCTCCGTATCCATGAACTACTAACTGTAGCCGATCCGCGACCAAGCAGCGTTCACTTGGAAGAAAGATAAGAACATCAAAAAGTGAAGAGCCCAGCGCAATGGCTGGGCTCCGGTTATCTTCTGTTTTCCAGCATCTTATCGGCGAGTGCTTTGGCCCTTTGGATTAACAGATTCTGCCTGTCTTCGTGGGTGGCTTCTCCAACCACCGGTGCCGTCAGATGGCTTTCGGCAATCAACGCGGCACAGAAGTATTGATCCCAAACAGCGCTTTGCTCCGACTCCTGTCTGTTTATTTGGTCGGCGATCATATGCGGCTCCTTTTGATGAGGTAGCCTTTTTAGTGTACGCCCGAATCGTGGACTACCCGCGTCGCGAAGGATGATCGGCACCTCATAGGCAATGCGTTCACTGGCGACAAGTCGTTTCCTCAACTAGGATTTTTAGCGCACAGGACTTCGCCCACTGTGTTGTCGGGCGACTCACAAAGGAGAGATAGATGACATCTAATCAAACTCCCGAGCAAACCTATCGTGGATGGTCCAACCCCATCTTGCTCGAACTCAAGGAGAGAGAACATCAGCTAAGCCCTTCGGCACGCCAGGCCCTGCAAAATGTCCTGGTAGAGAGGAGGCTTCTTGACACTGGCAACCCATCCGGGAGCGATCGGCGCAAGGCCGATCCGGCCGGGTAACGACAGGCATCAATAACGTTTGTCCATCACGCTCATCATCGACGCTGCTGGCCCTCTGCCGGCAGCGCGCTCATAAGCCATTCCAGATTCCAGACAAAAAAAAAGCCCAGGCAGCTGATGGACGCCTGGGCTTTAAAAATGCATAAACCGTGGTGGTGAACGCGGGGGCGATATTACCCAATCGTGCGACTTGTAACAAGATATTCTGACTCACTATCCAGTTACTAAATCTCCTAACTCATTAAATATCCACACTATTTTTAAGTCATCTACTGACTGTTCCACCCTCCAAAAAGCCGGTACCAGGCATCGAGGGCTGCCTTTTTTCGATCATCATTCATAGCCAAACGTCCAGGGACTGTTCGCTCTTGGAAGTTATTTCAGGAATGACCGTTCCTGGATTCCGACATATGGCTCCGACATACGGCACAGGTCGTCAGGCACTAACGAAGGACGAACGAATTGAGCGCTACAAACAATCCCGGACAGCCTGGCGCAGCGCCCCTGACTTGGCCCACGGTGGCCCCTGGTAAAGCGATACCTGGCTGCCATCCTTCGATTTCACAATAACCAGAATTTCGTCAGCCGTGATGATGCTCGGTGCGGTGATCCGGTAGCCATTGGAAATCGCCGATTGCGTCGATCCCGGAATCTCCTGACGCCACAACGGCAATACACACGCGGCATATTCCTTGGGCGCCTTATCGCTGTATTTGCTGATATTGGGCTCGCCGGGCACCACGGATGCGGGTAATGAACAGCCCGCCAACACAGCCACCGCTATTCCCGCTATCAACCTGCGCATAACGCTTCCCTATCCTGAAAAACGGGAAATGTAGCCTGTACTTGCGCAGACATCCAGCGGACACCCGACGAGTCTTTAAACAGGGGCTTCGCCCTGCCCCGGCACGGCCCCTGAGCCGGAATCGGGATACGACCCCGCATTCAGGTACTTCATCCATCGCTCGTACGCTTCATGCTGCCACTTCGTGACCCGCTCCCATTCCGGACCGCTCAGCTGATGGGCCGAGATCAGTTTCATCATTTCCGTGGTTGCCGCATCCAGGTCAACGATCAGCTCATGTGCATGGTGTCTGAAATCATCGGTAGTCGTCATTTCGAGATGGCCTCGCCCCAGCGAATAAATCACTACCTCAATACGACAGCAGAGCTGTTCACTCGCGTTAATGTTCCCGACCAGTGGAAGCACCTTCCATCCCTACCCTTTTACGCAGACCACCTGTCGCAAGGTGTGCAGCACTTCCACCAGATCACGCTGGGCATACATGACTTTGTCGATGTCCTTGTAAGCCATCGGAATCTCATCGATGACCGCTGCATCCTTTCGGCACTCCACATGAGCGGTCGCGCGGATCTGGTCTGCGACAGTGAAGGTATTTTTGGCTTTGGTGCGGCTCATGGTACGACCGGCACCGTGGCTGCAGGAGCAGAACGATTGCTCGTTGCCGAGACCTCGAACGATGAAGCTTTTGGCGCCCATGGAACCGGGAATGATCCCCAGTTCGCCCTTCTTCGCCGACACCGCGCCCTTGCGAGTGACCAGGACGTCTTCACCGAAGTGCCGCTCTTTCTGAACGTAATTGTGGTGGCAGTTCACAGCCTCCAGCGCGACTTCAAAGGGTTTGCGGATCACTTGCCGCGCGGCCTGAATCACCGCCTGCATCATCAACGCGCGGTTCTGCCGGGCGAAGTCCTGAGCCCAGCCCA
Organism: Pseudomonas wuhanensis; assembly: GCF_030687395.1. Taxonomy (GTDB): domain Bacteria; phylum Pseudomonadota; class Gammaproteobacteria; order Pseudomonadales; family Pseudomonadaceae; genus Aquipseudomonas; species Aquipseudomonas wuhanensis. The sequence continues at coordinate 2,746,500 of NZ_CP117430.1, read as the reverse complement.
CCGCTTCGACGTAGTCATCGAAATGCCGGCTACCTTCCTTGAAATAGGCCAGATCGCGGTCCGGCAGATTGGCGATGTGCTGGCGCATGTCCGCCTGGGCCAATTGAATGAACAGGGTCCCGATGGCATTGCCAACGCCGCGAGAACCGCTGTGCAGCATGAACCAGACACGGTTGACCTCGTCCAGGCAGACCTCGATGAAGTGATTACCGGTACCGAGGGTGCCCAGGTGCTGACGGTTGTTGGTGCTGGCGAGTTTCGGGTATTTGTCGGTGATCGCCTTGAACCGTGAGCTCAGCGCCGCCCAGGCTTGATCGGCCTGCTGTGGAACGTGGTTCCAGGCGCCTTCGTCGCGTCGGCCACGGCTCAGCGTGCGGCCATGGGGTACGGCCTTTTCGATGGCGCTGCGCAGGCCGTGCAGGTTGTCCGGCAAGTCGTCGGCGGTCAGTGAAGTGCGCGCGGCAATCATGCCGCAGCCGATGTCCACCCCCACGGCCGCCGGGATGATCGCGCCCACGGTCGGGATCACGCTGCCGATGGTGGACCCTTTGCCCAGGTGCACATCCGGCATCACCGCCAGGTGCTTGAAGATGAACGACATCTTCGCGGTATTGATCAATTGCTGCCGGGCTTCGCTTTCAACCGGCACACCCTCGGTCCAGAGTTTGATCGGTTTGCCGTGGGCCACTTCCAACAGTTGGTAGACAGGTTGTTGCATGATTTCGACTCTCTTGCGATCAGACGAACATAACGCTCCAGAGAGGTAAATGGGACTACTATTTCGTAGCGGGGAATTGCAGGAGGTCATCATGTGGCTTAACGAATATGAACAGCAACTTCGGCGCGACCTGCAAGGTGTAGCCTCCGACCTGAGGTGGTCGGCGGTAGAGCTTTTGCGCATCGCAGAGCAGTTGCGCCTGGCCGGCAATGATGTGGACGCAGAGGCAACGCTAAGGCTGTGCGCGTTGTTCCAGGGCGATGAAGAGCGACTGGCGGGCTATGCTGAAGAAGTGAAAGCAAAGAACATCAGTCGAACGAAAGCTCACTAGAGAGCGCTGTCATGAACAAGCCTCTTTGCGCGCTGATTGCCGTGCTGGCGGCGTCAGGTGGTTGTAATACGGATTCACAGATTTATCGAGACCAACCGCTGGTCGCCAAGGTCGAGACCGGCATGAGCAAGGATCAAGTCCAGCAGATTGGCGGCCAGCCTTTATCGATAACTCAGCGCACGGTAGAACCTGGCACCTGCTTTGACTACAAGCTGACCCAGGCCGGCCATCAGCAGCCGTATAACGTCAGTTTCGACAGCCAGGGCAAGGTCGACCACAAAAGTTTCATGACCTGCGCGCAATGGAGTCGTGCCCAACAAAAAGCCAGAGAGTATTCCCCCTCCACGGGCGGGATGGGTGGCGGCGGTTACTGATCTCCACGCCTGACAGCAATTAAAAGCCCCGGCGTACCGGGGCTTCAAGGGCACTATTTGTCTGATTTCTGGCTTTCTGATTTGTGGCTACGCGACGCTTTACCCGACCGGGCTCTGTAGGCGGGAAGCGAAGCCGCATAGGCCAGTGCTTCCTCTCTGCTGCCAAAGGCTCCCAGCCGGTCACCTTTGGTGCACACCCGCCAGGGGCCGTTGTTCACGCTGAGTACGTCATAGCCATTCATGTGCATTTTAGTCAGCATCGGAACGCTCATAGTCACCTCCATTTCGGCAGTGATAGTCCTGGATCAACTCAACTACCTTACACCCGACCTTCACCGAAGTGCCAACCAGACGTCGTGTCAGGATTCCGGCATTTCATTGCACTTTCAGCCGCCCTGTCGACTCCAACCCTTGAAGCAGACAGTTCTGCGGGTTTCGGTCTGAATATTGCATTTTTATGACTGTTTTGTGACATACAGCAGTCGGGTAACCCATGAAAGTACGTGCAACCGTCATTTGCGAGCAGGACCGGCATATTCTCCTGGTGCGCAAACCCAGGGGGCGCTGGACCCTGCCGGGCGGAAAAATCGAGCGTGGCGAAACCATCGCGGGCGCGGCCATAAGAGAGCTCTATGAAGAGACCGGACTTGGAGTCGACGGCCTGCTGTACTTGATGGAGCTGGAAACGATCAGCACCCGGCATCATGTCTACGAGGCATCGGTCATAAACGTGGCCGAGGCGCGGCCGCAGAATGAAATCTGCGACTGCATCTGGTACCCGCTGGACGCCGTCCAGAACCTGAACACAAGCGACGCCACGCTCAGAATCGTCAAAGCGTTTCAGCGTCGCTTGTAGCTCATCGCAGCCGACGTCCCCCCTGAAAGGTCAGCCCAGATCACCGCCACCGACCGGCATGATCATGCCGGTGATGTAGGAGGCTTCATCGCTGGCCAGAAACAGGATAGCGCTTGCCTGCTCATCCAGCGTGCCATAGCGCTTCATCAAACTGCTGTCGAGGGTCTGGTCGACAATCTGCTGATACCAGAGTTTTTCCTGAGCCGTTTGCTGCGCGGTGTTGCGCGGGATAAGCCGTGGCGGCGCCTCGGTGCCACCGGGGGCAGTCGCATTGACCCGCACGCCACGACCGGCGGTTTCGAATGCCAGACAAGCGGTCAGCGCATTGACCCCGCCCTTCGCCGCACCGTACGGCACGCGATTGACGCTGCGGGTCGCAATGGACGAAACGTTGACGATGGCGCCGCTGCCTTGTTCGAGCATGAACGGCAGCGCGGCATGGCAGCACCATAATGTCGGGAACAATGAGCGGCGGACTTCGGCCTCGATCTGCGCCTCTTCATAGTGCTCGAAAGGCTTGGCCCAGATCGTGCCGCCAACGTTGTTGACCAGCACATCGAGGCGATCAAAACGCTCGACAGCGGTACGCATCACACGGCTGCATTCGCTGTATTGCTCAAGGTCGGCGGTCAGGGCGAGCACCTGGCTGCTCTGACCCAATTCCTTCTGGAGTTCGAACACCAGATCGGAGCGGTCGACCAGAATCAACCGCGCACCTTCGGCGGCCATGCGTTCAGCCACACGCCGGCCGATGCCCTGGGCAGCGCCGGTGATCAGCGCGACTTTTTTGTGGAATCTGTTCATGTGTACCTCGTGACGACGGATGCCGGTCTGGTAGTCCTGTGAGAGAACCTGTGGGAGCGTGGCTTGCCCGCGAAGAACGATGACGCGTAAATGCCTGACAAACCGCGGTGCATTCTTCGCGGGCAAGCCACACTCCCACAGGATTTTCATCGCGGTTCAGGCCGCGCTGGCGGCAAATTTTTCGTAGTAGAAGTTCACCGGCGCAATGCCTTGCTCGCGGATGAACTGGCTGACCGCCTCGACCATCGGCGGCGGGCCGCACAGGTAAACGTCGACGTCGCCATCGTTCAAATGCCGTGGTTCGATGTGTTGGGTCACGTAGCCCTTGAGCGGGTGCCGACTGTCGGGATTGGCCACGCAGGCGCTGAAGCTGAAGTTCGGAATGCGCGCTGCGAAAACTTCAAGCCGATCGAGTTCCACCAGGTCGAAATCGTTGGTCACGCCATAGATCAAATGCAGCGGATGCTCGCTGCCCTGTTCGGCGATTCTTTCCAGCATCGCGGTAAACGGCGCCAGTCCGGTGCCACCGGCCAGCAGCAACAATGGACGGCGAATGTCGCGCAGGTAAAAGCTGCCCAAAGGCCCGGCCAGGCTCATACTGTCGCCCGCCTTGGCCATGCCGGTCAGGAAGCTGCTCATCAAGCCGCCGGGCACGTTGCGAATCAGAAAACTCACCTCACCGTCCCGCTGCAACGAGCTGAACGAGTAAGCGCGGGTCTGCTCGCTGCCGGGAACCCCGAGGTTCACATACTGCCCCGGCAGAAACGCCAGTTTGCTCAGGGCCTCGCCTTTGATCGACAGCGCAATGGTGCTGTCGGACAACTGGCGCACGGCGCTGATGGTCGCGTCATAACTGGCCTGACGCGTACGGCAGACATCCGATGAAACCGGCACCCGCACCACGCAATCGCTCTGCGCACGCATCTGGCAGGTCAGGACAAAACCCTGCTGCGCTTCGTCGGCGCTGAGGGCGTCTTCAATGTAGTCCTCGCCCAAGTCATAGCGGCCGGCCTCGGCGAAGCATTTGCAGGTGCCGCAGGCGCCGTCGCGGCAGTCCAGGGGAATATTGATGCCCTGGCGATACGCAGCATCGGCCACGGTTTCCCCAGCATTGGCGTCGATGAATCGGGTGACGCCGTCTTCAAAATTGAACGCAATGGAATGAGTCATGACGGCCGCCTCAGAGGTGGTAAACATCGATCACCTGGCGAACGTAATCGTTCTTCAGGATCACTTTCTTGGCCAAGATCCGCGTATTTTCACCGCGCACATCGAGGGTGTAGAAACTGCTGCCGAAATAGCTGTCGACGGTCTTGTAGCGAAAGCTCAGGGTGTGCCAGTTGAAGCGCACCTTGCACAGCCCGTCGGCCTGTTCGATCAGCTCGATATTGCTGAGGTTGTGCGAGGTGCGGGTGTCCGGCACGCTGGCGCTGGAACGCTCGGTCTTGATGCGGAAGATGCGGTCTTCCAGGCCGGTGCGGTTGCCGTACCAGATCAGCGAAATTTCCCGCTGCGGGTCTTCAGTCAGCTCGTCGTTGTCGTCCCAGGACGGCATCCAGAAGGTTGCGTCCGGCGCGTACAACTCCAGCCAGTCGTCCCATTGCTTGTCGTCGAGGTAGCGTGCTTCGCGATAGAGGAAATCGCGTACCGCGTCATAGGTGATAGTCATTACACGGCCTCCACTGCAATCAGTTCGGACTGTTCGGCAGCCAGGGCCTTGAGCATGGTCTGCTGCCAATATTTGTGTTGCAGCACGAACAAGCCTTCGTCTTCGGTGCGCACGCCGCTGAGCAGCGGATGCAGGTCGATCTCCTTGGCCGCGTCATCGGCGCCTTCCACCCAGTGCTCGGCGCCACGGGACATGTCGTTCCAGGCGGTGACGCTGCCCTGGTAACCCGTCTGGCAGGAGCGAAACTCTTCCAGATCGTCCGGGGTCGCCATGCCGCTGACGTTGAAGAAATCCTCGTACTGACGAATCCGGCTAGAACGGGCGTGGTCGCTTTCGCCTTTGGGGGCGATGCAGTAAATGGTGATTTCGGTGCGGTTGACCGAGATCGGCCGGGCGATGCGAATCTGCGAGCTGAACTGATCCATCAGGTACACGTTCGGGTACAGGCACAGGTTGCGCGAGTTCTCGATCATCCAGTCGGCGCGGGCCTGGCCGAAGTCCCGGGCCAACTCGTCGCGACGCTCATACAGCGGACGGTCCTCGGGGTTGGACCAACGGGTCCAGAGCAGCATGTGGCCCTTGTCGAAGGAATAGAAACCACCGCCCTGCTTGGCCCAGGTGCCGGCGCTCATGGTCGGATTGCAATCGCCGGCTTCGCGCTGTTTGCGCTGGTTCTGGGTTGCGGCGTAGTTCCAGTGCACGGAGCTGACGTGATAGCCGTCGGCACCGTTTTCGGCGGTGAGTTTCCAGTTACCTTCGTAGATGTAGCTGGAGGAACCGCGCAGCACTTCCAGGCCATCGGCGGACTGGTCGACGATCATGTCGATGATCTTCGCCGACTCGCCCAGGTGCTCCACCAACGGCACCACGTCGGCCTTGAGGCTGCCGAACAGGAAGCCGCGATAGGATTCGAAACGCGCGACTTTGGTCAGGTCGTGGGAGCCTTCGCAATTGAAGCTCGCCGGGTAACCGGCCGCCGCCGGGTCCTTGACCTTGAGCAACTTGCCGGAGTTGTTGAAGGTCCAGCCGTGGAATGGGCAGGTGTAGGAGCTCTTGTTGCCGGTCTTGTGCCGGCAGAGCATCGCCCCGCGGTGGCTGCACGCATTGATAAAGGCGTTCAACTCACCGTCCTTGTTGCGCGCGATGAAGATCGACTGGCGCCCCATGGTGGTGGTGTAGAAATCGTTGTTGTTGGGGATCTGGCTTTCATGCGCAAGGTACAGCCAGTTGCCTTCAAAGATGTGTTCCATCTCGAGGTCGAACAGCCGCGGATCGGTGAACATCTCGCGCTTGCAGCGATAGATGCCCTGCTCAGGGTCTTCTTCAAGCAGGGAGTGAAGGTATTCGGGTCGCAGGGTCATGGCCGCCGCCTCCATTGTTTTTATTCAGGCAGGGCCATGCTAGGACGAGGGGACGGGGTGGACTATCCGCGGGGTGCAGACCTGTATCCGTTTTGTGCAGAGTGATGATCGTTCCCACGCTCTGCGTGGGAATGCAGCCCGGGACGCTCCGCGTCCCTTCCAGAGCCGAACGCAGAGCGTCCGTTGAGGCATTCCCACGCGGGAGCGTGGGAACGATCAAATAACGGTGGGCGGCGCCTGTGTGGTCAGTGCCGGCGCTTGAGGGTGTCCGACGGCAATTCGCCGAACTGTTTGCGGTAGCTGTCGGAGAACCGGCCCAGGTGCAAAAAGCCATAATCCATGGCCACTTCCGTGACGTTGCGCACGTTGCAGGTCGGGTCGCTCAGGTTGGCGTGAATGCGTTCGAGCTTTTTCTGCCGGATGTAGTTTTTCGGCGTGTCCCCCGCGTTGCGTTCGAACAAGCCATACAGCGAACGCAGGCTCATCCGCGCCTGGCGCGCCAGTTCTTCGCTGTCGATGTCCTGCTTGAGGTTGCACGCGATGTAATCGACCAGCGCCTCGAACGTCGCCGAGGCTGAGCCGGGATCGGTGCGCATGACGTTGGTCTTCATCAGGCCGAGCATTTTGCTGACAACGATTTGCGCATAGTGCTCCTGCACCCGGGGAATCGGCTCGGCGGCTTCCGCCTCCTGGCAAATCATCGCCAGCAGACCGACGAAACCTTCCAGCTCATTGAGCTGATAACGGTTCTCCAGAAACCGCACGCCCTGCCCCGGATACCGCCAGCGCTGCTCCTCGCACACCGACTCCAACAGCCGGGTGGGAACTTTCAGGATGAATTTTTCGCAATCACTGGAATAGGTCAGATCCACCGGATCGTCCGGGTTGATCAGCAGCAACTCGCCAGGCGCAAAGTAATGTTCCTGACCATGGCCGCGCCACAGGCAGTTGCCGCGCAGCAGCACCTGCAAGTGATAGATGCTGTCCAGCGCGCCTGAGGTGACCCGCACGCTGGCGCCGTAACTGATGCGGCACAGATCGAGGCTGGCAAACTTGCGATGATCGAGGCTGGCCAGCGGTCGACCGACCCTGGGCATCTGCAGGCAATGGTTGCCGACGTGCTGATTGACGTAGCCAGATACCTCGTACGGGTCGGCATGGTCGAAGACTCTGCTGCGATGACTCAACAATTGCGCTTGCATCATCGGATCACTCTCATTGTTGTTATCAGTGGCGCCGCCATTGTAGTGTCCTGTCTCACAAATACGTTCCTCTTTTGACGAGTGGCTGTTGTCGTCAGGCAAGGCACCGCGACGAGTCATAGCCAGCTATGGCGAGGAGCGGTAACGCAGCATGACGGCAACAGACGCCGTCAAAAAGGAACAGTATTTGTGAGACAGGACACTCGGTGCTCTGGCCGAAACACAGAAGGCCACGAGATAAACGGTCGGTTATCTCGCGGCCCGGTTCGGCGGGTCGAGGGTATCAGTCCTCGAGCGCGCGAACCCGTTCGTGGCGTTGCTGCTCCTCTGGCTGAGCGGACGACTGCAGGGTGAAATCGAAATCGATTTCGGCAAAACGACCGCTGACACCATGAGCCGCCGCACGCTGCGGATCGTCACTGAAAGTGATTTTGGCGATCAGTTCGTCACGGGTGGCGTAGGCGAAATCGTCATGCAGGTACTGATCGCCATCGAGGTTGATCTGGGTGGTCAGGTGACGATGATCCGGCGCCGAAATGAAGAAGTGAATGTGTGCCGGCCGCTGGCCATGACGGCCCAGTTGATCGAGCAATTGCTGGGTTGGACCGTCCGGCGGGCAACCGTAGCCCGACGGCACGATGCTACGGAAGCGGTAGCGACCCTCGGCATCGGTGACAATCCTGCGACGCAGGTTGAACTCGGACTGGGCGGTGTCGAAATACGAATAGGTGCCGCCGGTATTGGCGTGCCAGACATCCACTACCGCCCCGGCCAGCGGTTCGCCAGCGGTGTTGAGCACCTGACCTTGCATGAACAAAACGACGCCCGGATCGACGCCATCGTCCAGCCGCGCTTCGAAGTTCGACAGCGGTGCGCCGGCCACATACAGCGGCCCTTCGATGGTCCGCGGGGTGCCGCCGGATTTGCCGGCCTGCTCGTCTTCGGCGTCCATCAGCAGGTCGAGGTAATGCTCAAGACCAAGCCCGGCCACCAACAGACCGGCCTCCTGCCGCGCGCCCAGCACGTTGAGGTAGTTGACGGCTTTCCAGAATTCTTCCGGGGTCACGGCCAGGTCTTCGATGATGTTCACCGAATCGCGCAGGATGCGATAAACCAGCGCCTTGACCCGCGGATCGCCGGCGTCATTGAGCAGGCCGCTGGCCTCTTCGAGAAACTTCTGGACACTGGCAGTGTGGGAAATCTTGACGTTCATGGTGGTTCCTCATCTTGTAATTATTAGCGTAGCGAACTGAACAGGCTGGGTTCAGCGGTCATCCTCGCGAATGGAAGAAGGATGCCGGCACATCGCGGTGACTTCGATCGCCATGTACGGGTAAAGCGGCAATTGCATCAGCAGGTCGTGCAGTTCCTGAACGCTGTCGACATCGAACACGCTGTAATTGGCATAGAGCCCGGCGATGCGCCACAGATGACGCCACTTGCCTTGCTCTTGCAGGCGCTGGGCCAGGGCTTTTTCGTCGGCCTTGAGCTGAGCGGCGCGTTCCGGGTTCATGTCGACCGGTAAATTCACAGTCATTTTTACGTGAAACAGCATGATGCCCTCCTCAGGCTTGATGAACGGCAGTGGTTGTCTTATCCCGGCGGAAAAACGCCAGGCGCTCTTCGTCCAGGCTCAGGCCCAACCCCGGTGTTGACGGGACGTGCAGTTGGAAATCGCGGTAGACCAATGGCTCGATGAGGATGTCTTCGGTGAGCAGCAGCGGGCCGAACAGCTCGGTGTCCCAGCCCAGTGTGTTCAGCGTGACAAAGGCATGGGCCGAGGCCAGCGTGCCGATGCCGCCTTCGAGCATGGTGCCACCGTACAGGCCGATACCGGCCGCCTCGGCAATCGCGGCGGTTCGCAGCACGGCGCGTGGGCCGCCGTTCTTGGCGATTTTGAGGGCGAATACCGAAGCGGCGCCCTCGCGCGCCAGGTTGAAGGCGTCCTCTACGCATTCGATGGACTCATCGGCCATGATCGGCGCCGGGCTCATGGCATTCAGACGCACCATGCCGGCACGGTTGTTGCGCGAGATCGGTTGTTCGATCAGATCGATACCGTTGCTTCCGAGAATCCGGCAGGCCCGTAGCGCGATCGCTTCGTCCCAGGCCTGATTGACATCGACCCGCACGCTGGCGCGATCGCCCAAGGCCTTTTTGATCGCAATGACGTGGGCCAGGTCGCGGTTGACCTCGCCGGCGCCGATTTTCAGTTTGAAGATTCGATGGCGGCGCAGGTCGAGCATTTTTTCCGCTTCGGCGATGTCTTTGGCGGTGTCGCCGCTGGCCAGGGTCCAGACCACTGGCAGCGCGTCGCGAACCCGGCCGCCAAGCAACTCGCTGACTGGCAGGCCCAGGCGCTTGCCCTGGGCGTCGAGCAAGGCGCTTTCGATACCCGATTTGGCGAAGGTGTTGCCACGAATGCTGCGCTCCAGGCGCAACATCGCGGCATTCACATTGCCGCTGTCCTGGCCAATCAATAGTGGCGCGAAGTGCTTGTCGATATTGGTCTTGATGCTGTCCGGGCTTTCGTTGCCGTAGGCCAGACCGCCAATGGTGGTCGACTCACCGACACCCTCAATGCCATCGGCACAGCGCACACGAATGATCACCAGGGTCTGGTTCTGCATCGTGTGCATCGCCAGCTTGTGCGGGCGAATGGTCGGCAGATCGACGATGATCGTCTCGATCGATTCAATGGCTGTTGCAAGCATGTCGCGATACCCGTCAGGTTCTTAAAGTTCTGGAACCGATTCTGGTACGGCTTTTTTCGGGAAGCCAATATAGAATTGGTCTGACTCGATACCTTAAAGGTATTCAACAGATTGACGTTCGGAGGCCCCCATGGAACTGCGTCACCTGCGGTATTTTCAGGTGTTGGCTCAAACCCTCAACTTCACCCGCGCCGCCGAACTGCTGCACATCGCCCAACCGCCGCTGAGCCGGCAGATCCAGCAGCTGGAAGATGAACTCGGGGTACTGCTGCTGGAACGCGGCCGACCGCTAAAGCTGACCGACGCCGGGCGGTTTTTCCATGAACATTCCACCGCCCTGCTCGAGCAGTTGGGCAAGGTCTGCGACAACACGCGGCGGATTGGCCTGGGCGAAAAGACCTGGCTGGGCATCGGCTTTGCGCCATCGACCCTCTATGGCGTGCTGCCGGAACTGATCCGCCGACTGCGCAGCGGTGAGCCGCTGGCGCTCGAGTTGGGGCTCTCGGAAATGACCACGTTGCAACAGGTGCAGGCGCTCAAGGCGGGGCGCATTGATATTGGTTTCGGGCGAATCCGCATCGACGACCCGGCGATCATCCAGACTGTTTTGACTGAAGACCGACTGGTCGCCGCCCTCCCCGCCGGCCATCCATTACTGGCCGGGCCCATCAGCCTTCGTGAACTGGCAAAAGAACCCTTCGTGCTCTACCCCGGCAACCCGCGCCCCAGCTACGCCGACCACGTGATCGCGTTGTTTGAATCCTATGGCGTACACATCAACGTGGCGCAATGGACCAACGAATTGCAAACAGCAATCGGCCTGGTGGGTGCGGGAATCGGGGTGACGTTGGTCCCGGCCTCAGTGCAGTTGCTGCACCGCGACGATATCGGCTTCACACCGGTGCTGGAAGACAACGCCACCTCGCCGATCATCCTCAGCAGGCGCGTGGGCGATGTATCGCCGGGGTTGAATCATTGTTTGCAGATGATTGATGAACTGCTGCCGCGCGACAGACTCTAGGCCATGACACCGGCGAGAGCTCTGCGACCGGCGCGCATTTCGGTGCGAAGTTCGCCGATCAGGTTGGAAATATCGCGGACACTGGTCAATTCTTCGGGCGATACACCGGTGATCAACAGCTCAATCCGTCCGCTGGTGCGATCGAAGACCTTGATCCGCAATGTTTCATCGTGATTCACGGTGCATTCGCAGGACAGCGGTTTGAAACCGGACTCCACAATTTGGCAAAGCTGCGCAAGTTGAACCATGGCGGATGCCTCCCCTGGATGGTTTCGCGATTGGATCCACTGAGAATAGTTCAACTTGCGCAACACGCCAGCGAGTTCTATAGCCGCCTCGCAAGCTCGACAGCTGCTACACAATCAATCGTCCGACATCGCTCAGTGGGTATCTGCGCCCCATAACCAGTTCCAGATCCCTGGCAACTCCACCGCCTCTGAACTGTCCCGGACAGTACGCGCCATGGCCGCCTGCTGCAGTGCTGCCGTGTCGTCGTAAAAGGCTTTCTGGGCTGTGACCAAGCCGGTGGCACTGGCACTGTCGAGGAGGATTTGCAGGTATTCGCGGGTATGCCGGGCGGTGTAGCGATTCAGGTCGTGAAAAGTCACCACCACCGGAATCACCCCGTCCACCGTCGGCAACTCACCGAGGGCAATGCGCTCGCGGACTTCGGACAGTTGCCGCAGCAGGTTGGCCCGCCGACGGGGGCTGGCGTTGAAGCCCCAGATCTTGCCGTCATTGGCGCTCAGGTCGGTCAGCAGTACGTGCATGCCATGCTGTTGATAGGCCGCGAAGGTGCGCTTGTCGTAGTTCCAGAACGGCGGGCGCACCAGGGTCGGCAACGCGCCAGTGATCGCGGCAATATCTGCGCTGCCATCAGTGAGCGACTGTTCCAGTGCTTCCGGGTCCAGAGAACGATGGTTGGTGTGCCGGCGCGTGGCCGTGTGGAAGCCCAGCAAGTGACCTTCGGCGTGTTCGCGACGCATGATCTGTCGACCTGCCTCACTGCCGCCGGCGCGTGAGTCACGGGTCTGTACGAAGAACACCGCTTTAATGTCGGGTTGCAGCGGATTGCGCGCGAGGCTGTCGAGCACGGTGACCGTCGGGTTGTAAAAACCGGACGCGCTGGGCCCGTCGTCGAAGGTCAGCAGAAAGCGGATGGGCGCTTGAGTGCGCAGCCCCTGTTGCGTCTGCGGCGTCATTTCAATGGGCGCGGCGATGCAGCCAAACAGGCCGACTGCGATGGCGAACGCGGAGAGAACCTTGACCAGCTGCTTCATGTTTTGCCTTGGACCAGACCTTGCGGTCATTACGTTTAATGGCAAAAACCCCTCGCCCATTCATCCCTTGACCGGCCCGCAGATCGCTGCAAGCCGAGGTTGGATAAGGGTACACAGTGTTTGGTTCCGGCGCCCGCTCCCGGATTCGCGTTATGCCTTCCATTTTCGGTTATTGCGCCAGTGCCTGCCGGAACGAGCTGTCGATAATCGGTGCCGTCGCCAGGGCGGCCGGCAATGCCTTGACCTTGAACAGGAAGTCCGCGGTGCTTTGCAGATCCACCGCAGCCTGCTGATCCACCGGGCCGACGGTCATGTGGGCCTGACGCAGCCAAAGGCGCGACACGTTCTGGTCCAGGTTGGCCTTCTTCGCCCAGAGATCGGCGTACTCGTCGGTGTGATTGTCGACCCAGGCCCGGGCCTTTTTCAGGCGCACCAGGAAGTCGGCAATGGCTTCGCGTTTGCTGTCGATCGAAGGCGTCGAGGCGGCGATGGCGCTGAGACCGGGCATCAGGTTTTTGGCGGTGAGAATCGGTCGGGCGCCGGAGAACAGTATCTGCTGGGAAATGTAGGGTTCCCAGACCGGAAACGCGTCGATGCTGCCTTGGGGTAACGCGGCAGCGGCGTCGATTGGCATCAGTTTGATGAAGTCGACGTAGTTCTCCGGCAAATCGGCTTGCTCCAGAGCGCGCAAGGTCAACTGCTGGCTCCAGGCGCCGGGCCAGTAAGCGACTTTCTTGCCCTTGAGGTCGGCGATGGTTTTGACCGGCGAATCCTTGGGTACCAGCAAGGCGATGGTGTCCGGGTTCTGCCGCGACACGCCGATCAGCTTGACCGGTGCCTGTTTGGCGGCCAGAAACAGAAAACCTGAATCACCGAGAAAACCCAGGTCCAACGCGCCGGTATTCAGCGCTTCGGCCAGCGGCGCAGCGGCCTGGAAGTGCTTCCAGTCGACGGTATAGGGCGCTCCTTGCAGCACCCCTGAAGCCTCCACCGAGGCGCGAATGTTGTAGTAGTTCTGATCGCCGACGTGCAACACCACGGGGTCGGCGCCGTAGGTCAAAGGCGCGGCAAACAGGGCGCTGGCCAACAGACCGCGCAGGTATCGGGACAGATTCATCAGGGGCTCCTGAAGGGTTATTTTTATAGACCATAACGCGCTTACAGGTGCAATTTTAAATTCTATTTATGCATAAGCTCATGACGGGGAACAGCCTGTGTTTACCCAGCAACAGTGGCTCAACAGACTGTATTTCCCGGTACATTTCTCTGTCTGCAACGGCACATTGCCTTACCACAGGTGATTGCATTTCAGGCATCGGAAATTAAAAAGCCCCGCCATCAATGGCGGGGCTTTTGGGCATGTGCAGACCGATCAGGGTTTCAACGGGCGCTCCTGGTCACGGTCCGACAGTTCTTTACCGTCGTCGGGGTGCTTCCAGTCCGGCGTCGAACGCCTCTGCCGCTCGATCTCTTCTTGCGTGGGTTCATCGGTGTCTTCATCCAGGTCTGGACGCTTTGGTTCAGTGGCCATGTCCACCTCCCGTCCTCAAGGGATCATCCGTTAAGCGTAGTTCAGTTTCGCCCCGGACAACTCACAGCCACCACCGCAGCAAAAAGAAAAAACCCATGCTCAACAACATGCTGAGCAACGTATTGCGGGTGTAAAGTACCAGGCCCACGGCCACCAGCGAACTGATCAGGTAGGGGTTGTCCCATTGCAGGTTCAGCTGCTTGTCGGGCATGAACACGATCGGTCCGCAAATCGCCGTGAGCATGCCCGGCACCGCGAAACCGAGGAACTGCCGGGCATTGCTGCTCAAGCGCACCGGCAGCCGAGGCTCGAGAAATACGTAGCGGTTCAGGAACACCAGCAGGCCCATCCCGATAATCACAGCCCAGACCATCATGTGCGCCCCACGTAGAGTTTGTTGCAGATAAAGCCTGCGGTCATGCCCGCCAACCCTGACAACACCAGGGCCGAGCCCCATTGCCAATAGCTGAACAGCACCGAACAGAACAGCGAGACCGCCACGCAGACTACCGTCGGAACGTTGCGCACCACTGGTGTGATCAAGGCGATAAAGGTCGCCGCGATAGAGAAATCCAACCCCAGGTGTTCAAGGCCCGGAATGCTGCTGCCCAGCACAATGCCCGCCAGGGTGAAGAGGTTCCACGCGATGTAAAACGTCAGGCCCACGCCCAGGGCATACCAACGATTGAACTGCTGTTTGTCATGCTGGCTGGTCAGGGCGAACAACTCGTCGGTGAGCAAAAAACCCAGCCCCACACGCCAGCGGCCCGGCAACGGGGAAATCACCGAACGCATGCTCATCCCGTAAAGCAAATGCTGGGAGGTCAGCAACAGCGTGGTCAACAGAATCGAAAAGACCCCGGCGCCGCCCTTGAGCATGCCGATGGCGACCAATTGAGCTGCGCCGGCAAACACGATGCTCGACAGCCCCTGACCTTGCAGCGGAGTGAGATTGGCCTCGATGGCCATGGAGCCGGCCAGCAACCCCCAAGGCGCGGTCGCCAGGGACAACGGCATGATGGCCACGGCACCGCGAAGGAATGCACTGCGCGGCAGGAGTGAGTTGGACATAACGCTCTGCAACCAGGGAAAGACCCCAGACTGTGCCAGCAGTCACGGTGGATGGCTTGAACAATCTTGCGCACTTGCACGCAACCAGTGCTGATTTTCGAGATTGACAAATATCGCGCCGACTTTTAAAACTGAGCACCTCATTCAGGGTGTAAGCAACCATGTCCGCAACCTTCAATCTCAACACTGTCGTCATTGGCTTGAATGCCAAGGCGCAAGGTTGCGTTGCGCACGCCCTTAAATCGAAGAAACAGTCGCTCATGTGACCGGGGCGCGCTGTCCCGTCAGATGAGCTGACAGGACATTGAGCGCGGCGGACACTCCCTCCTTCTTGCTGACTTCCTTCTACGCTTCTGACGGTGACGAAATCGGTCAACCTTCAGGAGAAAGTGCATGTCATCGTTTCAAGGTATCTGGGTTCCCATCGTTACGCCGTTTCACAATGGCGCGATCGACTTCGAAGGGTTGCGGCGGCTGGTCAGTCATCTGCTGGAAAAAGGCGTTGATGGCATTGTGGTCTGCGGCACCACCGGGGAAGCCGCAGCGCTGGGCAAACATGAGCAACTGGCAGTGCTCGATGCGGTGCTGGAACGGGTTGCACCAGAACGTGTAGTCATGGGTCTGGCCGGCAACAACCTTGCCGAATTGCTGCAATTTCAAGGCGAAATCCTGAAACGTGCCCTGGCGGGTTTGCTGGTTCCACCGCCGTACTACATCCGCCCTTCCCAGGCCGGCCTCGAAGCGTTTTTCAAGACCGTCGCCGATGCTTCCAGCGTCCCGGTGATTCTCTACGACATTCCCTATCGCACCGGCATAGCCTTCGAGCAGGCGACCTTGCTGCGGATCGTCCGCCACGAGCGGATCGTCGCGATCAAGGACTGCGGCGGTAATCCAGCCACCACCCTTGCGCTGCTCTGCAGCGGCAAAGTCGACGTGCTGTGCGGTGAAGACCACCAGATATTCGGTGCTTTGTGCCTCGGTGCCAAAGGCGCGATTGCCGCCTCGGCCCATGTTCATCCCGAGCTGTTCGTGAGGCTGTATCAGCAGCTTCGCGACAACCGGTTAGCGGATGGCCGGACGACGTTCTTCCAGTTGCTGCCGTTGATCCACAGCCTGTTCATCGAGCCCAATCCCGCCCCGGTGAAAACCGCCCTGGCCCTTGAAGGGTTGATCCACGACGAGCTGCGCGCGCCGATGCAACGTAGCAGCGAAGCCACGGCGGTGCGTTTGAAAGAAGTACTGGCAGTGCTTGAGAACAGCAATCGATAGAGCACACGCGCCCAGCCCGAGTACCATGGAGCGATTCACATAACGCGTCAGGAAGTCGACATGCTTTACCGAATCGCCGCCGACGGGCTGGTGCTGTCTCACTTGCTGTTCATTCTGTTCGTGCTGTTCGGCGGGCTGCTGGTGCTCAAATGGCACCACCTGGCCTGGTGGCACCTGCCCGCCGCCGTGTGGGGCGTGATCGTGGAAGTTTTCCACCTGTCGTGCCCACTGACCGAATGGGAAAACCTCATGCGCCATGCAGCCGGGCAAACCGGTTATGGCGGCGGTTTTATTGAACATTACGTGTGGCCGATTATTTATCCGGCCGGGCTGACACCCACGATTCAGTTGGGGCTGGGCAGCGTGGTACTGGCGATCAACGTGCTGATCTACCTGCGACTGATCCGGTTATGGAGATTGCGGCACCCGACTCGTTCAGGGCAGTAACCGGTCTGGTTGAGTTCAGTTGGCAATGACGCTCATGTTCCGGCCACTGGCCTTGGCCACATACAGCGCCTTGTCTGCTGCGCCGATCAAATCTTCGGGCTCGCTCTGCGCCGTCTGGTTGTAGGCACAGACCCCCAGGCTGACCGTGACGAGGCCTTCGGGGCTGCCACTATGCTTGATGTCCATTTGCTGAACCGCGCGACGGATCTTTTCCGCCACCAAAAACGCCCCCACATAATCGGTGCCGGGCAGCACCACCGTAAACTCCTCACCACCGAAGCGGGCAGCGAGATCGCCGGGGCGCTGGATGTTGTCGGTGATGATGGTGCTGATCTTGCGCAAACACTCATCGCCCGCCAAATGACCGTAGTGATCATTGAAACTCTTGAAATGATCGACATCGATCATCAGCAACGCAAGGCTGGTGTGGGTACGTCTGGCACGGCCCATTTCCGCCAGGATGAACAGGTCGAATTGACGCCGGTTGGAAAGCCCGGTCAGTGCATCCTCCAGAGCCAGCAATTTGAGGCTGTGGTTGACCTCAATGAGTTTTTCCTGAGCCTCCAGCAATTCGTTCTGAATATGATTCTGCTGCTTCATGACACGGATCAGGCGATAGCCGAGAACGCCCAGAAACCCCAGCAGCAATGAGACGATGCCCGCACTGAGCATTGCCTCCTGCCGCCAGCTGGCCAGGACTTCTTCCTTGTCGAGCGCGGTAAAAACGATAAGCGGATAACCCTCGACCCGCCGAAACCCCACCACCCGCTCCACCCCGTCCACGTAGGATTTGACGATTGCCGTACCGAAATCGCCCTTGGGCAACAACTGGGTAAACAGCGGCCCCTTGGCGATGCTGGTGCCGATATCGGTTTCCTTGAACGGGCGGCGAACGACGATGGTGGCGTTATCGGCGATCAGATTGACCACCCCGTTATTGCCCATGTCGATGCTGTTGTACAAGTCCAGGAAATGTTTGAGATAGATCGAAGCCGCCACCACGCCGGCAAACCGCCCATCGGCGTGATTGATCCTGCGTGACACGGTCATGACCCACTCACCGGTCGAGCGACTTCTTATCGATGGACCGATATGAGGGCCGCGGTCGGGATGATCACGGTGGTAGATGAAATATTCACGGTCGGAGTTATTGGCATTGGGCAACACAGCGTTATTGGAGTTGGCAAGCCAGCGTCCTTCTTCGTCGAAAACGAACAGCCCATGGATCTGCGCCAGTTCACCGCGCTGGGCGTGGAGCAAACTTTGCAGCCTGGGAATTCTCGCTGGCTCCATACCGTCGTTTTCAAGGCGGTCCACCACGGCAAACAGCAGCGTGTCGGCCTGTTTGATCGATGCTCGCGCCTGCGAGGCCAGGGTTTGCGCCAGGTTGGACATCTCCACTTCGCTGCCGCGCAAATGATACTGCCGCGCGTTCCAGCCTTCCCCGATCACAATGGCCGTCATGGACAGGCACACCGCAACAAGTAGGGAGACTGCGTATCGAACCTTGAGTTTCGACTCAATCTGCCCGGGCACCCAAGGCGCGGCGAGCCGGGTGCTTTCAATACGATCTTTGACGAACGGATGCCCCATGACGCTCCCTGAATCCCTTATGCAATGGCGAATTTTCCCGTTCGCCCTTTTAGCGCCAGCCAGCCGTGGCCGGCGCTCAGACCACTATGACCCATCAACGGATACGATAGGTGATTTGCACGAAAATGCTCATCGCCAACGATCGTATTATTACACCTGCGTCTGCTTCACCGCCTCAAGCCAGGCCGGGTTCAATTGCGTTTGTTCGGTCTCGATGCCCAGCGCTTCCATCCGCGCCTTGTGCTGGTCCATCTCACGGGTCAGCTGGCTATGGTCGCTGGAATTGCCGTCCAACTGGTGCATCTGGCTCAGTCCCAGATGATAAAAACGCAGCAGTTTCATGGCGCTCGGATCGCCCTTCTCCACTGCCGCCGTCACCTGGTGCATGACATTGGTAATGCTCATCAAGCTGCGTTTGAGCTGCCAACCGTACACGGCTGGCGCCATCCATTCCTGGGTCCAGAACGTTCCGCGCATCAGCGCCGCCATCAGCAACAACGCAGCAAATACGCCGCCAACGTTGAAACGCAGATTGTCGCCGCCGGGCTCACCGAACAGCGCCACCGCTGCCGTGGACAGCACCATCGCCAGCGCCAGGAACATCAGAGCGATGATTACCGTGCTGCGTCGCGTCTGGCGTCGATAGGTTTCGGCATTCATTGGCTGGATTTCGAACATCGCGACGGGGTTCCTTGCATCAATGGTAAAAGGCTCTGTGGCAAAAAGACTGCAGGGCATTATCGCCTCCCCGAAGGATTTAGCTATGCTGGGGCTCCTTTTCATCTTTTCATCGTCAAACGGGGACATAGCGATACAGCGCAGTTCGTGCCATCTTCATTATGGATACACACTATTCGGATGCCATGCGCCTGCCGGCGGGTGACATCGTTTTAAGGATCATTGAATGACCCAACGACATGTAATCAACGCCTCGGTCAGCCCTAAAGGCAGCCTGGAAACACTGTCCCAACGTGAAGTACAGCAACTGAGCGAAGCCGGAACCGGCCTCACCTATACCCTTTTCCGCCAGTGCGCCCTGGCCATCCTCAATACCGGCGCTCACGTCGATAACGCCAAGACCATTCTGGAAGCCTACAAAGACTTCGAAATCCGCATTCACCAGCAAGACCGTGGCGTACGCCTGGAATTGCTGAACGCCCCGGCCGACGCCTTCGTCGATGGCGAAATGATCGCCAGCACCCGGGAAATGCTCTTCAGCGCCCTGCGCGACATCGTCTACACCGAAAACGAACTCGACGCCTTGAGCATCGACCTGAGCACCTCCCAGGGCATCAGCGACTACGTCTTCCACTTGCTGCGCAACGCCCGCACCCTGCGCCCCGGCGTCGAACCGAAAATCGTAGTGTGCTGGGGCGGCCACTCGATCAACACCGAAGAATACAAATACACCAAGAAAGTCGGCCACGAACTCGGCCTGCGCAGCCTGGACATCTGCACCGGTTGTGGTCCGGGCGTGATGAAAGGCCCGATGAAAGGCGCGACCATCGCCCACGCCAAGCAACGCATCCACGGTGGTCGCTACCTCGGCTTGACCGAACCCGGGATCATCGCCGCCGAAGCGCCGAACCCGATCGTCAACGAACTGGTGATCCTGCCGGACATCGAGAAACGTCTGGAAGCCTTCGTGCGGGTCGGCCACGGCATCATCATTTTCCCGGGCGGCGCGGGCACGGCCGAAGAGTTTCTGTACCTGCTCGGCATCCTGATGCACCCGGATAACGAAAGCCTGCCTTTCCCCGTGGTCCTCACCGGGCCGAAAAGCGCCGCGCCGTACCTGGAGCAGTTGCACGCCTTCGTCGGTGCGACCCTCGGTGAAGCCGCGCAGCAACACTACGAGATCATCATCGACGACCCGGTTGAAGTGGCGCGGCAGATGACTCAGGGCCTCAAAGAGGTCAAACAGTTCCGTCGCGAGCGCAACGACGCGTTCCATTTCAACTGGCTGCTGAAGATCGACGAAGGCTTCCAGCGCCCGTTCGACCCGACCCACGCCAACATGGCCAACCTGCAATTGAGCCGCAACCTGCCCTCCCACGAACTGGCCGCCAACCTGCGCCGCGCGTTCTCCGGCATCGTCGCCGGCAACGTCAAGGACAAGGGCATCCGCCTGATCGAAGAACACGGGCCATACCAGATCCGTGGCGATGCCGCGGTCATGCAGCCGCTGGACAAACTGCTCAAAGCCTTCGTCGCCCAGCACCGGATGAAACTGCCGGGCGGCGCGGAGTATGTACCGTGTTATCAGGTGGTGGCTTGATACGCTCCCACACTTTTACAAGAAACCCCGCGTGATGCGGGGTTTTGATCGTTCCCACGCTCTGCGTGGGAATGCAGCCCGGGACGCTCCGCGTCCCTTCCAGAGCCGAACGCAGAGCGTCCGTTGAGGCATTCCCACGCGGAGCGTGGGAACGATCAGTGCGCCTGTTAGCCCTGCGGATCGAGGTTATCCAGCACCCGATTCACCGCCAACTCCCCAAGCATGACCACCGATTGAATCCCCAGCATCATGTTGCGATGGGGCATGTCCATCAACCCGGCGAACTCACTGAGCATCACGCTCGCCGACGCCAGGGATTCGCAGGCGTTGACCAGCAGGGTTTCGTTATCGACCTTGGCGCCGACGTGGTAAATGGTGCTGGGTTTGCGCTTGGTGTCTTTGGGGATGGGGGGCTTTAGGTAATGGTCGAGGGCGCGGTCGGCGGCTTCGTGGAGTTTTTTGGAATCGAGGGATTCGTAGGGTGATGTCGGATCGGTTTCAGGCGGGTTGGGTGTAGGTTTGAACATAGATGAAGCTCCTAGAGTCATGGAGCTGCCACGGTTCGCTGCGAGACGAAAGGAGGTGGCAGCTATACGCAGGTCGCAGACCGGGACTCTAGAACCGGCAGACCCGAAGGTCTCCCACGTACAGCCGCCATAACATGAACGGACAGGCATACCTGTTCACGAACGGAGGATGTTGTGCGTCTAGAGATACACGGGCTGCGAAACCCGATCGCTGATTCGTCAACGACCCGGAAACGATAGAGCCCGGCCTCAAGGCGCACAAGCCGGCGGATTCTGGCGCAGTCGTAGGCAACGGCGCAAGGCTGTGTAGCCTGAGTGAGTATCTGGAAGTGTCGCTTAAACAGCGTTTGTTTAGCGGTCTGACACTTAGCCTTGTGGTGGCTGTACCGGCCTCTTCGCGAGCAAGCCCGCTCCCACAGGTATCTGATGTGACCAAAGGATTTGTGAACGACACCGCTTACTGTGGGAGCGGGCTTGCCCGCGATGAGGCCCGAAAAAACACCCTCTAACTTTCGGTCAATCCACCAATCGCGCCGCAAGAAACTTGGCCTGGCTCGCCACATCAGTCACCGCCGTGCTCTCCCACCACATCCCACGCAACGGTGGCCCCATGGCGAACAAACGGCTGGCGACCTGCCCATCGGCGCTTAGCACCGCGCCGTCATCCGCGGCGGCAATGCCCAACGCCAATGGCCCCGGCCGTACCAGCCCGCGTGCCAATAGCTGCTGCGGCAATGGGCGCGCCACTCGCCGCCAGTCGTATTCGATACCGCTGGAATTGATCAGTGCCGCGCCGTGCACCACGCAGGTTTGCGCCTCGCCACGTCGACGGATGCGAATGCTGACCTCTCCGCTCAACGAAGGCTCCAACCCTTTGAACGATGCAGCCTGAATCCGCAACCGCCCTTCCCCGTGCAGTCGCGCCACCAACTCGGCACTCAGCGGCGGCGAGCGATGGTGATGGCTTTCCCACCACGGCCGCACATGCCGCACAAACTGCCGACGTTGCACATCCGTCGCCTGACTCCACAACCGCCCGATGTGCGCCCGCACCGTGTCGAGCGGCGCTTGCCAGTCGATGCCCTGGGCGATGGCGTCGCGGCAATGCCGACGCAGTTCGCGCATCAGCTGACGCGGCGTGCGAATGCTGTGATCCTCGGCCAGGAAATCGGCCCAGGCCGGAGGCTGTCGCCGTACATGCGGCAGCAGGCCATGCCGGGAAAACACTTCGATCGGCCCGCGATGCCCGGCCTGTTCCAGTGACACCACGGCATCGACCATGGTCAGGCCCGAGCCGATGATCAGCACCGTCGACTGCGGATCGAGCTGACGCATGGCGGCGACATCCCATGGATCGAGCGCCGCTGCGTTCAAGCCGCTGGATTCGGTTTGCGGCGTGCGCGCGGCGGGGAACATGCCAGTGGCCAGCACCGCATAGGCGCCCTGCAAACGTTGGCCATCGTTCAAGGTGAGGCGCACCGAATCGATATCGGTCTGCACATCGACCACTTCCGCGCACACATGCTCCACCGTCGAGCCGTACCGCGCGCCCACCACCTGCGCTTCGGCCAAACGCTGCTGCACATAAACGCCAAACAACCCGCGCGGCGCAAACAGCTCACTGATCGGTACATGTTGCTGATCCGACTCCGGCCAACCACCCGCAGCGATGTACTCGGTCAACCATTGAGTCAAATCATCAGCGTTGTCGGGATCGACGCTCATCCGCGCCGCGTTGCCGTTGAGCGTATGGCCCAGTTCGACCGCACTGTAGGCCTCGCCCCGACCAAGTTCAGTGCGAGGTTCGATTACCAGCACCTGACGCTTGCCCGGCAAACGCAGCAACTGCGCCGCCAGCATCGCGCCGCTGAGGCCGCCGCCGATGATCAGGATGTCCGCGTGGCGGATGGCGTCGGTCGCCTGTCCGCGTGGGGTGTCAGTCATGGCGTTCTCATTGATCAGTGTTTACCTAAATAAAAGTCGTGCAGATCGCCCCGTGCCAGTAACTCATCGGCGGTGCCGGACAGCACCACGCGACCGGTGTCGAGGACGTAGGCCTGTGAGGCGTACTTGAGTGCCACGTTAATATTTTGCTCGGCAATCAGGAAGCTCACCTGCTCGTCTCGATTGAGTTGGGCGACGATTTCGAAAATCTCCTGGACGATAATAGGCGCCAAACCCATGGAAGGTTCATCGAGCAGTACCAAAGTAGGACGTGTCATCAACGCCCGGCCGATGGCGACCATTTGTTGTTCGCCACCGGAAGTCAGCCCGGCCTGGGTCTTGCGTTTGGTTTTCAGGCGTGGAAACCAGGCGTAGATGCGCTCCAGATCCGCCGCCAGGTCCTTGCGGCTCAGACCACGAACGAAGCCGCCGCTGCGCAGGTTGTCCTCCACCGTCAGTTGCGCAAATACGTGCCGACCTTCCAGCACATGCACCATGCCCTGACGCACGCGAACGCTCGGATTAACCCCTGCGGTATCGCGCCCGAGAAACTCGATCGTCCCTCGGCTGACTTCCGCACGCTCGGCCCGCACCAACCCGGAAATCGCCTTGAGCGTGGTGCTTTTGCCCGCACCATTGGCCCCGAGCAACGCGACGATGCCGCCCTCGGGCACCGTCAGCGACACCCCGGCCACGGCCAGGATCGCCCCGTCGTAAATCACCTCGATGTCTTTGACTTGCAACAGGTCATTGGCGGCAATGTCGCTGGCGGCTTGGCTCATACGTTATTCATCCCCGGTGCAGGTGCGTGGCGTCAGGCCTTTTTCCTTGGCGAACGCGGCGGATTTTTCATCGATCAAGGGCCGCAGCAAGGCGCGGTCGGCGGGGATCCAGTCGCTGATCAGCGTCCAGTTGGCGCCGTCCCACTGCTGCACCCGCGCCGAACCGCCACCCTCATGATCCTTGCAAGACAGCTTGAGGTTCTGCATCAGGCCGAAGTACCCCATGTCCTTGAGCCGCGCGTCGTCGATGTTCAGGTGTTCCAGCCCCCAGCGCCCTTCTTCGCCATTAAGCGGGCGCTTGCCGAACTTGCCTTGGGCGGTGCGGATCGCTTCCACCATCACTGCCGCGTTCACCAGCCCGGAGTTGTAATAGACGCTGCCGAAATTCTTCAGGTCCTTGAGGTCGCTTTTGCCCTTGTCGAGGATGGCTTGCTTGAGGCGTTTGTGGATCTCGAATTCGCTGCCGGCCGGGTATGGCGTCAGCGCCAGATACCCTTTGGCGGCGGCGCCTGCGGGCAACACGTCTTCGCTGGAACTGGCCCAGATGTCGCCGACGATGTGGTCCACCGGGAAGCCGAAACGCGCGGCTGTCTTGACCGCCACCGGCGTCGACACGCCCCAGGTGCGCAGGAACACCCAGTCCGGGTTGGCCTGGCGCACTTGCCGCCATTGCGACGATTGCTCGTTGCCCGGATCGGCCACCGGGATCTGGATGTTTTCGAAGCTGTACTTCTCCGCCAGCAGTTTCAACGGGCCGAGGGTTTCCCGACCGTAAGCCGAGTCGTGATAAACCGTCGCGATCTTCTTGCCCTTGAGTTTGTCGAACCCGCCTTCGCGCTGGGCGATGTAGTTGATCAGGCTCGAAGCCTCGCTGTAGAAGGTCAGCATCACCGGAAAATTGTAAGGGAACACCGTGCCGTCGGTGGCTTCGGTGCGACCGTAGCCGAGGGTGATCAGCGGGATCTTGTCGACTTCCGCCCGCTCGCTCAGCGCATACGCCGCCGGTGCGCCGTTGGGTGAATAGATCGCCACCGGTGCGCCATCCAGGCCTTTCTTGAAGCGCTCATAGCACTCGATGCCCTTCTCCGCCGTCCACTCGGTTTCGCATTCCTGCCAGACCAGTTTGACGCCGTTGATCCCGCCTTCCACATCGTTGATGTAGTTCAGGTAATCGAGCATGCCGGCCCACACTTGCACACCGCTGGAGGCGTAAGCGCCGACGCGATAAGTGGCCAACGGGAAAAACTGCTGGTCCGGCGAGGCCAAAACCTGTGGCACCGCACTGCCGAATACCGCCAGCGTCAGAGCGACGCCGGCCAACGAACGTTTCAAGGATGCACGCATGTTGTCTCTCTAATTAGTGGGGGAATTCAGAAGCGCAACGGCCAGTGACTCAGCCGTTCACGAAGGTTGCTCAAGAGGCGAATCAGGCCTTCCGGTTCCTTGATCAGAAACAGGATGATCAGCACGCCGAAGATGATTTTTTGCAGATTCTGTAACTGGCCGGCGTCCACCGAACCGCCGAACAAGGCTTGCCCGGCGTGGCTGAGCAGGATCGGCAGCAGGCTGATAAACGCCGCGCCGACGAAGTTGCCGGCGATGCTGCCCATGCCACCGATAATGATGATGAACAGGATCTGGAACGACCGGTTGATATCGAAGCTGCTGGCGCTGGCCGTGCCCAGATAAGCAAAGGCCCACAGCGCCCCGGCGATGCCGAGGTAAAACGAGCTGACGGCGAATGCCAGGTGCTTGTAGCGCACCACCGCAATGCCGATGACTGCGGCGGCGGTATCCATGTCGCGGATCGCCATCCAGTTGCGGCCGATCTGGCTTTTCACCAGGTTCACCGCGCCCCAGGTCAGCAACAGCACGGTGGTCAGGGTCAGCAGATAGCGGCCCAATGGGGTGTTGAGGTCATGACCGAACAGGGCCAGTTTCGGCGCGGAAATGGTCCCGGACGAACCATAGTTGTAGAACCAGGGGAATTTGACGAACAGCCACTCGAGGAAAAACTGCGCGGCGAGCGTGGTGACCATCAGGTAAAAGCCCTTGATCCGCGAACTCGGCAGGCCAAAGACAAACCCCACCACCGCGCTGATCAGCCCACCGCCGAGCAGCGCCACCGGCAAGCCCAGCTCTGGCAAACGCAGCAGAAACCCGTAGGTGGCAAAGGCGCCGACCGCCATGAACCCGGCCGCACCAACCGAAGTCTGGCCGGTGTAACCGGTGAGCAGATTGAGGCCAAGCCCGGCCAGGGACAGCACCAGGAACGGGATCAGAATCGCGTTCAGCCAATAGTCGTTGCCGGTCAGCGGCACGACCACGAAGGCGATCAACAACAGCGCAATCAAACCAATCGGCACACGGCGCTGGATCAACACCGCCGGCGCGGTTTCGCGGGTAAGGGAAATCGACATGGGTTCAGACTCGCTCGATGGCGCGCTCGCCGAACAGGCCGGCGGGACGGATGTACAGGAAGGCCAAAGCCAGGACGTAAGCGAACCACGGGGTAATGCCACCGCCGATCAGCGGGCCGATGTACACCTCGGCGAGGTTCTCCGCCGCACCGACGATCAACCCGCCGACAATCGCCCCGCCAATTGAGGTGAAGCCGCCGATGATCAACACCGGCAAGGCCTTGAGCACCACCAGCGACAGCGAGAACTGCACACCTTGGCGCGCGCCCCACAACAACCCCGCCACCAGCCCGACAATACCGGCCACCGCCCAGACGATCTGCCAGATGCGGTTGAGGTTGATGCCGATCGACAGCGCGGCGGTGGTGTCATCCGCCACTGCGCGCAATGACACGCCAATGCGGGTTTTGTTGAACAGCAGCGCCAGCACCGTCACCAGCACGATGGCGGTCGCTGCGGCAATCAGGTCGAACTGGCTGACCATCATCCCGCCGATGAACAGCGGCACGTCATCGATGCCCAGATCCAGCGCCCGCACTTGCGAACCCATCAAGCCCTGAGCCAGGCCTTCGATGATGAACGACAACCCGAGGGTGGCCATAAACAGGGTGATCTGCGAGCGATTGACCAGTGGTCGCAACACCAGCCGCTCGATCAGCAATGCGCCGATGATCATCACCACAACGGTCAGCAACAGCGCCAAGGCAAACGGCACGCCTTGATCGTGCAGGCTGACAAAGGTCAGCGCGGCGAACAGCAGCATCGCGCCCTGAGCGAAATTGAACACGCCGCTGGCCTTGTAGATCAGCACGAAGCCGATCGCGACCAGCGAGTACATGGTTCCGGCGAGCAAGCCGCCGAGCAGGGTTTCGAAGAAGAATGTCATCAGTGCACCACGCCCAGATACGCCGCGATGACGTCAGGATTGGCCTGCACCTCGGCCGGCGTGCCGTCACCGACCTTGCGCCCGTAATCGAGCACCACCACATGGTCGGACAGGCCCATGACCACGCTCATGTCGTGCTCGATCAATACCACCGTGGTGCCGAGGTCGCCGTTGATGTCGGCGATGAAGCGGGCCATTTCCTGCTTCTCTTCGGCGTTCATTCCGGCCATCGGCTCATCGAGCAGCAACAGGCCGGGGCCGGCAATCAAGGCACGGCCCAGCTCCACACGTTTTTGCAGGCCGTAGGACAGCTTGCCCACCGGCACGTCGCGGTGGGCTTGCAGTTCGAGAAATTCGAGAATGCCCTGGGCCTGCCGACGGAAGCCTTCAGCCTCACGCCGGGCTCTTGGCAGGTTCAGCGCCTGCTCAATAAAACGGCTGCGCAGGTGCCGTGACAGGCCGGTGAGGATGTTGTCGATCACGCTCATTTTCTTGAACAGCGCGTTGTTCTGGAACGTGCGACCGATGCCTCGGCGTGCGGCGCTCAATGGGTCGATACGCTTGAACGGCTGTTGCTCGAACACAATCGAACCGGCATCGAAGCGGTACACGCCGTTCAGTACGTTGAGCAGCGAACTCTTGCCCGCGCCGTTGGGGCCGATCAGCGCGCAGATCTCGCCCCGGCGCACGTCGAACGACAGTTCATTGATCGCCTTCACGCCTTTGAAGGACAGGGAAATACCGCTGACTTGCAGAATGGAATCGGTTGAGCTCATGCGATGTCCCGTTTGAATTCGGCGAGCCAGGTCGGCTCGGGTTGAGCATCGGAAATGCGAGTGGCTTGCCAGATGAAATGCAGGTTGTGGAAGCCTAACAGGCGGCGAACGCGTTTTTTAATCAAGCGTTGCAGAGCCTTTTCCGGATGGGCGATGGCCCAGTCGCAGAGGCGTCGGCGCCAGGTGCCGTGGGGCGCGAGGCGGCTGTCGATTTCTGCGGCGAGCACGTGCAGGCGTTCGGTCGACAGCAACAGCCCGGACGGTGCGACTTCACGACGGTCGCGGCTGGCGCTGCCAGGGCTTTCGGGGAAGGCCAGGGATTGGCCGCTGGTCAGCCATAGCTCCAGCAATACCGTCAGGCCGTGCTGCCACTGGGTGCCCTCTTCGCTCCATAGTTGCGCGTCTTGATTCCAGCGGTTGAGGCGTTGCGCAGGGTCCACCGGGCCGAGCAGGTCGGCGAAATTCAGCAGCGCCTGGCCTTGGTTGATCCAGAGTTGCTGCGTCTGTCGCCCCTGGACGAATGCGTGGGTCGGACGGCTGCGCCATAGGGCTTTGTGCAGGGTATCGGGGTCGAGGTTGTCCGGCAGCGTCAGCAGTTCAGCGCCGATGTGCCGGGCGGCCAATGCGAGCAGCAACAGATTTGGCTCGAACGCACCGCTCAAGGCCAGGCGCGAGTCTTCGGTAAAACCCTGCTGACGCAAACCATCGGCCAACCGCTCGACATCGCGCAAAACATCGATCCAGCGCCAGACGAACCACTGACCGTGGCGCTTGTGGCGCAGCGCCGGTTGCAACGGACTGACCTGCGCCCAGTGCTGCAGCTGCTCCAGGGTGCAAGGCGCTTTGACCTGCCATTCGGCGGTGTCCGCGATGGGCGGACGCTTGAGTTCATGCACGCTCATTGGCTTACCTCTTATCCATGGGCAAAAGCGTGCGGTGGTCCGCTGGGCTGAAGAATTAACGCAATCTCTAAAACACCGCCGATTACCTGTGGGAGCGAGCCTGCTCGCGATGGCGGTGTGACAGGCGACATCAATGTTGGATGTACTGGCCCCATCGCGGCATAGGTATCTACACATCTCTAAAGTCTTCGGCTGGCCACCCAGCCGATGGCCTCTTTAGCAAAACCCGCCAGTTCCTGGGGCGTGTATTGTTCCAATGTCTCGCACATGGCCAAAAGCATGTATAAACCGGCCAGCAGCGCGGAAGCCGTCACCGGCTGCGAGCGCTTCATCTGTCGACCAGACAGACGGACCAAAAAATCCCGTGTTTGCTCAGCAAACTCCCCCTTAGCCCGCATCAGACGCCAACTGACAGCACATGCCTGACTGGCGATCAACAGCCGTTTGAACACCGCTTCACCGCTCTCTTGCTGCCAGTTTTCCAGCTGATGCCCACCCCCTTTAAGCAGTTTGAAGTAGGACTCGATACGCCAGCGCCAGTAATACCAGAGCGCCAATCGTTCATCTGCGACCTCTTGCTCAAGGTTGCTCAGCAAATACCATTCGGCCAGCAGGTGACCATCGGCTCCCAGTATTCGGCTCACGACGAGCCGGGCCGGCAACGGCTCACCAGACTTGCGCAGCGTCTTGCGGTCGGCCCTGTCTTTGGTGAAAGGCTGGGCTTGGCGAGTCAGCACGACGGCGGTTTCTCCCACCCATTGAATGGCCGGTTTTCCTTTGTAGTCCACCTTGCGAGTTTTGCGGTAGGTCATCTCGCGAGCAATTTGACTCAGGGCCCTCGATTGACCTGCATGACTGGCCGTGGAACCGGCCTTGACTCGCACCAGCCATTGCCGACCCTCGGCCTGCCATTGCCTCAGGTGAGCGACCGAATCAGCCTCTCGATCCACGATATGGACAAGCGGCTTGGCAAAATTCTGCTGTTCCAGCCAAGTGATACGTTGTGTCAGTTCATGCAGATGCTTCTCAGGGACCAGCACTTCTTCGGCTCGCGTGCTGAGCACGCCGTCCCTGGTCGCCAGATTTTGAGCGGGAGTACAGATCGGTGCACCGTCACGGTCGGTGACTAGCAGGCTGCTTTGCAGTTCGTACCCGATATCGCCTCGGTGGGTCATTTGCAGGCGATCAGCCTTGCTGTGGTGGTGCATGTAATTGAGCCGAGACCAATCGTGCATGACCAGCGCGTAATCATCACAGTCATCCCGACAACCCTCGTGGGCTAACGCCAGCAGCGGTTTAACCAGGTCAACGGGCCGAACCCGGTCATTGCTCAAAAATCGCCAAAGGGCTTGCGTCTGTGCAAAAGCCTTGTCGCTTCGCGGCAAGGCTTTCATCCCGGCGGCCAGCGCCGGTAGTCCATTACTGTGTCCCATGACCAACTCGTCGTATCGTTTTGTCAGTCGGGCATCTAGCCCGGTCATTTGATATCCATGCCGTCCCTTTATAGACCAGGATCGGGAGATGTGTAGATACCTATGCCCATCGCGGGCAAGCCCGCTCCCACAGGGTTTTGTGTCGTCCACAACTATCGCCGACGATACGAAACCTGTGGGAGCGTGGCTTGCCCGCGAAGGCGTCTACGCAGACATCACTTCCTTCTCCTGCCGCCGCAACGCCGCCAGGTCTCGATAGCCCGCCCCCGGATGGATATCCGGCAATCGCGCCCCTTCGCCAAACAACTTCTCGCGCAAGGTCCCAGGTGCGTATTCGGTCTTGTACACCCCGCGCTTCTGCAACTCCGGCACCAGCAACTCCACGGCATCGATGAACGTTTCGTGGGTCAACGCATAAGCCAGGTTGAAGCCATCCACATCGGTCTCCTCGACCCACTCCTGCAGCAAATCGGCGACGGTCTCGGGGCTGCCGACAAACAGCGGCCCGAAACCGCCGATCCCGACCCAATCGGCCAGTTCGTTCGGTGTCCAGACCTTGTTCGGGTCCGCCGTGGAGAACGCCTCCACCGCCGATTGAATGGCATTGGTGTGCACGTGCTTGAGCGGTTCATCCGGTTTGAACTGGCTGAAATCGATGCCGGTCCAGCCCGAGATCAGCGCCATGGCGCCTTCATAACTGACCCAGGTTTTGTATTCTTCGAACTTGGCTTTGGCCTTGGCGTCGGTCTCGCCGAGGATCACCGTTTGCAGATTGAAGATCAGGATCTTCGACGGATCGCGCCCCGCCTCGGCCACCCGGCGACGGATGTCGGCCACGGTTTTCTTCAGCAGCACTTTCGACGGCGCGGCGACAAACACGCATTCGGCATGTTCGGCGGCGAACTGCTTGCCGCGACTCGAGGCGCCGGCCTGATACAGCACCGGCGTGCGTTGCTGCGAGGGTTCACAGAGGTGAATCCCTGGCACCTGAAAGTGTTTGCCGACGTGCCGGATTTCGTGGATTTTGCTCGGATCGCTGAAGATCCGCCGCTCGCGATCCCGCAGAATCGCGCCCTCTTCCCAGCTGCCTTCCCACAGTTTGTAGCAAACCTCCAGGTACTCTTCGGCAAAGTCGTAACGGGCGTCATGTTCGGTCTGGGCTTTCTGGCCGAGGTTCTTCGCGCCGCTTTCCAGGTACGAGGTGACGATGTTCCAACCGGCGCGGCCCTTGGTCAGGTGGTCGAGAGTCGACAGGCGTCGGGCGAACGGATACGGGTGTTCGAAGGACAGCGACGCGGTCAGGCCAAAACCCAGATGCTCGGTGACCAATGCCATCGGCGGGATCAGTTGCAATGGATCATTGACCGGCACCTGCGCCGCCTGACGAATCGCCGCGTCACCGTTGCCGTTGTAGACGTCATAAATGCCCAGCACATCGGCGATGAACAAACCGTCGAACTTGCCTCGCTCAAGGATTTTCGCCAGATCCGTCCAGTACTCAAGATCCTTGTACTGCCAGGATCGATCCCGCGGATGCGCCCACAAACCCGGCGACTGGTGGCCGACGCAGTTCATGTCAAAGGCGTTGAGACGAATTTCACGGGCCATCAAACGACACTCCGCACGCTGGGGGGATGGATGCCGTTGAGGCGGAAGTTGCCAATGAGGTGGAGCTTCCAGCGCAGCGGATCATCCAGCGACCCAGGCAACACGGTGCGTTGGCCGGTGAGTTCGAATTCGGCATTGCTGACGGCATTTAAAGCATCCGCGCTGGCCAGGTGCGACTCGGCGACGGCGACGCTGATTTCTGTGTCGTCATCAACGCTGTTCAGAACGTCTTCGGCGCGTTCGAGCAGCGCGGCGGCGACTTCGATGCGGATGTGCAAGTCACCGAAGCGGCTGATGACGTAAGGATCAGCCGTGGCTTGGGTCTGCCGGCGGACGAAACGCAACGTCGCGTCGAGCAACGTGCGAGCGTTGTGCAGGTCGTGCTGTGGCTTGGCCAGGGGCTGCCTGGCAACAATCGGTTGGGTCAAGGCGTTCATGGGTCGCTCCTCAGTTCCAGGCGTGGCGCGCAGGCTTCACGCCGTTGAGCAGGTAGTTGCCGATCAAGTGGTATTTCCAGCGCGCCGGGTCGTGCAAGGTGTGCGTCCGGGCGTTGCGCCAGTGACGGTCGAGGTTGTACTTGCCGAGCACCGAGCGGGTGCCGGCGAGTTCGAAGAGTTTGCTGCTGGTGAGCAAGGCGATTTCGGCAGAGAGGACTTTGGCCTGTGCGACCACGACCGAGGCGCGGGCAACCGTGTCCTCATTGGGTTTGAGCAACGCGGCGTCGATGGCTTGGCCGGCTTTTCTGAGGATGGCGTCGGTGCCGTGAACCCGCCATTCGAGGTCGCCGATCGCTGCGATGCTGAACGGGTCCTGCCAGCCGTGATCCTGCTGGCTGTCGATCCATGGTCGGGCTTCACGGGCGTAGCGCTTGGTTTCTTCCAGGGCGCCGACGGCGATGCCGGTATCCACGGCAGCCTGGATGATTTGCGAGATCGGGCCGTCGGCGGTGGGTTCGTCGAACGCCTTGTGGGCCGGGATCACCGCGCTCAAGGGCACGCTCACCGCGTTCAGGGTCACGCCGCCGCTGGCAGTGGTGCGCTGGCCGAAACCGTCCCAACTGTCGATCACCGTCAGGCCGGGATTGTCGCGCTCGATGAAGGCGATGAAAGCCTTGTTCTCTTCATCGACCGCCACCGCCGGCACGATGTGCGCGAACAAGGCGCCGGTGCAGTAGAACTTCTCGCCGTCGATTTGCGCGGTGTCTTTATCGAAACGGATACGGGTTTCAAAAGCACCGGCATTCTTGCTTTTGGATTCGGAGAAGGCGTTGCCGAAACGATAACCCTGCAGGACTTTGTCGAAGTAATAGCGCTTCTGCGCTTCGGTGGCGGTTTGCAACAGGATGTCGAGTACGCCCAGATGGTTTTGCGGGATCTGGCCGAGGGACGGATCGGCGGCGGAAATGATCTTGATCACTTCGGCGACTGTCACGTAAGACACGCCGGCACCGCCGTATTCTTGGGGAATGGTGATGCCCCATAAACCACTGGCGGAGAACTCATCGAGTTCGGCAACCGGCAGACGTCGCTCGCGGTCACGAGCGCTGGCCTCGGTAGCGAAGCGGGCGGCGAGCTTGTGAGCGACGGCAATCGCCTCGGCGTCCGAGTGGATCACATGGGCAGTGCGAGGGGGTTGGGCAGAGGCTGTCATGGGCCGACTCCGGGATTCTGGGAAATGCCCCAGAGCTTTTGCAGGAGTCGTGCCTGAAACTGAATATCTTTTATTTCAATAGGTTAATGAACTATCCGAGAAACACTTGCAGCTTGAAAACAGCAAAGTGCTTATCCAGTGTTGGTCGGTAAACAGTCAGATCACCACATTACGCACAAACCGCGCCGCCACCGCCCCGTCATTGCGATAGGAATGCGGCTGGTTGCTGGCGAACATGAAGAACTCGCCGGCGGCGATGTGTTGCTGCTTATCGCCCAGGACCAGGGTCAGGCAGCCTTCAAATACGTAGAGCTGTTCGCTCCAGCCATCGGCGTCCGGTTGCGAGGGGTAAATTTCACCCGGTTGCAGGCACCATTCCCATTGTTCCACTTCACGGGTGGCGGTGGCTTTTGACAGTAAAACGGCTTTGCTGCCGGGGATCGCTCCGGCCCAAGCCACTTCGTTGATGCGACTCGGGTCGCGGGCATCCGGGGCCTGGATCAGATCGCTGAAGGCGACGTCCAGCGCTTCGGCCACGCGGTCGAGGGTGGTCAGGCTGACGTTTTTCTCGCCGGCCTCGATGGCCACCAGCATCCGGCGACTGACCCCGGACTTTTCAGCCAGGGCGGTCTGGCTCATGTCGGCGGCGTGGCGCAGACGTCGGACGTTCTGGCTGACGTGCTGGAGAACCGAAGCCCGTTGGGTGGAATCTTTGTGCACTATATTGCTCACTTGGTGGTGTTGCGCAGTATACTGCCCAACTTCCGGCGCATTGTGCGTCTCCCTCAGGTAGCGCGCAAGGTCATGACGTCGGTGAACTCCTCCCCTGCTTCCTCCCGTTTCTCACGGTTCAGCAAAGCTGAGTGCGTGTTGGTGCTGATTACCATGGTCTGGGGCGGGACCTTTTTGCTGGTGCAGCATGCAATGACCGTCAGCGGGCCGATGTTTTTCGTCGGTCTGCGTTTTGCCGCGGCAGCGAGCATCGTTGCCCTGTTCTCCTGGCGTCATCTGCGCGAACTGACCCTGTTCGAACTCAAGGCCGGGGCGTTTATCGGCGTGGCGATCATGCTCGGTTACGGCTTGCAGACCGTGGGTTTGCAAAGCATTCCCAGCAGTCAGTCGGCGTTTATTACCGCGCTGTATGTGCCGTTCGTGCCATTGCTGCAATGGCTGGTGCTGGGGCGGCGTCCGGGGTTGATGCCGAGCATCGGGATCATACTGGCCTTTACCGGGCTGATGCTGCTGTCGGGGCCTGCCGGCGCTTCGTTCAATTTCAGCCCTGGTGAAATCGCCACCTTGATCAGCGCCGTGGCGATTGCGGCGGAGATCATTCTGATCAGTACCTATGCCGGCCAGGTCGACGTGCGCCGGGTGACGGTGGTGCAACTGGCGGTGACTTCGGTGCTGGCGTTTTTGATGGTGGTGCCGACTCAGGAAGTGATTCCGGGGTTCTCCTGGTTGCTGTTGTGCAGCGCATTGGGCCTGGGCGCGGCGAGTGCGGCGATTCAGGTGGCAATGAACTGGGCGCAGAAAAGTGTTTCGCCGACGCGGGCGACGCTGATCTATGCCGGGGAGCCGGTGTGGGCCGGGATTGTCGGGCGGATTGCCGGGGAGCGGTTGCCGGCGATTGCGTTGGTGGGCGCGGGATTGATTGTGGCGGCGGTGATTGTCAGCGAGTTGAAGACTAAGGGTAAGGTCGCTTCGCCTGAAGAAGAGTTGGAGCAGGAAGCACAGGGATAGCCCCCATTTCTACGTTGCTTGATAGACAGCCATCGCGGGCAAGCCCGCTCCCACAAGGTCTGGAGGGGGACACACGATTTGCGTACAACCAAAATCTCTGTGGGAGCGGGCTTGCTCGCGATGGGGCCGGGACAGGCGAAATCGCGCTCCCTTAAACAATGATAAACAGGAATTTTCCGCCTACCTTGTAGGATTCTGCGACAGCTTGGCGTTTGGTGATCCAGGAGCTGGCACGTATGATGCTTCACAAACTTCCGCAGATTAGAAGCCTATGTCTCTGATAGTTCTACTGCTTCTGCCTTTCATCGGCAGCTGTCTGGCAGCCTTGCTGCCGCACAATGCGCGTAACACCGAATCGCTGTTGGCTGGCCTGGTTGCCTTGATCGGCACCGTCCAAGTCGCCCTCTTGTACCCGCAAATCGCCCATGGCGGCGTGATCCGCGAAGAATTCTTCTGGCTACCGAGCCTGGGCCTGAACTTCGTTCTGCGCATGGACGGTTTCGCCTGGCTGTTCTCGATGCTGGTGCTGGGCATCGGCACCCTCGTTTCGTTGTATGCCCGCTACTACATGTCACCGGACGATCCGGTGCCGCGTTTCTTCGCGTTTTTCCTGGCGTTCATGGGCGCCATGCTGGGGTTGGTGATCTCCGGCAACCTGATCCAGATCGTGTTTTTCTGGGAGCTGACCAGCCTCTTCTCATTCCTGTTGATCGGCTACTGGCACCACCGCGCCGATGCCCGACGCGGCGCCTACATGGCGTTGATGGTCACCGGTGCCGGCGGCTTGTGTTTGCTGGCGGGGGTCATGCTGCTCGGCCATGTGGTCGGCAGCTATGACCTGGACAAGGTCCTGGCCGCCGGCGATCTGATTCGCGCACATGCCCTCTACCCTATTCTGCTTCCCCTGATCCTCATCGGCGCGCTGAGCAAAAGTGCGCAGTTCCCCTTCCACTTCTGGCTGCCTCACGCCATGGCGGCGCCGACACCGGTTTCGGCGTATCTGCACTCGGCGACCATGGTCAAGGCCGGGGTGTTCCTGCTCGCACGCCTGTGGCCGTCGCTGTCCGGCAGTGAAGAATGGTTCTACATCGTCAGCGGGGCCGGCGCCTGCACCCTGTTACTCGGCGCTTACTGCGCAATGTTCCAGAACGACCTCAAGGGCCTGCTGGCCTACTCGACCATCAGCCACCTGGGCCTGATCACTTTGCTGCTGGGCCTGAACAGTCCGCTGGCCGCCGTCGCCGCGGTGTTCCATACTCTCAACCACGCCACCTTCAAGGCCTCGCTGTTCATGGCCGCCGGGATCATCGACCACGAAAGCGGCACCCGGGACATTCGCAAACTCAGCGGCCTGATCAAACTGATCCCGTTCACCGCCACCCTGGCCATGGTCGCCAGTGCCTCCATGGCCGGCGTGCCGCTGCTCAACGGTTTCCTGTCGAAAGAGATGTTCTTCGCCGAAACCGTGTTCATCAACGCCACGGCCTGGATCGAGATGACCCTGCCGATCGTCGCGACCATCGCCGGGACGTTCAGCGTGGCTTACTCCCTGCGCTTCACCGTCGACGTGTTCTTCGGCCCGACCGCCACCGACCTGCCGCACACCCCGCACGAGCCGCCACGCTGGATGCGCGCGCCGGTGGAATTGCTGGTGTTCACCTGTCTGGTGGTGGGGATCTTCCCCGCTCAAGTGGTCGGCCCGTTGCTCGCGGCGGCGGCATTGCCGGTGGTAGGCGGCACGCTGCCCGAGTACAGCCTGGCGATCTGGCATGGCTGGAACGCGCCGATGATCATGAGCCTGATCGCCATGTCCTGCGGCATCATCCTTTATCTACTGCTGCGCAATCAGCTCAAGCGCGGGCGCTTCACGCACCCGCCGGTGATCAGCCACTTCAACGGCAAGCGCCTGTTCGAGCGCAGCCTGGTGCTCATGATGCGCCTGGCCCGTCGTCTGGAGCGGCGGATCAGCACTCGGCGCCTGCAAACCCAACTGTTTCTGGTGGTACTCGCCGCGGTACTCGCCGGATTGATCCCGATGCTGCACAGCAGCTTGAGCTGGGGCGACCGGCCGAAAATCCAGGGCTCGATTGTGTTCGTGATCCTCTGGTTGCTAGCGATTGCCTGTGCCCTTGGCGCGGCGTGGCAAGCCAAGTATCACCGGCTCGCGGCCCTGACCATGGTCAGCGTCTGCGGCCTGATGACCTGCGTGACCTTCGTCTGGTTCTCGGCGCCGGACCTGGCCCTGACGCAACTGGCAGTGGAAGTGGTGACCACGGTGCTGATCCTCCTCGGTCTGCGCTGGTTGCCACGACGGATCGAAGAGGTGTCGCCGTTGCCGAGCAGTCTGCGCAAGGCACGCATCCGCCGCATCCGCGACTTGCTGCTGTCGATCACGGTCGGTGGCGGCATGGCGCTGCTGTCCTACGCGATGCTGACCCGCCAGACGCCCAACGACATTTCCTCGTTCTACCTCAGTCGCGCCCTGCCCGAAGGCGGCGGCAGCAACGTGGTCAACGTGATGCTGGTGGACTTCCGTGGCTTCGACACCCTCGGCGAAATCACCGTGCTGGTGGCGGTGGCCCTGGCCGTGTTCGCCCTGCTGCGACGCTTCCGTCCACCGAAAGAAAGCCTGCAACTGCCGGCCCAACAGCGCTTGCTGGCGCCCGACGTGGTCACCGACCTGGTCAACCCGCGTCACGCCAGCGACACCGCGCTCGGTTTCATGATGGTGCCGGCGGTGCTGGTGCGTCTGCTGCTGCCGATTGCGTTTGTGGTGTCGGTCTACCTGTTCATGCGCGGGCACAATCAACCGGGAGGCGGTTTCGTCGCCGGTCTGGTGATGTCGGTGGCGTTCATCCTGCAATACATGGTCGCCGGCACCCAGTGGGTCGAGGCGCAAATGAGCCTGCGACCGCTGCGCTGGATGGGCACCGGGCTGCTGTTTGCCACGGTCACCGGGCTCGGGGCGATGGCGGCCGGGTATCCCTTCCTCACCACCCACACCTGGCATTTCACACTGCCGTTGCTGGGCGACATTCACATCGCCAGCGCGCTGTTCTTCGACATTGGCGTGTACGCCGTGGTGGTCGGCTCGACGCTGTTGATCCTGACCGCCCTCGCCCACCAATCGGTACGCGGCCATAAAACCAGCGCGCAACCCAAGCCCGTGGCCAAAGCGGCTGCCACGCAAGGAGCCATCTGATGGAAGAAGTCATCGCAATCGCCATCGGTGTGCTGGCCGCGTCCGGCGTGTGGCTGGTGCTGCGGCCACGGACGTTCCAGGTGGTCATGGGCCTGTGCCTGCTGTCCTACGGCGTCAACCTGTTCATCTTCAGCATGGGCAGCCTGTTCATCGGCAAGGAGCCGAACATCAAGGACGGCGTGCCTCAGGATTTGCTGCACTACACCGACCCGCTGCCGCAAGCGTTGGTGCTGACCGCGATCGTCATCAGCTTCGCCATGACCGCGTTGTTTCTGGTGGTGCTGCTCGCCTCCCGGGGGCTGACCGGCACCGACCATGTGGATGGCCGGGAGCCTAAAGAATGAATCCGATAGCGCACCTGATCGCTGCACCGATTCTGCTGCCGCTGCTGACCGCCGCGGTGATGCTGATGCTGGGCGAGAAACACCGCCCGTTAAAGGCCAAAATCAATCTGTTCTCCAGCCTGCTGGGGCTGGGCATTGCCGTGATGCTTCTGCAATGGACGCAAACCACCGGCGTGCCCGGTTCCATCGGTGTGTACCTGCCCGGCAACTGGCAGGTGCCGTTCGGTATTGTGCTGGTGGTCGATCGTCTGTCGGCGCTGATGCTGGTGCTGACCGGGATCATCGGCGTCAGCGCCCTGCTGTTCGCCATGGCGCGCTGGGACGGCGCCGGTTCGAGTTTCCATGCGCTGTTCCAGATTCAGTTGATGGGCCTGTACGGCGCCTTCCTGACGGCAGACCTGTTCAACCTGTTCGTGTTCTTCGAGGTGCTGCTGGCCGCCTCTTACGGGTTGATGCTGCACGGATCAGGCCGGGCTCGGGTGTCGTCGGGGCTGCATTACATCTCGATCAACCTGCTGGCCTCGTCACTGTTTCTGATTGGCGCGGCGCTGATCTACGGCGTTACCGGCACACTGAACATGGCCGACCTGGCGCTGAAAATCCCGTTGGTGCCGCAAGCCGATCGCGGCTTGCTGCATGCCGGCGCGGCGATTCTGGCGGTGGCGTTCCTGGCCAAGGCCGGGATGTGGCCGCTGAACTTCTGGCTGGTGCCGGCCTATTCCGCGGCCAGCGCGCCCGTGGCGGCGATGTTCGCGATCATGACCAAGGTCGGCGTCTACACCTTGCTACGCCTGTGGACGCTGCTGTTCTCCGGGCAGGCCGGGGCATCCGCGTACTTCGGTGGCGACTGGCTGATCTACGGCGGCATGGCGACCATCGTCTGCGCCGCCGTGGCGATTCTGGCCGCGCAACGCCTGGAACGCATGGCCAGCCTGAGCATTCTGGTGTCGGCAGGCATTCTATTGTCGGCCATCGGTTTCGCCCAGCCGAACCTGATCGGCGCGGCGCTGTTCTATCTCGTCAGCTCGACCCTGGCGTTGAGCGCGCTGTTCCTGCTGGCCGAGTTGATCGAGCGCTCGCGTTCGGCCAATGAAATGCCGCTGGACGATGACGGCGAGCTGCTTCCACGGCCGCTGGAATCCTTGCAGCCGCCCAAAGGCTTCAACCTCGATGACGAACAGAAAGCCGTGGTCGGCCAGGTGATTCCCTGGACCATGGCTTTCCTCGGTTTGAGCTTCATCGCCTGCGCCTTGCTGATCATCGGCATGCCGCCGCTTTCCGGGTTTATCGGCAAACTCAGTCTGCTCAGCGCCCTGCTCAATCCGCAGGGGCTGGGTAATGGCAGCGACGAACCGATATCGAATGGCGCGTGGGCGCTGCTCGCCCTGTTGATCCTGTCCGGACTGGCCTCGCTGATCGCTTTCTCGCGTTTGGGCATCCAGCGTTTCTGGACCCCGCAAGAGCGGCCATCGCCCTTGCTGCGGCGCCTGGAATGCGTGCCGATCGTCATTCTGCTGGGGCTGGGCATTGCGCTGACGTTCAAGGCTGAACCGCTGCTGCGCTACACCCAAGCGGCGGCCGATGCATTGAACAACCCGCAGCAATACGTGATGGCGGTGCTCGAAACCCGTGTAATTCCAGGCCCGCAAGCCAAGACAGCGCTGCTGGAGGTGCAACCATGAAGCGTCTGTTTCCTGCACCTTGGTTGTCATTGGCGCTGTGGCTGCTGTGGCTGGTTTTGAACCTGTCGATGAGCCCCGGCAATCTACTGCTGGGCGCCATGCTGGGGTTCTGCGCACCGTTGATGATGCGCAAGCTGCGGCCGCTGCCGATCCGCATTCGTCGTCCCGGGGTGATCCTGCGTTTGTTCTTGCTGGTCGGGCGCGACGTGCTCGTGTCCAACCTCGCCGTGGCCTGGGGCGTGCTCAACGCGGGTCGTCGTGCGCCTCGCTCGCGGTTCATCAAGGTGCCGCTGGATTTGCGCGATGCCAACGGCCTGGCGGCGCTGTCGATGATCTGCACGGTGGTCCCCGGTACGGTCTGGTCGGAACTGGCGCTGGATCGCAGCATTCTGTTGCTGCACGTTTTCGATCTGGATGACGAAAGCCAATTCATCCAGCACTTCAAGACGACCTACGAGCGCCCCTTGATGGAGATCTTCGAATGAGCGCATTGCTGTCGAACGCGATTCTGCTGAGCCTGTTCATCTTTTCGGTGGCGATGATTCTGACCCTGATCCGCCTGTTCAAGGGCCCGTCGGCTCAGGACCGGGTTCTGGCGCTGGATTACCTGTACATCATCGCCATGCTGATGATGCTCGCGCTGGGGATTCGCTATGCCAGTGACACCTACTTCGAGGCGGCGCTGCTGATCGCCCTGTTCGGCTTCGTCGGCTCGTTTGCCCTGGCCAAATTCCTGTTGCGTGGCGAGGTGATCGAATGAGACCTGAACTGTCTCTGTGGGTGGAAATTGCAGTGGCGATTCTGCTGGTGCTCAGCAGCCTGTTTACGCTGATCGGTGCGGTCGGGTTGCTGCGGATGAAGGATTATTTCCAGCGCATGCACCCGCCGGCGCTGGCCTCGACCTTGGGCGCGTGGTGCGTGGCACTGGCTTCGATCATTTATTTTTCGGCGCTCAAGTCGGCACCGGTGCTGCATGCCTGGCTCATTCCGGTTCTGTTGTCGATCACCGTGCCGGTGACTACGCTGCTGCTGGCCCGGGCGGCGCTGTTTCGCAAGCGCATGGCGGGGGATGATGTGCCGGCTGAGGTGAGTAGTCGGCGGACGGAACCCGGGAGTTAAGTTCAGAAGTTTTTGTTGATTGGGCTGACCTCATCGCGAGCAGGCTCGCTCCCACAGGGGTTTTGTGAACACTGAAGATCCAATGTGGGAGTGAGCCTGCTCGCGATGGCAATAGTCAGGTCGGCTCAGATCCAGGCCACTGCCAACAACCCAGCCCCCAACACCACACACAACGGCGAATACGCCCACGTATCCAGCCGGGCAAACCTCGAGCCCTTCTCCTGCTTGAAGAACCCCACCAAATTCGAATCGCCGATCGCCCGGGCAAACATCAGCATCGCGATCGCGCTGATCACCCATTGCAGCGACCAGTGATGCACCGTGGGCAGATACAGCCCGACCCGCAGGCACACCAGCATCGCGATCAACAGTAAACCCACCGCCACCAACAACGTGACAAAGCCCGACGGTTTGAACGCGGGCCTTGATGCCTCACCGCCCTCCACGGGCACGCGCGGCACCGCCGCCTCGCTGCCCCACTTGCCACCCGCCGCCCAATACAGGTGGACCAGGCTGATGAATAGAAAGATTGCAGCAATCCATTGCGCGACCAATAGGCTCATATTCAGACATCCAGTGTGAAATGTCGCAGCAGGATGAACTTCCTTGCGGTTTTTTGTAAGGGCATTCGCTATCGAACAGTAGTTCGGCTGCAAATACGGTTAAAAGCGGGATTTATGTTTACCCGAGAATTTCGGGTGTACATAAATCGGGTCTATTTCAGTGCGGCAGACACTTTGTCCGCCACATCCTTCGGCACCCAGGCCTGCCACATATCCGGGTGCGCCTTCATGAACGCCTCCGCCGCTTGACGTGGCGGGGTGTGTTTTTCGCTCATGTCAGCCAGGGCCTTGTTCAACGCTTCGATCGGCAAATCGACCTTGGTGAAGAACTCGGCAATCTGCGGGTACTGTTTCTGGAATGGCGTGGACACGCCGATGGACAGCTTCGAGGGCAACGAGCGAGTCGGTTTCGGATTGGGGTGGTCGGCGTCGGTCAGGGTTTTCCAGGCTTCGGCGTCGAACGGTGGTTCTTGCAGCTGAATCAGCTTGAATCGGCCGAGCAACGGCGTTGGCGACCAGTAATAGAACAGGACCGGCTTGCCGCGACGAATCGACGAACTGATCTCTGCGTCCAGTGCCGCCCCCGACCCACTGCGAAAGTTCACGTAACTGTCGTCCAACCCATACGCCTTGAGCTTCTGCTTGTTGACCACTTCTGACGTCCAGCCGATCGGGCTGTTGAGAAAACGCCCCTTGCCCGGGGTTTCCGGGTCTTTGAACATGTCTTTGTAGCGTGGCAGATCACTGATACTGCGCAGGCCCGGCGCCATCGGCTTGATGCCCTTGGCCGGGTCGCCCTTGATCACATACTCCGGCACCCACCAGCCCTCGGTGGCACCCCTGACCGTATCGCCCAGGGCCGCGACTTTGCCCTCGGCCTCAGCCTTGACCCAGACCGGGCTGCGACCGGCCCATTCTTCGCCAATGACCTGAATGTCATTGTTGGCCAAGGCGGTTTCCAGGGTAATGGTCGTCCCCGGCAAGGTGTCGGTCGGCAAGCCGTAGCCCTGCTCGACGATGATCCGCAGAATCTCGGTGATCAGGCTGCCGCTTTCCCAGTTCAGGTCGGCGAAGTGGATCGGCGCCTGGGCGGCGACTACCGGAACGGGTGAAACCAATAACCCGACCGTGGCCAGGGTAGCGGCCAATAACCGTCGAATTCCCTTCATGCTTTTGCACCTCGTGCTGTTCACAGCAATAGCAGGATGGCCTGACAAAGAAGACCGCAAGCCTCTCAAGACTCAGTCAACTGACTGTAGTAGAGGTTTCTGCTTTCGAGGGACGAGGATTATTTTTCGCAAGAGTCCTGCAAGCGCGCAAGCTCCCTTCTGACCATGCTGGCGTACGCCGCCGGACGCAACAGGTAGATCTGTGACGCCACCCAACTCAGCCAGGTTCCCTGTAGAACGGCCTTTTGAGCCAACAGACGCTGCGCCTCGGCGTGGGCACTGGCCTGGTTCTGTTCGTGGAAATCGGCGCGGGTCAGGGTCATTACTCGCTGGCCTTGAAGGTCACCAGTTCGCCCTTGCGCCACTTGGCGGCCTTGGCGGTCACGGCTTTCAGGGTTTTGGTCAGGCCTTCCTGCAATTGTTGATGGGCCGCGAACACCATCACCACGCTATGACCTTCCTTGAAGACAATGCCGTGGCCGTCTGCGGTGGTCACGAACGCGTAATCCCCCAGCCCGTACACCGTCAGCTTGATTTCTCGGAACTTGATGTCCAGCTTGCCGCCTTCGCGGCTAGGCAATACGGAGGCGCTGAAATGATCGCCGACCTTGAGTTTAAGCCCTGGTTTGTCATCCACCACCAGCGCTGATTCAGTGTCGAGCTCGGCAATGTAAATGCCTTCAGCGTTCTGCTCGGTGATGTAGACGAAACGTGACTGAAACTGTTTAACCAGCTTTGCGCGCAAATCACCCAGTACGAACAAAGCATGCATATCGAGATTACTTACTGCCAAGGAAACATCCCCACATCTGAAAATGACGCCATGCACCGGAAACGCGCACAGCAGAAAAAAGCGGCAATGCCGAGGTGTAGCCAAATGACCCGGGTTGAATCCTGGAATGAGCAGAGGGCCCATTCCTCGCGAGGTTTGAGAAGATTACTGGAACATCCCTCACGTCGTCTTGCCTGGCGGTCGTCAGATGTTGAAGGAAAACGCCCTTCTGACGGCCAGACAAAACCGGATTACCAACTTTAGGGAAAAATCTCTTTAAAAAAAGCACTTTTCCGACATATCGCCAGTAAAAAATTGCTTTAGATGGGCATCAATCGCCAACCATTGATGGCGATTCTAGAGCAGCCATGCTCACCGAGACTACCCATAACAACGTACACACGTCGGTAAAACCACGAAAAGGACTTCATATGTGCACACTGACTCACTTCGCCCAGCCTCATACTCGACACACAAACGGCTCGTCGCCTCTGCATTCGAGGGTGCTCCGCCAGCAGGATTTCCTGCCTGAA
Source organism: Pseudomonas wuhanensis (assembly GCF_030687395.1). Classification (GTDB taxonomy): domain Bacteria; phylum Pseudomonadota; class Gammaproteobacteria; order Pseudomonadales; family Pseudomonadaceae; genus Aquipseudomonas; species Aquipseudomonas wuhanensis. The sequence continues at coordinate 2,701,929 of NZ_CP117430.1, read as the reverse complement.
GAGCGTCTGCTCCCACGTTTTCAGGTGGTATTGGCCGGCAACGCCTTTTTCCACATCAGGGAAATATCCACCGGACGTGTAAGAGGTTTCCGCGGCGATCATAACGAGGCCTGCGCCCTTGCCCGTTCACTCGAGGCACGCAGCTGACCATCCACTTCCATGGACGTTTCGTCATGTCGGCGACTTAACTCAGCCGCCGGCAGGCAACTACTGCCATACTGCCCGGCCAATGAAACCCGTCCTCTGGGCGGACGGCGTTCAACACAACAACTATTTCCAAGGGAAGACTGCTACGTGACGGAATTTGATATCGGTGAATTTTTTATCCGGGGCGAAGCCAGAGAGGTCGAAGGCGAATTCCAGGCAGTCATTATCATGCGCGCCAAACCGCCGTTGACCACTGTGACGTATCACCAGGTCGAAAAGGATCGCTGGTTCAAGACCGCGGATGTCGCGGCCATCGCCGCCCAGGAAGCCGCGAAAGCCCTGAAGCTTGCCGTCGATGATGGGGCATTGAAAGCCTGATCACCGGATTTGCAGTCTATGCTGATCCCTGCTTTTGAATATCGCTATCGAACTCCTGAAGCGCGGCTCTCTCAGATGCCTCTCAGATGCAACGAAGCCGCACCTCGGATCTCGCACTCGACGCGACGAATTATCTGCAAGGAGATGAAGATGGACTCACCCACACATGATTTGAAAGGCCTGTTCGACCAGCTCGGTCTGGACTCCAGCGAAAAGGCTATCGACGATTTCATTGCCCGTCATTCACCCTTGCCCGATGACAAGAAACTCATCGACGCCGAGTTCTGGACCCCGCAACAAGCCGGTTTCCTCAAGGAACAACTGCGTGAAGACGCCGATTGGGCGCATGTGGTCGACGACCTGAACCTGCGTATGCACCAGATCCACTAGCCAGATTCACTCTGTGGAGCGAGGCTTGCCCACGAAGACGGTGTGTCATTCAACACTGATGCCGACTGATACACCGCCTTCGCGGGCACGCCTCGCTCCAGGTCATGCTGTTCACCTAAGCTCAGCGAGGTTTTTCCGGTTTGTAGCCCAAGCGCAAACCACCCCAATGCCGGCCCTTGAGCATGATCGGCACCGACAGGTCGTGCATCAGTTCACCGGTGTCGCGGGTGTAAGTCTGCAACAGCACGGCCTGTTGATGGCTGCCACAGCGGATCCCGGTGCGGTCGGCGAATTTGCGCTTGGTGCGGTTTTGCAGGGTATCGACCTGCACATCACCGGTCAGCGGCTGGCTGAACACGGTGTTGTGGGTCGGCACATAACCCTGCTGCGTGCAGGCGATGGCGAACACCAGGCCTTCATGGCGCGGCAGCAACGGCTCCTGAATCGCTGGCAATACCTGATCGGTGTAGCGGTCGAAGCGGGTCTGGTATTTGGCCGGGCTGGTGTTGGGGATCGCCTGGTAATTGCGATCAAACAGGTCATCGAGGCTGATCCGGCCCTGATCGACATCCGCTTCGAAGCGTGCCGCAATCTGACTCGCCCCTTCGCGGGCCAGGTCGTAAATTCGCTGGTGATAGTCATCCAGTCCGACTTCGGCCAAACGTTCGCTGATGGTTTCGGCCTGCCCTTCCATCTGCACCGCTGCCTGGGCGAGCCGCTGGGTCTGCTGGTCGCTGATCGCCAGATCGCTGCGCATCTGTTCGATGGCGTGGAACAGACTGTCGAGCTGTTCGCGGTTGGTGTCCGCGCCCTGAGCGATTTCCCCGACCTGTCTTTCGACCCCGGCGGCCAGACGCGCGATGTTTTCCAGGTGCTGCCCGGTGTGCTCGACTTGTGCAACACCGGTATTCAGATCGCTCGCCAGTTGACGAATCTGCTCCACCACTTGCGCCGTGCGTTGCTGAATGTCGGCGACCATCTCCCCGACTTCACCGGTCGCGGTCGCCGTGCGCGCGGCCAGCCCCCGCACCTCATCGGCCACCACCGCAAAGCCGCGACCGTGCTCGCCGGCCCGCGCCGCTTCAATGGCCGCGTTCAGCGCCAACAAGTTGGTCTGGCTGGCGATGGACTGGATCACCAGCGTGACCCGCTGGATATCGTCGCTGCGCAGGCTCAGGGCTTCGATCAACTCGCGGCTGCTGCTGGCGCGCTGACTGAGTTGATGCATGCGGGCAATGGACTCGACCAGTTCCGTGCGCCCTGCCGCGCTGCTTTGATGAGCTTCACTGGCGGCGTTCAAGGCTTCTCGACTGAGTTTCGATGTAGCGTGTTCGGTGGTGATCATCACTTCGGCGCTGCTGACAATCTGCGCCGCGGCGTTGAGCTGCGATTGCAGTTTGTCCGCCAGTTGCTTGACCGAATAGGCCACGCCGGCGGCCGACAAGGCGTTATGACTGGTGGTGTAGGAGAGATCGCGAGTCAACCCGGCGATGGCGCTGGTGCTGTCCGTAGCGGTCGCCTCAGGGAGAGTGCGCGAGCGCAGGCGCGGCAGCCAGATAATCAGCACAGCCAATGGCAGGCCAAGGTAAAGCGACCAGCCAGCCAAGGCCATGCCGCACAGCAACAGCATCAGGGCGATGCTTTGCAGGGTCGGCGTCAGCCAAAGGTTTTTCGGCAAAAGTACTGGTGCAGGCATTGCTTCAACCAGAGATCCGTCCCTCGTCATCGTTGTCACCCCACGCGTCTTCTAATTGTTGTGATCGGATTAAACGCCACTACAAAGCCATTATCTATGGTCCATTAGTCGTGGGTGTTGAAGCAGATCAATAGAAAGTGCGGGGGGTGTTTTCGCAGACGTCGAAAAGCATCGCGGGCAAGCCCGCTCCCACAAGGTCCGTGTTGAACCTGTGGGAGCGAGGCTTGCCCGCGATGGGGGGCGCTACTGAATCAGGCCTGACGCTGGTGCTTGTCGATCTGTTCGTGACGCTCTTGAGCTTCGATGCAGTACTTGGTGGTCGGGCTGATCAGCAGGCGTTTCAGGCCGATGGCCTCGCCGCTGTCGTCGCACCAGCCGAAGCTGTCTTCCTTGATGCGTTCCAGGGCCTGTTCCAACTGAGGCAGCATGCGCTGGTCGCGATCGATCGCGTTTACCAGCCAGGTGCGCTCTTCTTCGACGGAAGCCGCGTCAGCCGGATCGGCCGGGGTGTCCAGGCTCTCGATGGCGATGCGATTCTGTTCGATGCGCTCATGGGTTTCGACTTTCATGTTCTGCAACAGCTCGGAGAAAAAAGCATGTTGCTCGGCATTCATGTAGTCATCCGCCGGCATGGCCAGCAACTTGTCCTTTGTCATTGATATCTCTATAAAAAAACGTGCATTAAGGCGAATTAGGGAGCGATCCGTTGAACCTGAAGCGGTCATTGGAAAGGCGCCGTTTATTCCAAGCGCCACCCGGCACTCAATTTACGAGGGGCGGCAGTCTAAGGCCGACTTGAGGCCTCAGCAACTGAAAAGACAGCAAATCTGTCCGACAAAGTCCTGAAAGTGCGCTACGGCAGGCTTTGAGGTGCTTATCGGAGTGCGTTTATAACAAGAAATTCAGTCCAGCGGCTGTATATAGAAGACAAATGGCTGCGCCACGCGGGTCAGGCGTGGCGCATTTTCGCATTTCGTCCGGCTTCAGCGCTTGAGTTTGCGCTTGTTCCGGTACTGGTCGATGACCACCGCCACCACAATAATCAGCCCCTTGATGATGTCTTGAATATAAGCATCAACACCGACAAAGGTAAAGCCGCTGGCCATGACCCCGAGGATCAACGCGCCGATCACGGTGCCGGTAATCCGCCCGACGCCACCGGCCAGGCTGGTGCCGCCGATGACCGCCGCGGCAATTGCGTCCAGCTCATAAGACATACCCATCCCGGCCTGCCCGGTCGCGGCCCGCGCCGACGCCACCACCCCGGCCAAGCCTGCAAGCAACCCGGCGATGCTGTAGACGATCACCAGATGCCGCTTGACGTTGATCCCGGAGGTGCGCGCCGCCTGCATGTTGCCGCCGATGGCGTAGGTGTACTTGCCGTACTTGGTATAGCGCAGGGCGATGTGAAAGATCACCGCCACCACCAGAAAAATGATCACCGGCATCGCGCCGTGTCCGATGGCCGTGTAGGAATCCGAGAGCATGCTCACCGGCTGACCTTCGGTGTAGTAACGCGCCAGGCCGCGGGCCGAGACCATCATGCCGAGGGTGGCAATGAACGGCGGAATCCCGGTGATCGCAATGATGCTGCCGTTGATCGCCCCCGCCAGCAATCCCACCCCAAGCCCGACGATCACTGGAATCCACACCGGCAAGTCAGTCAGGGACGGAAACACCGCCCGGGCAAAATCCGAGGTCTGGGCCAGGCTGGCGGCAATCATCGCCGACAGCGCCAGCACCGAACCGGAGGACAGGTCGATACCGGTGGTGATGATGACCTGGGTCACTCCGATTGCCAGCAGGCCGATGATCGACACTTGCAGGATCATCAGCACCAGACGCTGAGAGTTCATCAGGAAGCTCTGGTCCCGCACGATCCAGCCGAACATTTCGAAGACCAGGCCAATGCCGATCAGCACCAGGAAGATACTCAACTCGGTCGGAAGGCGCCGGCGACTCTTGACCGGTGCCACTGCAGGCTTGTTTTCCAGTATCGCGTTCATAACCACTCACCCTTCTATTGCGTCATCGACGGCAGCCATGGCCACCGCCGGCATCCATTAGTGAACCGCGGACATGCCCGAGGCCAGTTGCATCACCCGTTCCTGGGTCGCTTCGCTGCGGTCAAGGGTGCCCATCAGGTCGCCCTCGTGCATGACCATGACCCGGTCGCTCATGCCCAACACTTCCGGCAGCTCCGAGGAAATCATGATCACCGCCATGCCTTCGCTGGCGAGGTAGGAGATAAGCCGATAGATCTCGGCCTTGGCGCCAACATCGATGCCCCGGGTCGGTTCGTCGAGAATCAGGATTCGCGGGTTGGTCATCAGCCAGCGCGCCAGCAACGCCTTCTGTTGATTACCGCCGGACAAGGTATCGATGCACTGCTCCAGCGATGGCGTCTTCACCCGCAGCTTCTTGCACATGTCTTCACACAACGCCCGCAGGGCTTTCTGCTGGATGAAGCCGTTGCCGACGTAATGGGGCAAGACTGCCATTTCCATGTTCTCCAGCACCGACAGGCACGGGAACAGGCCGCTGAGCTTGCGATCTTCCGTCAACAGCGCGAAGCCCTTCTCGATCGCCATGTGCGGATCGCTGATGCGCACCACTTCCCCGTCGAGGCGGATTTCGCCACCGTCACTTGGGGTGATGCCGAAAATCGCTTCGGCGACATTGGTCCGCCCCGAGCCCATCAACCCGGCGATACCGAGGATCTCTCCCGCATGCAGGTCGAAGGAAACATCCTTGAAAATGCCGTCCAGCTTAAGATCGCGCACCGACAGCAACAGATCGCCGATCGGCTTCTCGCGCACCGGGAACAACTGGCTCAGCTCGCGGCCGACCATCATTGAAATCAGGCTGTCGCCGTCCATGCTGTCGGCCCGTTGCAGGCCGATGTAGGCACCGTCACGGAACACCGCCACTTCATCGGCGATGCTGAACACTTCGTTCATTTTGTGGGTGATGTAGATAATGCCTTTGCCCTGGCTCTTGAGGTCGGCAATGATCGAGAACAGATGCGCGACTTCCTTATCGGTGATGGCCGAGGTCGGCTCGTCCATGATCAGGACGTCGGAGTCATAGGACACAGCCTTGGCGATCTCGACCATCTGCCGTTCGGCGATGCTCAGGTTGCCCACCTGCTCTTCCGGGTCAAGGTTGATCCGCAGACGCTCCAGCAGCTTGGCGGTGCAACGGTGCATTTCGCGATGGTCGATCATGTGCAGGCCGTTGAGCTGTTCGCGGCCGATCCAGATGTTCTCGGCGATGCTCATGTGCGGCATCAGGTTGAGTTCCTGGTGGATCATTGCGATCCCGGCCTGGAGCGCAGCCAGCGGTGTTTCGAAGACCACCGGTTTGCCCCGCAGGCGCAACTCGCCGGCGTCCGGCTGGTAGATGCCGGCAATGATTTTCATCAGGGTGGATTTGCCGGCGCCGTTCTCGCCCATCAGCGCCAGTACGGAACCGGGACGCACCCGCAGCTGTACGTCGGACAAGGCCACCACACCGGGAAACCCCTTGCTGACGTTGATGATCTCCAGCAGGTACGGCTCATCGACAGGTGTTGCAGTTGGCTGGACACCCATTAACGGGGTGCTCGAAGCAGTCGCTGAAGCGAACATGATCAGGTACTCCATCAGCAAGGTCGCGTGGCAACCTTGCGTGCTTATTGTTGTTATCGAACGGACGGACTATTTGAAGGTGTCGACGTTTTGCAGCGTGATCAGGCGATACGGCACCCACACGGCTGGCTCGACCGGTTCGTTCCTGGCCATTTTCACCGCCGTGTCGATCGAACCGTCCGCCTGACCCTTGGCATCCTGGAACACCGAGACCAGCAGAGAGCCCTTCTTCACCGCGTTCAAACCGTCGGGCGTACCGTCGACACCGGCGATCAGCACACTGCCTTTGGCGACACCAGCCTGTTGCAGGGCCATGGCCGCGCCAATCGCCATCTCGTCGTTGTTAGAGACCACCGCGTCGAATTTGCGGCCCTGGGTCAGCCAGTCGTTGACCAGGGTCATGCCCTTGTCCCGCGACCAGATGCCGGACTGCTCTTGCTCGATCTTGATGTTCGGGTACTTGGTCAGCACCTCTTTTACGCCCTTGGTGCGGTTGGTGGTGGAGTTGTTGGCCAAATCACCCAACAGAATCACGATGTCGCCCTTGCCGCCCATTTTTTCGGCCAGGTACTGCATCTGCATCTGGCCGGCCTCCAGATCGTTGGAGGCGACAGTGACCACGCCTTTGGGCAGGTTCAGGTCATCGGGACGACGATTGACGTACACCAGCGGAATACCCGCCTTGACTGCTGCTTCAGTGATTTTTTTAGTGGCGGCGGTATCCACCGGGTTGACCACAATGGCGTCAACCTTCTGACTGATGAAGCTTTCTACCTGGCTCAACTGCCTGACCACGTCGCTGCGGGCGTCTTCGAACTGCAGCTTGACGCCATCGGGATAGGACTTGGCTTTGGTGTCCATGGATTCGCGCAGGTAGGTCAGCCAGGTGTCATCGAACTGCGACATGCTGACGCCAATCTTCATGTCAGCGAGTGCGGCGCCGCTGGCGAACATCAGGGACAAGGCCAGTGAGGCGAAACGGATCTTGGTCTTCATGAAAAGTCTTTCTCCACATTCTTGTTGGTTTTATGGATAAGGCGTGACGATTTCAGTGAGTGGGCAAGCGGACAATCGGTGCCCCCGGAATACAGCAAACCAGGGCGCCGTTGCGTTCGACGCAAAGCAAGCGAAAGAAGGAATGAAACGAGACGCGAGGCAGGTCGCGAGAGAGGTGCAGCGCGGAACGTAAAACATGCAGAGCAGAGTTGAAGGTTTTCATCGACGGTACCTGGCTTTTGTTTCTTGTTTTTGGTGCGTCCTTCACTCGTTCAAAGCCTGCTTGAGCGTGATCGGACGTTGATAGTCGGCAACCTGGAAACGACTTTATTGGAAAATAATTTCTATATCAACTCATTTTAGAATTTTATTCTGATTTTATTCCATGGCCCTCGAACGGGATCAATGCCACCACTTGATGGCGCTCAGAGCTGAGCCGCGCAGCGTCTAGCACGCGGGTGGTCGCCAGTGCATCACGGGCGTCGACCGGCAGTGGGCCACCGCTCTGTAACGCGGTTTGTAGCTGCAAATAGAACTGGTTCCAGCAGCCACGCTCGGATGGCACCCGCTCACGCACCTCGCCCTGCTCGAACCAGCCCCAGCGCCGGTGCTCTTCGACGCCCCAGCGCTCGCCTTCGGATTTGGGCGTAAGCCCGGCCAGGGTCGACGCCTCCTGCCCGTCCAGACCGTCGACGCTGTAGCAGCCCTGGGTGCCGGTCACGCGAAAGCGCGGGCCGGGGGTGTTTTGCAGGCAACTGCCGCCCAGGTGCGAGATCACGCCATTGGCATGGGTCAGGGACATAAAGAAGCCATTGTCGAAGGGCTGGCCTTTTTCGAGGTAATCCAGTTCGGCGTAAACCCGGGTGACGGGGCCGAACAACAGGAGCGCCTGATCCACCAGATGGCTGCCCAGATCGCGCAGGAAGCCGCCGCCGCTGCCGTTGTTCACCGACTGTGGCGAATAGCGCTCAATCCGCGATTCGAAACGGGTGACCTGGCCCAGCGCACCGGACTCAATGAGTTTGCGCACGGTGAGAAAATCCGAATCCCAGCGCCGGTTCTGGTAGACGCTCAGATGCACGCCCTGACGCTCGGCCATGGTGATCAGGGTTTGTGCCTGTTGCATATCGGCGGCGAACGGCTTGTCGCTGACCACCGCCACATTGTGTTCGATGGCGTCGAGCACCAGCGCCGGACGACCTTTGAGCGGCGTGGAGATCACCAGCACATCGACCCCGGCTTCGACCAGTTGGCCGATGCTGTCGAAGGCCGGCACGCCGGGATGTTCCGCCGCCAGCAGGTGTCGGCGCTCGGCAGAACGGGTGACCACGCCCACGAAGGTCGCCGCCGGCAGACTGCTGATCAGCGGAGCATGAAAAAACCGGCCGCCATGGCCGTAACCGACAAGTCCGATACGCATGAAAGTATTCTCCTTATATGATCGTTCCCACGCTCTGCGTGGGAATGCCGCCATGGACGCTCTGCGTCCGCTTTGTGACGCAGAGCGTCACGGGATGCATTCCCACGCGGAGCGTGGGAACGATCGGCTACAGGTTTTGTGTAGGTCGGTCAGCGGCAGAGTTCGCTTTTGACGCGTTCGAGCATCATGCGGTTGGACTCGTCCGGCCGGTCTTCCCAGGCGAATACCGAGACGGTAGCGATGCCATCGAACTTGATCTCGCGCAAAGTGCCGAAAAACGCTTCCCAGTCGACCTCGCCCTGGCCGATGTCCAGATGCTGGTGCACGGTGGCGGTGACGCCCGGCGGGTTGACGATGTAGCGCAAGCCCGAGGAAGCCTTGTGGTTGTAGGTGTCGGCGATGATCAGGTGGTTCAGCTTTGAGCCGGCATACTTGAGCATCGAGGCGATATCACCGACACCGTCATCATAGAAAAACGTGTGTGGCGCGGCGTAGAGGTAGTTGATCCAGTCCCGGTCCAGACCGCGGATGATGTCCACCGACTCGTTATTGTGCTCGCAGAAATCGTAAGGGTGGGCCTGGATGTCGAGCTTGATGCCTTCGCGTTCGAACTCGGGGATCAACTCATCCATGGAGCGCATGAACTGGTTCTCGCACACCAGCGGGTTGTCCGACTGGCCGGTGAACTCGGTGTTGACCAGCTCGCAGTCCATCTCCACGGCAATCTGGATCGCGCGCTTCCAGTTACGCACGGCAGCCACGCGCAGGCCTTCATCGGCAGCGGCCCAGTGGTACATCGGTAATAAAGAAGAGAGTTTGACCCCGGTGTCGCTCAGGGCTTTGCGAAATTCCTTGATCCGCGCCTTGTCGACCCGGGGGGCTTTATAGAACGGCAGGAAATCTTCCCGGGGCGACAGCTCGATGTGTTCGTAACCGAGCTCGGCGACCTTGTCGACCATCTTGCCCAGGGACAGGTTGCGGTACATGTAGGGGTCTAGTGCGATGCGCATTTTTTTTGTTCTCCTTAACCAGGGTCTGAACCCAGACACCCATCCTGTGGGAGCGAGGCTTGCCCGCGAAGGCGTCGGTACATTCAACATTGATGTCGGCTGAACGTCCGCCTTCGCGGGCAAGCCTCGCTCCCACAGGGGGATGGGTTTAGCCGTAGAAGCGGGGGCGGTCTGGCAGGCCGACTTTTACGATTTGGCCGCTGCTTTGTGCTTCGATGCAGGCATCAGCCGCCACTGCCGCCGCGTAACCATCCCACGCCGACGGCCCGCCGACCTGCCCGGCGCGCACGCCATCGATGAACGCCTGCAACTCGACGTCGTACGCGGCGATGAACCGGTCCTTCCAGTCCATCAGAATCGCATTGGACAGCTTCGCCCCGCTGCGCAACTGAACCTGCGACGGCTCCGGCAGTTTGGCGATCCCCGTCTCCCCCACCACTTCGCACTGGATGTCGTAGCCGTACTGGCAGTTGACGAACACTTCCACGTCGATGCGCGTGCCCTTGGCGGTTTCCAGCAGCACGATCTGCGGATCTTTCAAATGGGCGTGGGCCTTGCTGGTCTTGCGCGGGAACACCACTTGCACCGACACATAGTCGTCGTCGAGCAACCAACGCAACACGTCCAGCTCATGGATCAAGGTGTCGGTGATCGCCATGTCAGTCTTGTAGTTTTCACCCACGGTCGGGTTGCGGTGAGCGCAATGCAGCATCAACGGCTCGCCGATCTGGCCGCTGTCGATCACGGCTTTCAACGCCCGATACCCTTCATCGTACGGGCGCATGAAACCCACCTGCACCAGCCGTTTGCCATGGGCCACTTCAGCCTCGACGATTTTGCGGCAGCCCTCGGCAGTGACCGCCAGCGGCTTCTCGCAGAACACCGGTTTGCCCGCCGCAATCGCTGCCAGCACGAATTCTTCGTGGCTCGGGCCCCAGGAGGTCACGAGGATCGCTTCGACTTCCGGTGCCTTGATCAACGCGTGGCCGTCGGGATAGACCTCGGCGGTCAGCTTCAAATCTGCAACGACCTTGACCGCTTGCTGCAAATTGATGTCGGTGACTGCGACGACCTGGCTGTTGAGCAAGGTCTGGCTGCAACGGCGGATATGGTCCTGGCCGATGGCCCCGGTGCCAATAACTCCAAGCTTCAAAGACATTTAAAGACTCCCAGATTTGTTGTTCGTTTGGGGCAATCAGTATTGACGGGCCTTGGCCAGTCGTTCGTTGAGGGTCTTGGCCACTGCGTCGGTGCGCGCGCTGGTGGAGACTTGCGCCACGCCGACCCGCCACCACGACAGGTATTTGTGAATCATCGTCTTGGGCAAAACCTTGATATCGATCAGCGTCGACACGGTCTGCAACCGCGCATCCGCCAACGCAGCTTGCAACTCCTCAACGGTGTTCACTTTGTAAGTCTTGCAGCCGTAAGCCGCCGCGCTCATGGCGAAATCCACCGGCACGAAGCCGCCATCGAGCTTGCCGGTTTCCGGATTACGGAAACGGAACTCGGTGCCGAAGCTGTTCATGCCGTGTTCCATTTGCAGGTTGTTGATGCAGCCGAAGGTCATGTTGTCCAGCAACACCACGTTGATCTTGCGCCGCTCCTGGATCGAGGTCGCCAGTTCCGAGTGCAGCATCATGTAGGAGCCGTCGCCCACCAGCGCATAGACCTCACGCTCAGGCTCGGCGAGCTTCACGCCCAGTGCTGCGTTCACCTCGTAACCCATGCACGAATAACCGTACTCGACGTGGTAAGTGTTCACGCCCTTGCTGCGCCAGCTGCGCTGCAGGTCACCGGGCAAACTGCCGGCGGCGGCGACGATCACGGCGTCATCGGCCAGTGTTTCGTTTAGCACGCCAAGCACACGGCTTTGGGTCAGGCAGGAACCGGTCAGCTCGATGAACTCGCGCAGTACCGCCGGGTCCAGGTGATCGTTGATTTCCGGGACGAAATCTTTCGCCTGGTATTCGACCTGATAAATGCGATCGACTTCCTCATCCAGTTGCGCCTTGGCCTGACGGGGCTGATCGCCCCAGCTCGAGCGGTAATCACCCAGCGCTTCGGCCAGTGCCTGCAAACCGGTTTTGGCGTCCGCCAGCAGCTGCACGCCGTCGAGTTTCAGGGCATCGCAGGGGCTGATATTGAGATTGAGAAATTGCACATCCGGGTGTTTGAACAAGGATTTCGACGCGGTGGTGAAATCGCTGTAGCGAGTGCCGACGCCGATGATCAAATCAGCATCCTTGGCCAACAGATTCGCCGCCAGGCAACCGGTTTCGCCGATCCCGCCGACGTTCAGCGGGTGGCTGGACACCACCGCGCTCTTGCCGGCCTGGGTTTCGGCGAAGGGAATATCGAAGCGCTCGGCGAACGCCTGCAGCGCGGCATTGGCGCCGGAGTATTTGACCCCACCGCCGCAGATGATCAGCGGTTTGCGCTTGCCTTTGAACAGGGCCACGGCATCGCCGAGCATCGCTTCGGTGGCCGGTCGGCGCTCAATGCGATGCACGCGTTTTTGCAGGAAATAATCAGGATAGTCGTAAGCCTCGGCCTGCACGTCTTGCGGCAGGGCCAGGGTCACGGCGCCGGTTTCGGCGGGGTCGGTGAGCACGCGCATGGCGTGGATCGCCGCGGTCATCAGCTGCTCGGGACGGTTGATCCGGTCCCAGTACTTGCTCACGGCCTTGAACGCATCGTTGGTGCTGATGCTCAGATCGTGGAATTGCTCGATCTGTTGCAGCACCGGGTCCGGTTGACGACACGCATAAACGTCGCCGGGCAACAGCAGCAAAGGGATGCGGTTGGCGGTGGCCGTCGCGGCAGCGGTGAGCATGTTCGCCGCACCCGGGCCCACCGATGAAGAACAGGCATAGATCTTGCGCCGCAGGTGTTGCTTGGCAAAACCGATGGCGGCATGGGCCATGCCTTGTTCGTTGCGGCCCTGATGGACGATCAGGTCGCCGCTGTCCTGTTCCAGGGCCTGCCCCAGACCCAGCACATTGCCGTGGCCGAAAATGGTAAAGATCCCGGCGACGAATTTGCTCTGAACCCCATCGACCTCGATGTACTGGTTATCGAGGAATTTCACCAGGGCCTGGGCCATGGTCAGTCTTGTTGTGGTCATGCTTGCACCTTCCTTTGAAGCTAAATCCGGTGTGTGCTGTGGAATGCAATCCACTGTGGGAGCGGCGGTGCGGCGATCCGACTTGCCCGCGATAGCGATCTACCTGACACATCAATGTTGAATATGCTGCCGCCATCGCGGGCAAGCCCGCTCCCACAGGGTTCTCCATTAACCCAGGGACTTCTGCAGGTGATCCATGCTCGCGCCAATCGCCGTCTGGATATCCGCCAGGCCATGGACGCTGTCGGCGAACGGTTCGAACGACAGGTAGCCGCTATAGCCGGTAGCGAGCAAGGTTTCGATCTGCGCCGCGTTGCCGAGGATGTCGCCCTCGCCCACCAGCACCCGATGGCCGTCACGAATGGTCGTCAGCGGCGCCTCGGCATCTTCGACGCCGGAGATGTGCACCAGCCCGGTCAGCTCGGGGAAGAATTCATGTTCGCTGGCCAGGTGATGGTGAAAGGTGTCATGCACCAGACGGAACACATCCAGCCCACCGATGGCCTTGATTGCATCGACCGCGGTGCGTTTGCGCCGCAGCGAACACTCTTCGAAACCCAGCGGCTCGATAAAACCGAGGATGCCGTGATCACGCAGGATCGGCGCCAGTTCACTTAACGCCGTGCGCAGGCCGGACGCACGCTGCGCCTCGGTACGCGGATCGGCGCGGTCGTTCAGCGGGCACATGACCAAACCCTGCGCGCCGCAATCGCGGGCATAAGCGGCAAGCTTCAGCGCGTGTGCGCGGCGCTCGTCATTCCAGACATCGAACGGATACAGCGCGTTGATCGACAGCACGGTGATGCCTTTGGCCGCGCACAGTTCACGGACGTGTTCGGGCGCGGTGCCGTCCTCGATCTCGACGCCTTTGAGGTCATTGCGAATCTCGATGGCGTCGGCCTTGAGGGTCACCGCCAATTCGATGAACGCGGGCAGGGACAAACGTGGGGCGACCATACGGTTCAGGGCGAAACGCAGGGGTTTGCTCATTTTTTGTTGTTCTCCGCACAAGTGAATTATTTGGCTGTCGGCATGCTGAATTCAGGGCCCTTGGCGATGCTGTCGGGCCAACGCTGCATCACGCTTTTGTAGCGGCTGTAGAAGCGGATGCCTTCTTCACCGTAGGCGTGATGATCACCGAACAACGAACGTTTCCAGCCGCCGAACGAGTGCCAGGCCATGGGCACTGGAATCGGCACGTTGATGCCGACCATCCCGACCTTGATGTTGCGGGCAAACGAGCGAGCAATGCCGCCGTCGCTGGTGAAACACGACACGCCGTTGCCGAATTCATGGGCGTTGATCAACGCCACGGCGCTGGCGAAGTCCGGCACCCGCACGATGCCCAGCACCGGGCCGAAAATCTCCTGCTGGTAGATGCTCATCTCGGTGGTGACGTTATCGAACAGCGTCGCGCCGACGAAGAAGCCGTTCTCGGCCCCCGGCACCTTGAAGTTGCGTCCGTCGACAATCAGTTGCGCACCCTGGGCCACGCCTTCGCTGATAAAGCCCTCGACCTTGGCCTTGTGTTCGGCGGTCACCAGCGGCCCCATGTCGCTGTCGCCCTGCATGCCGTTGCCGACTTTCAGTTGATCGATGCGCGGCAGCAGTTTGGCAATCAACTGGTCGCCGACATCACCGACGGCCACGGCAATCGAAATCGCCATGCAGCGCTCGCCAGCCGAGCCATACGCTGCGCCGATCAGCGCATCCGCCGCTTGATCCAGATCGGCATCGGGCATGACGATCATGTGGTTCTTCGCACCGCCCAGTGCCTGCACACGCTTGCCGCGCGAGGTCGCTTGCTGGTGGATGTACTCGGCAATCGGCGTCGAGCCGACAAAGGAAATCGCCTCGATGTCCGGGTGTTGCAGCAAGCCGTCGACCGCGGCCTTGTCACCCTGGATCACGTTGAACACACCGTCCGGCAACCCGGCTTCGGTGAGCAAACGGGCCATCAGCAAACTGGCGGATGGATCGCGCTCGGACGGCTTGAGGATGAAGCAGTTACCGGTGACCAACGCCAGCGGGATCATCCACAACGGCACCATCACCGGGAAGTTGAACGGGGTAACCCCGGCACACACGCCCAACGGCTGGCGCAGGTTCCAGTTGTCGATGCCACCACCGATGTTGTCGCTGAAATCGGTTTTCAGCAGGTTCGGCGCACCGCAGGCGTACTCGACGATTTCGATGCCGCGCGTTACTTCGCCCTTCGCGTCCGAGAACACCTTGCCGTGTTCGCGGCTGATGATTTCCGCCAGTTCGTTGTGATGACGGTCGAGCAGTTCCTTGAACTTGAACATCACCCGCGAACGGCGCAGGGACGATTGCTCGGACCAGGCCGGGAACGCTTTCAGGGCCGAAGCAACGGCGTCGTCCACAGTCTTCTGGCTGGCCAACCCGACCCGCGCCTGAACGCTGCCGGTGGCCGGGTTGAAGACATTGCTGAACCGCTCGCTACCGCTGTCCTGCACCTGACCGTCGATGTAATGGCCTATGACCGGGGCGTCGCTCATTGTTCTTGTTCTCCGTTCGAATATTGGAATTCAGGCGTTGTAATTCAGAGATCCAGAAGCCAGCTGTGCTGCGGATCGTTATGGAACTGCCAGACGCGTTTCGGGCCGGCCATCACGTTCAGATAATACGACTCATAGCCGTAGGGCACGCTGACCGGGTGATAACCCTTGGGCACCACAACCAGATCGCTGTTTTCCACCGCCATGGCCTGATCGATACTGCGATCGTCGGTGTAGACCCGCTGGAACACGAAGCCCTGGGGCGGGTTGATCTGGTGGTAATAGGTTTCTTCGAGAAAGCTCTGGTGCGGCAGATCGTCGGTGTCGTGCTTGTGCGGTGGGTAGCTCGACGAGTGACCGGACGGCGTACGCACTTCCACCACCAGCAGCGAATGGGCGGGCTCGGTGTCCGGCAAAATGTCGCAGACATATCGGGTGTTGGCACCCTTGCCGCGCACGCTGCGTTTCATGCTGTCGGGTTTGATCAGCCTTGGGACGAGGTTTTCGGCGGTGGAACCGGGCGCCGCGCACACGGCGATTTGCACGTCGCTCAACGCCACCACCTGGGCCTGGCTGCCGGGTGGCAAATACACGGCGAACGGCGATTTGTCTTCGAACACCGACTGACGATCGCCGATGTTGTCCCAGTCGAATGCGCCCTGCCCCGGTGCTTCACCCTTGATGCCGACCCGACCGCTGAGCAGCACCAGACACAATTCCTTGTCGCCCGCGCTGACCGGCAGGGTTTCGCCGAGGCTCAGGCGGTAAGCGGCGAAACCGACGTATTCCAGCTCACCCTGCCCCAACTCGACCATGGTCCGGCCGCGGGCGTTGCTTTTGACCAACAGGCTCATCGCGCGGTCCTCTCGTTGAGCAGTGCACGCAGGGTGTCGTAGCCTTTTTTGGCGTAAACGTAACTCGGTGCCACCGCTGGATCCTGCTCGGCTTCCACCACCAACCAGCCGTGGTAATCGGCGCCCAGCAGGACGTCGAGCAAGGCGCCGAAATCAATATCGCCATCGCCGGGCACAGTGAAGGTGCCGTTGATGATGCAGTCCGGGAAGCTCCACAGGTTGTTGCGCGCCAGTTGCACCACCGGTTTGCGCACGTCCTTGAAATGCACGTGGCAGATGCGTTCGATGTGTTTGCGCAGCACCTGCAACGGTTCGCCACCGCCCATGTAGCAGTGGCCCGAATCGAACAGCAGGCCGACTTCGCTGCCGGTCAGCGCCATCAGTTTGTCGATGTCGGCCGGGGATTCGACGTAGGCGCCCATGTGATGGTGATAGGCCAGGCGCACGCCTTGGGACAGGGTGAAACGCGCCAGTTCGGTGAGTTTGTCAGCGTATTCCTGCCAGGCTTGCTCGGTGTGGAAACGCGGGCGTTCTACCAGCGGAATGCGCTGGCCTTGAATCGAGTCAGCGACTTCGCCATAGACCAGCACCTTGGCGCCGTTCTTCGCCAGCAGCTCGACATGGCTGGCGATGGCGTCGATTTCCTCGGCCACGGAACGGCGGGCCAGACGGCTGGAATACCAGCCGGACACCAGCGCCAGATCGTAGGGCCGCAGCACGTCGCCGACGCCTTTGGCATCCTTGGGGAATTTACCGTTGAGTTCGAAACCTTCGTAACCGATGTCCTTGCCTTCGCTGAGGGCGGTGCTCAACGGCGTCTCGCCACCGAGGGACGGCAGGTCGTCGTTGCTCCAGGAGATCGGGTTGATGCCAATTCGGATAGCGGGCATGGCTGCACCTTTTATTGTTTTACATAACCAGTAAGAGCGACACAAAACCCTGTGGGAGTGGCGGTGCGACGATTCGACTTGCCCGCGATTGCGATCTAGCTGTCACATTGATGTTGAATGTGCCGCCGTCATCGCGGGCAAGCCCGCTCCCACAGGTATTGCGGTGTTTCATCAAGCCCGGGCCGTGCGCCAGGCGTCGATCAGCTCGACGAACGTGCCCTGCACCTGGCGGATCAGCGTTTCGTCGTCGATTTCACCGGCCATCCACGCGCGGCTCGGTTCCTGGAAAATCGTCCGGCCCACGGCAAACCCGCGGCAGGTATGGCTCTGGCTGGCTTGCTGAAACCCTTCGGCCAACGCCGCCGCCGGGGCATTCAAGCCCAACAGCACGACACCACGGCAATACGGATCGCGTTCCTGAATCAGTTCGTCGAGTTGTTTCCATTCCTCGGCGCTTTGCGCTTCGATCTTCCACCACGCCGGGTAGATGCCCAGGTTGTAGAGGCGTTTGAGCGCGCGATACAGCACGTCGGGGTGGGTTGACGAGTGATCCTTGGGCGGAATGATCTCCAGCAGTAGTTCATGCCCGCTGACCTGGGAGGCCTGATACAAGCCCTTGATCTGCGCTTCCTGCTCCAGACGCAGCAGCGGCTCGTCGTCGGGATGAAATTGCACCAGGCATTTGATGATCTGTTCTTGCGGCCAGGCGATCAGGTTGCTGCCGATCGAGCGCCCGTGCTCGAACGCCAATGGCCGCGAACCCTGCACTTCCACCGGACGTGCCACCCACCAGCCGCGACCAGTGGCGGCGTTCAGCGAGTCCTGACCAAAACGTTGATCGGCCAGCAAGCCGACATCGGCATCGACGCCCTGCTCACGCAAATCCGCTTCGACCCGTTCCACGGCTTTGATAAAGAGTTGTTTGAGTTCGCCAATGCTGCTCAGGTCGCGCCCGCCCTTATGGGCCAGCTCCACCAATTGCCCGCGATGATCGAAAGCGAAGATGAACAGCTGCTTCCACTGTTTACGCGGCACGCTGACCTGATGCAGTCGCTGCAACACGGCGTCCTGATCCGGCCGGGTGATCGGCACCGGGCTGTTGAACAGGTAATCGAGTTCGGCGCGGGTCGGCATCGCCGGGGCGCAGGCATGGCGCGACACCACCAGCCCACCGCAGGCATTGGCCAACTGGCAGCAGCGCTCGTCGCTGGCGTCCTCCAGCCAGCCGCTGAGGAAACCCGACATGAAGGCGTCGCCGGCCCCCAGCACATTCAGCACTTCGACGCGCACGCCGGGATAGATAGCGCCGTCTTCGAGACGCGCCGGAATCACCCCATGAATCACCGTGCAGCCTTGCGGGCCGAGCTTGACCACCAACGTCGCCGCGCTCAGTTGCCGGACGTTGCGCAATGCGGTGAGCAAATCCTCGGAACCACCGGCAATCAAAAACTCTTCTTCAGTGCCGACGATCAGGTCGAACCGCGGGAGGATTTTCTGCACGTGCTGGCTGACGTTCTGATCGGCGACGAACCGGGTTTCGCCGTCCGCCTTGCCGGCCAGGCCCCAGAGCACCGGGCGGTAATCGATGTCCAGCACCCGTTTGACGTTGTGCTTCTCGGCGTAGTCCAGCGCCTGGATGCTCGCCTTGTAGACGCCGTCGGTGGAGAAATGGGTGCCGGTGATCAGCAAGGCTTTGCTGGAGGCGATGAAGGCTTCGCTGATGTCTTCGGCGCGCAACGCCATGTCGGCGCAATTTTCGCGGTAGAACACCAGGGGAAAGGTTTCGCGGTCCTTGAGGCCCAGCAGGACCATGGCGGTCAGGCGTTCCGGATCGACCTTGATGCCGCTGACGTCGCAGCCTTCGCGGGTCAGGGATTCAACGAGGAAGCGGCCCATGTGGTCGTCCCCTACCCGGCTCAGCATCGCCGACTTCAGGCCCAGCCGCGCGGTACCGAAGGCGATGTTGGCGGACGAACCGCCGAGGTATTTGGCGAAACTGCTCACATCCTCCAGCCGCGCCCCGACTTGCTGCGCATAGAGGTCGACGCCTAGGCGCCCCAGGCAAATCAGATCCAATTGACGCCCACTGGCAAAACGAGTCTGGCCCATGCTGGCTCCTGTTATTTTTATCAGCCTGCGTTCGGGGCGATGAAGGCGCCGAACACTCTTGGTGGATGCAGACTAAAACGACCGGGACCGAACAATCAATAATTATTCTAAATATTTTTTACGTGGAATATTTTTTCCAATAAACTTCAACACAAGCGCTCCAGACACAGTGCATCGTTTCAGCAGACCCGATGATGGCCGCAAGCTCAAGATTTTATTCCGGCCTACCCTGTAGACTGCGCACAGCCAACCTATTGTCAGGGGATGACCCGCCTGTCATCTCTATAAGAACAAGCCAGAAGGATTCCTTATGTCCCGCACCGATCAGCCGGCTACGACCGAGAGCACGCCCGACAGCGATCTCGCCAGCCCTCCGATCAATGCCGAGCGTTTGTTGCAGCTGATCACCGATGAATACGAAAGCCTGCCGCGCCAGCTCAAACGCATCGCCAGCTACATGAGCCAGCAGAGCGACCGGATCATGGTCGACCGCATCAGCGACATCGCCCGCGAATGCGAAGTGCACCCGTCGGCCATCGTGCGGTTTTCCCAGCGTTTCGGGTTCAGCGGTTTCAGCGAAATGCAGGCGCTGTTCCGTGAGGCCTACACCCACAAAACCACGCCGGTGCAGAACTACCAGCAACGCATCCGCAGCATGATCGCCAACAAGTCGCAGAAAGCCAGCGGCGGCGATCTGGCGCGCGAGTGCATCAACGCCACCCTGTCGGGCATCGAGCGGCTGGGGCTGGAACTCGATGACCAGGCCTTCGACAAGGCCGTGGACCTGGTGGTGAATGCCGACAACATCTATGTGGTCGGGGTGCGCCGCTCATTCGCGGTGGCCGATTACCTGGTCTACAACCTGCAACACACCAACAAGCGCATCCACCTGGTGTCGGGCCTCGGCGGCAGTTACCGCGAGCAGATGCGCAGCGTGCGCGCCAATGACCTGGTGATCGCCATCAGCTTCACGCCCTACGGCAAGGAAACCCAGCACTGCCTGCGTATTGCCCAGCACAATCAGGCGAAAACCCTGATCATCACCGACAGCAACCTTTCACCTTTGGCCAAGCGCGCCAACACTGTGCTGCTGGTCAACGAAGGCAGCTCGTTTGCCTTCCGCTCGTTGAGTGCGACCTTGTGCCTGTGCCAAGCGCTGTTTATCGCCGTGGCTTATCGACTGGAATTGAAGGTTGATGAGATTCATGAGCAGGTAGGCTTTGAGGATTAGCCTTTGAGGATTAGCGCGAGGCCGTTTGCAGGTCGCTGAACCTCAGCTAAGGTTGTCCATCCCCCAAGGACCGTCTGAAGGAGAGGCTCAATGAAACTGATCGGCATGCTGGATTCGCCCTACGTGCGGCGCGTCGCCATTTCCGCCAAATGCCTGGGCATACCGCTGGAGCACGAGTCGGTTTCGGTGTTCAGAAACTTCGAGCAGTTCCAGCAAATCAACCCCGTGGTGAAGGCGCCGACCCTGGTGCTGGATGATGGCGAGGTGTTGATGGATTCGACACTGATCATCGACTATCTGGAGGCTCTGGCCGCGCCGGGCAAAAGCCTGATACCCGACGATCTGGATCAACGCTTGCGCTCGCTGCGGCTGACTGGCCTGGCGTTGGCAGCGTGCGAAAAGTCGGTGCAGCTTTACTACGAACGCAACCTGCGGCCCGCGGAGATTCAGTACGCGCCTTGGGTGGAACGGGTTGAAGGGCAACTGGCCGCGGCGTATTCGGCGCTGGAGCGGGAGCTGGAAAAACAGCCGTTGAAAACCGACGGTTCGATTGCGCAGGACGGGATTACCCTGGCGGTGGCCTGGAGTTTTACCAACCTGGTGGTGCCGGATCAGGTGCAGGCTACGCAGTTTCCGCGAATCAGCGCGTTCACAGAGTATGCCGAGGGACTTGAGGTGTTTGTCGGTACGCCGATCGATTGAGAGATGCAGCGACAGTACCGACCCCATCGCGAGCAGGCTCGCTCCCACAATTGATCTCCACCGATCTCATATTTCTGCATCCGACACAGACCCCCTGTGGGAGCGAGCCTGCTCGCGATGGCGTCCTCAGGCCATTTTCTTCAAGTCAGGCTCCAGCACCACGTCTAACCGATCCGCCCCGCGCTCGGCTTCGGTTATCAGCTGGAAAACACGTAGCGCCCTTTGACCTTCTTCGAGCCCAGGAATCCCAGGTCCGGGAACAACAGCGTTTTGAGGTAAGCGACAAAAAACACCATGCCCAAACTGATTGCGGCACCAATGAGCGTCAGCAGCGGATCCTCCTCAAACCCCTGGAACATTCGCGGAAACTGGCTCAGGGACAGGATCACGTAGATGGTGTAGGCCTGCGCAACGTTCTTGTAAAAACCCCAGGCGAACAGCAGCGGCACCCCTGCGGCAAACAGGGTGAAAAACACGGTGGCACCTGGCCCGATCATCGAGCCGAGGAAGAACCCGAAGACTGCACCGAGCAACGCTTGAGCAATCGTCAGAAAAAGTAACGTCTTGATCTTGCCGGAGTGCCGCTGACACAGCGCGGGGTCCGCATAGGCACCGATCCAGTACGCCAGCACCCGATCCTTGATCTCGCCGCCGGACAGCGTCTTGAAAATTTCGGTCTTCGAGCGCCCGCTTTCGAGCATCGCCACCAGTTGCCGTTTGCTTTCCTTTTTGTCCAAGGTATTTCTCCTGTCAGGCAAAACAACATTAATAGTGGGGGCGGATGTGCTCCCGCTGGGGCGATTCTCGCTGCTTGGGCATCCGAAAAGCAAAACGCCGCTTCTATCTGAGATAAAAGCGGCGCAAGCAAGTGCCTCAAGGGGTCACGTCAGCAAGGCAATCAGAATGATGATCGGGATCGGTACGCCAAGAAAGAACAGCAATAAAGAGCGCATGATGGTTCTCCTGGGTTAGCGAACAGGTGGCAGCGTCGTGGTTGTGGTGGTGGTCACGTAGGCATCGGTTTCCAAATACTCCACGGCATCCCGACGACGACCGCCGAAGATCGCGGCAAGGCTGGCAAAAAATGCACCGGCCAGCAGCGCGACGAACATCCACAACGCGGTCAAGGCAGCGGCTTTGGCCGCCTGTTCCGCAGCCATTTTGGCGTCTGCCACGGCTTTTTGGGTGCGGGCATAGACTTCATCGATACGACGCTCGGCGTCCGCTTGCGTGAGGTTGGTCCGCTGGGCGATCAGTTGCGCCAGATAGGCTCGATCCTCGACCGCTAGTTGGCCGTCATTGCTCAGGCTGCGCGCGAAGATGCGGGTGACGATGCCGTAGGCGGCGTCATCGCTGACAGCAACCGGGCGATCATCGCGGAACAGACTGTCGATAAAGTAGCCGTACGGATCACTGTCGGCATCGCTGACAGCCTGGGTCATGGCGCTGGTGGCACCGCCGGCGACCGTGGCCCCGGCCTGTACGCCGCCGCTGACGATGTTGCTGACCGAGCCGACCACCAGGGTCGCGGTCACCAGCGTCGCGATACACCAGGCCAGGAAGCCATGGGCCGTGTCACGGAAGTAGACCTCATCGCCGTGCAGGTAGGCCCACCTCACCCGCAGGCGACCGGCGATGTAGCCACCGAGCCCGGACGCCACGATCTGGGTAAAGGCCAGCCAGATAATCGTCGAGATACCCAGGCTCTTGGCGCTGACGCCTTCATGGGCCCACGGCGACACCGCCGAAAAACCCAGACCAAAACCAAGCAGTACGAGAATCAGCGACAACGCCGCAGCCGCCACGGCCCCGGCGAAGATAGCGGCCCAGGACACGCCCGAGAGCGTGCTGAACTCATCTGCGACAGGATAAAAACCATCAGAGGATCTGTTCATTGTTGTAGTGCTCCAGGCAGGTGTTACAACTCGTCAAACGAGCAAGTGCAGTCAACGTGCCAGACGCCCCACTCAAATAAATCGTTCTAATTCAATTAGTTGAAACCAATGAACTTCTCAGGGTCATGCAGTTTGCAAGACGCCGGCCATATCGGCGGGTTTTATGCATTGATCAAAATGGTGCCTGCATGAAGTTTTATTTAGAAAACCATCGATCATTTCTTGGCAAAATGCCTCGCAACGTCTTGAACACCTAATCAGGCAAGCCCTATGACCCGCATCTTGACCATCGAAGACGACGCTGTGACCGCCCGGGAAATCGTCGCCGAACTGAGTAGCCACGGCCTCGACGTGGATTGGGTCGACAATGGCCGTGAAGGCCTGGAGCGTGCAGTCAGCGGCGACTACGACCTGATCACCCTCGACCGCATGCTGCCGGAGCTCGATGGTCTGGCGATTGTCACCACCCTGCGCACCATGGGCGTGGCCACGCCGATCCTGATGATCAGCGCCCTCTCCGATGTCGATGAACGGGTTCGCGGCTTGCGCGCTGGCGGCGACGATTACCTGACCAAACCGTTCGCCACCGATGAAATGGCCGCCCGGGTCGAAGTCTTGCTGCGCCGGCAAAACACCGTGACCGCCCAGGCCACCACATTGCGTGTGGCCGATCTGGAGCTGAACCTGATCAGCCACGAGGCCAGCCGCGACAGCCAGTTGCTGACGCTGTTGCCCACCGAGTACAAGTTGCTGGAATTTCTGATGCGCAACACCGGGCAGATTCTGTCGCGGATGATGATTTTCGAAGAGGTCTGGGGTTATCACTTCGACCCTGGCACCAACCTGATCGACGTGCACATCGGCCGTCTGCGCAAAAAGATCGACCCGCCAGGCAAAGTCCCACTGATTCGGACGGTGCGAGGCTCGGGTTATGTCATTGCTGAACCCCTCTAAAGGCTGGCGCTCCTCCAGCAGCCGCTTGCTGGCGCTCTACAGTTCGCTGTTCGTGGCCTGGAGCGGGATTCTCATGGGCGTCATGTACTACGAGGTGTCCAGCTACCTGGACACCCTGGCCAAGCATTCGTTGATGCAACGTCAGCATCTGTTTTCTCGCTTCCAGGGCGAGCAACTGGAGGACGCCCTCGCCGCCAGCGTGACCTTCGACATTCGCGGCATCGATGCCTATGGCCTGTTCGATGACCAGCAGCGCTACCTCAGCGGCCCCTTGCGCCAGATCCCTCAAGGCCTGCCGCTGGACGGCAAGATTCACATCCTCAGCGACTGCGTCGACGCCGACGACCCGACCCTGCCCACCGACAGTTGCGATGCCGTAGCGACCCGGACCCTGGACGGACGTTGGCTGATACTGGTGCGGGACAACGGTTCGCTGTTTGCGGTGACCCGGATCATCCTGCGCGCGCTGCTGTGGGGCGTGTCGCTGACCATTCTGCCCGGCATCGCCGGCTGGCATTTATTGAGACGGCGCCCGCTGCGACGGATCCGGGCGATCCAGGCCAGCGCCGAAGCCATCGTCGCCGGTGACCTGACCCGGCGTCTGCCGCTGTCCAACCGCCGTGACGAGCTGGACATGCTCGCCGCCATCGTCAACGCCATGCTCGAACGCATCGAGCGCTTGATGAACGAGGTCAAGGGCGTGTGCGACAACATCGCCCATGACCTGCGCACACCACTGACGCGCCTGCGGGCGCAGCTGTACCGGATTCAGCAGCAGGCCGATGACGGTTCGACGCTGGCCGTGCAACTGGATTCGGTGCTCGGCGAGGCCGATACCTTGATGGCACGCTTTCGTGGCTTGCTACGGATTTCCGAGCTGGAGGATCGCCAGCGCCGTTCGGGTTTCGTGCAACTGGACCCGATGCCGTTGCTGCAAGAACTGCATGATTTTTATCTGCCGCTGGCCGAAGAAGGCGAGCTGACCTTTGAACTGCAACTGCCCGAGTCCCTGCCCCGACTCAACGGCGACCGGGCGCTGCTGTTCGAAGCCGTGGCGAATTTACTGAGCAACTCGATCAAGTTCACACCGCCGGGTGGCAAGGTGATTTTGCGTGGGGTGAATGACGCTGGGCATACGCGGATTGAAGTACTCGACTCCGGCCCCGGCATCGCGCTGGCCGAACGTGAGGCGGTATTTCAGCGTTTCTATCGCGCCGAGGGCGCAAACCCGCAAAGCGGATTCGGGCTGGGGTTGTCGATCGTCGCAGCGATTGTCAGCCTGCATGGGTTTACGCTGGAAGTGGGCAGTAGCGAGTTGGGTGGCGCGTTGTTGGTACTCGATTGCCGGCAGAGCTTGATCCCTCAGGCCTGACCCAAATACCTGAACTGACACATAACCATAGATGTGGGAGCGGGCTTGCCCGCGATGGCGGCCTGACAGAGAAAAATATGTCGCCTGATACTCCGCTATCGCGGGCAAGCCCGCTCCCACAGGAGATTTGTTTGGGCCGGGAAGTTGGCGGGGCTCGACTCAGTACCCAGGAACCTCGCGCAGAAACACCGGCAGATCAGTGATCGGCGGCAGGGCCGGAATCTCGACGTACATCTGGACCACCCAGCCTCGGTGATAACTGGCGTGGTTGACCACATGCAACAGCATCGCGCCGGCACTCATGACCCCGCTTTCCCCCGCGACGGAGGTGAATTCGATGGGTTGATCCAGCGACTCGTCGGTCTGGGCCGAGCTCCATCCACAGAACCATTGATCGATCTCCTGTTGCGCCATTCGCAGCTCGGGGAGTTCGGTATGGAGCAGGTTATGGGAGGTTTTGAAGTCGTGCCCTCGGCCCTCCAGGTGGGCTTGCCAAATGCAGTCCACCACGTAGATATGGTTCAAGGTGCCGATGATGTTGCTGAACACCGACACCCGTTTGCGGTTGAGCTCTTCCGGTGGCAGCGCCATGAGGCTGTCGAAGAGTCGCTGATCGGCCCAGCGCCTGTAATCGGCGAGCATGCGGGCAGTGCGTACGTTGATCATCTGAGGTCTCCCATGAAGATGGGCGCATTGCCAAGAATAGCCCTCGCGGCTGGCAGCATCGTAAACGCTGATCATCGGTCACGCCGTACGCGATCTTGTAGCCGCTCCCACATTAAACCTATAGCGAACACAGGATCTCGTCGCGAATTAAACCAAGATCAGACGTTGCACCACCCGCTCGGCCAGTGCCAGGCAACTGGTCAGCCCCGGAGATTCGATGCCGAACAGGTTGACCAACCCCGGCACACCATGCACATCCGGACCGCTGATGACGAAGTCGACGGCCGGATCGTTCGGCCCGCTGATTTTCGGGCGAATGCCGCTGTACGCCGGTTGCAGGCTGTCATCGGGCAACGCCGGCCAGTAACGCCGGATCGCCTGATAGAAACTGTCGCTACGGCGGGGATCGACGCGGTAATCGACTTGCTCGACCCATTCGACATCCGGCCCGAAACGCGCCTGACCGCCCAAATCCAGGGTCATGTGCACGCCCAGCCCGGCGCTTTCCGGTGCCGGGTAAACCAGATGCCGGAACGGCGCCCGGCCACTGAAACTGAAGTAACTGCCCTTGCACAGCCAGGCCTTGGGCACGTGCTGCGCCGGCAAACCTTCGATCCGGCTCGCCACTTCAGGCGCGGACAATCCCGCGCAGTTAATCAACTGACGACAGCTCAACGTCATCGGCTGAGCGCCGCCCATGTGCAGCTCGAAACCGTGCCCGGTGCAACGGGCCGATTCCAATGGCGTGTGAAAGGCTATCGACGTACCGCACGCTTCAGCATCTGCCTGGAGCGCCAGCATCAGGGCATGGGAATCGACGATGCCAGTGGACGGCGACCAAAGCGCGGCAACGCAGGACAACGCCGGCTCAAGCGCCCGCGCCTGCCCGGCATCCAGCCATTGCAGGTCATCGACGCCGTTGCGCCGGCCCTGCTCCAGCAATGCCTGCAAGGCATGGCGCTGGTGGTCATCGGTGGCCACGATCAGCTTGCCGAGACGCTGGTAATCGACGCCGCGCTCATCGCAGAAGGCATACAGCCGTTGCCTGCCTTCCACGCACAATTGCGCCTTGAGACTGCCGTTCGGGTAATAGATGCCGGCGTGGATCACTTGCGAGTTGCGCGAGCTGATGCCCACGCCAATCCCCTCGTCCGCCTCGACCAGAATCACTTCTCGCCCGGTCCGCGCCAGGGCCCTGGCCACCGCCAGCCCGACCACACCGGCCCCGACCACCACGCATTCAATGTCGACGCTCACCTGCCCTCCACGCATTCAAGCCAGCCCTCGCTCCGATAATCGGCCACGCTGGAGATTATCGCCAGCATGACCACGAAGATCCCGTCACGAGTTACATAGGGTCCGTTCCATCCAACGGTCATCAAAACGACAACTAACTGTCAATTAGCTGAACCACTACACACTTTAATAACCGAACCCCGTTTAACCGGCCATTAAGTGCACTTTTACGATTGACTTCACCCACCTCGCTCAGTAAATTGCCCGGGCCGGTAACAACGGCCTTTTATCAACTTATAAAAGAATCCAATGGACACAGTATCTAGTCGCTGTCGGATGACTGCAGATATGCAGAATCTGGCACATAACCCAGACAATGACGGGACTCGACTTTTCGGTCGGGTGAGCTGCGCTAGAGCCTGAGGCTCCACCGTAACTTGCCTCACCGGAATCAGTCCGGCCCAGGGGCATGTTATGAACTTCAAAACCACTGTAATGCCAGGCGTACGCGCCTTTGCATCGACCATGCGGGTCAAGCTTTGCCGTGAGCGTCTATTGAAGACTCGGCTCAGCGCCCCGTTTTCCGCCCCTTCTGTCCACACCAAGGCACAACCTCATGCCAACTGGCGCGTCTGCCCGACGACGGGCCGGCTTCAGCAACGCTGGAGCTTCGACGAAAGCCAGGACCCACCGAGTCGGCGCATCGCGCGCCTCTTCCAGCAGGCGAGCCTGATGCTCGGCCTGTACATCGGGGCACGCACTCTCAATTGATTTGAAGGCACTTTCAAAGTCCTTCCTGAACGGTTTACTTAAAACGAAATCCGACAACTTCCTGCTGCCTGTTAAAAACAAATTTTATTGGAGTTAGTTATGGACGACGCCAGTAGTCGGTTCGCTGCCTGTCACGTGTTAGTTGATGGACAGCGAACGTTAAAACATCAAAACACAATCTTCCGACTCGATCGCTTATTTGCGGCTCGACATACGTGCGCTCGTCTTTGATTAGCTGAGTACCTGTGTGTCGTGCCGCAAGACTGCGGCAGGAGCACAGCAATGACCCTTGTAAAAACCGCAAAAAAAACCACCCGCGGCGCCTCCAGCGACAACGCCAAGCTGTCGATGCGTGCCGCCCGGGAAGCGCAAAACGGCCTGGCCGTAACCCTCTCCAACCTCAACGCCACCGCTGACGGTTTGACCGAACTCGAAGCCGAAGGCCGTCTGGCGCGCGGAGGCCACAACGAAGTCGCCCACGACAAGCCGCCTCACGCCATCGTTCAACTGCTCAAAGCCCTGAACAACCCCTTCATCTACGTGCTGCTGACCTTGGCCGGTATCAGCTTCTTCACCGACTACTGGCTGCCGGTCAGCCAGGGTGAAGGCGACGACGCCGACCTGACCAAGGTCATTATCATCATGACCATGGTCAGCCTGAGCAGCCTGCTGCGGTTCTGGCAGGAATACCGCTCGGCCAAGTCCGCCGAAACCCTCAAGGCCATGGTGCGCACCACTGCCACTGTTCTGCGTCGCCCACAAAAGGGCCGCCCGCCGATGCTTCGCGAAGTACCCATGCGCGAACTGGTGGCCGGCGACATCGTGCAGCTCAGCGCTGGCGACATGATCCCGGCGGACATCCGCCTGATCGAATCCCGCGACCTGTTCATCAGTCAGGCCGTACTGACCGGCGAAGCCTTGCCCGTCGAGAAGTACGACACGCTTGGGGATGTGGCGCAGAAGTCAGCGACCGGCAGCGCAGCCGATCAATCCAACCTGCTCGACCTGCAAAACATATGCTTCATGGGCACCAACGTGGTCAGCGGCACTGCCAAGGCGGTGGTGGTCGCGACCGGTTCGCGCACCTACTTCGGCTCACTGGCCAAAGCCATTGTCGGCTCACGGGTGCAAACCGCGTTCGACCGCGGGGTGAACAGCGTCAGCTGGTTGCTGATCCGTTTCATGCTGGTCATGGTGCCGATCGTGTTCCTGCTCAACGGTTTCTCCAAAGGTGACTGGAGCGATGCGTTCCTGTTTGCACTGGCGGTGGCGGTCGGCCTGACTCCGGAAATGCTGCCGATGATCGTCAGCGCCAACCTGGCCAAAGGCGCCATGGCCATGGCCAAGCGCAAAGTGGTGGTCAAGCGCCTTAATGCGATCCAGAACTTCGGTTCGATGGACGTACTGTGCACCGACAAGACCGGCACCCTGACCCAGGACAAGATCATTCTTGAGCACCATGTCGACATCAATGGCCAGCGCGACGATTCGCTGCTGGAACTGGCCTGGCTCAACAGCCATCACCAGAGCGGCCTGAAAAACCTGATGGACCAGGCCGTGGTGCAGTTCGCCAATCGCAACGCGACATTCCGCGTGCCGTTCGCCTACAGCAAGGTCGATGAACTGCCGTTCGACTTCGTGCGTCGGCGCCTGTCGATCATCGTCAAAGACACCCGCGACGATCACCTGATGGTGTGCAAAGGCGCGGTCGAGGAAATGCTGACCATCGCCAGCCACCTCCATGAAAACGGCGCAGTCGTCGCGCTCGATGAACAGCGCCGCAAAGACCTGCTGGCCCTGGCCAACGAGTACAACGAGGACGGCTTCCGGGTGCTGTTGGTCGCCACCCGCGAGATCCCGAAGGCACAGACGAAAAACCAGTACGCAACCAGTGACGAACGCGAATTGGTGATTCGCGGCTTCCTGACCTTCCTCGATCCACCGAAGGAAACCGCCAGCCCGGCGATTGCCGCACTGCGTGATATGGGCGTGACTGTCAAAGTACTGACCGGCGACAACGCCGTGGTGACCTGCAAGATCTGCCGCGAAGTCGGTCTGGAACCCGGTACGCCGTTGCTCGGCCAAGACATCGAGAAGATGGACGATGCCACCCTCAAGGCGCAGGTCGAGGAACGCACGGTGTTCGCCAAGCTCACCCCGCTGCAGAAATCCCGGGTGCTCAAGGCGTTGCAGGCCAACGGTCACACCGTGGGCTTCCTCGGTGACGGCATCAACGATGCCCCTGCCCTGCGCGATGCCGACGTCGGTATTTCGGTGGACAGCGGCACCGACATCGCCAAGGAATCGGCCGACATCATCCTTCTGGAAAAGAGCCTGATGGTGCTCGAAGAAGGCGTGCTCAAGGGCCGCGAAACCTTCGGCAATATCATGAAGTACCTGAACATGACCGCCAGCTCCAACTTCGGCAACGTGTTCTCGGTACTGGTGGCCAGTGCATTCATTCCGTTCCTGCCGATGCTGTCGATCCACCTGCTGCTGCAAAACCTCATGTACGACGTCTCTCAGCTGGCGCTGCCGTGGGACAAGATGGACAAGGAATTCCTGCGCAAGCCCCGCAAGTGGGATGCGAAGAACATCGGCCGTTTCATGCTGTGGATCGGGCCGACCTCGTCGGTCTTCGATATAACCACCTTCGCGGTGATGTGGTACGTGTTCGCCGCCAACAGCGTGGAGATGCAGGGCCTGTTCCAATCCGGCTGGTTCATTGAAGGGCTGCTGTCCCAGACCCTCGTGGTGCACATGCTGCGCACGCAGAAAATCCCGTTTTTCCAGAGCACTGCGGCGTTGCCGGTGATCCTGATGACCGGGCTGGTGATGGTGCTGGGCATCTACATTCCGTTCTCGCCACTGGGCACGCTGGTCGGTCTGCAACCGCTGCCCTGGGCGTACTTCCCATGGCTGGTCGGCACCTTGCTCAGCTACTGCGTGTTCGCGCAGATCATGAAAACCCTCTACATCCGTCGCTTCAAGCAATGGTTCTGATGGCCTGAACACCTATGGTGAGTGGGCAAGTCCTAATGGATTGAACACCGCAATTCCTGTGGGAGCCCGCAACGGGTCGGCTGTGCATATCTCGAATCGGCAGGGAACTCCTGAGCACCGTCAGGCATCCTAAATTATGTGTTACTTCCTTTACGCTTTCGGAGGACGCCGTCATGCGCCGTCTGTTGCTCATATCTTCACTAGTGCTTTGCTTGCCCGTTGGTTCGGCCATGGCCGATGTAGATGCAAAAGATGTCGCCACCTCGGCCGGGGTCTCCGCATCGCTGTACTCGACGTTCAAGGATGACAAAATCATGATTCCCGCACGGGATGATGCCTCTAGCTTCGTGGCAAGTGGCGGTACGATTCGCGGCGTTTACCTGGAGTCGGTGTTGCAGGAAATTCGACAAAATCATCCTGACCTCAAGGCAAGCGACGAGGACCTGGCCAAAGCAATCCTCGCTCAATAAGCTCCCGTCGCTGAAACCTGTAAAAGTCAGCCGTGGGCCCGCAACACCGGATAGTGTTCGGGCCCTAGGTTGCTTGCACTCCAGCGGACAAGCGCGACCAACCGGCGACCAATTGCGCGCTGATGCTGACACCGCCGCACACCACAATCACCACGTCATGGGCCTCGGCAATCGCTGGATGGTCCAGGTACGCCACCGCCAATGAAACGCCGCACGCCGGTTCGACCAACTGACGCAGATCGTTGGCGTAACGGACCACGCCCATGATCGCCTCATCATCGCTGAGCACCACGCACTCGTGCGCAAAGTCGAGGATGTGCTGCACCGGCCAGGCCGCCACTTGCGCAGCGCCAAGTGACGTGGCGACGGTATCAATACGCGGCAATCTGACCGGATGGCCGGCACTCACGGCGGCCGCGAAAGACGCTGCGCCCTGGGTTTCGCAAGCAACGATTCGACAATCCATGCGCTGATGACGGATCAATCCAGTGAGCAGGCCCGCCAGCAAACCTCCGCCGCCCACCGACGTCACCAACACATCGACCTGAGGACAGTCCTCGAGGATTTCATCGACCATCGTGCTGTGCCCTTCCCACAACACCGGATGATCGAAGGCTGGCACGTATTCGGTGTCCACCCCCTTTGCGAGCTCTTTCGCTCGTTGATTGGCTTCGTCCCAGACCTTGCCGTGGACGATCACCTCGGCACCGGTTTTCCTGATCCTGGCGCGGGTGGTTTCCGGGGTAGTGTTCGGCACCACGATGCAGGCTTTCAGCCCAAGGCTGGCAGCGGCCACGGCGGTGGCCAACCCGGCGTTTCCCCCGGAAGGACAGACCACTTTGCGCTTGCCCTGCTCCGCTGCCTGACTGCACAGCAGGCCCATGCCGCGCAGTTTGAACGAGCCGCTGGGTTGCAGGTTTTCCAGCTTGAGCCAGATCCGCCGGTCTGGGGTTGACAGGCCAGGGTGCAGAATCAGGGGCGTTCTGATGTGAAGCATCGTGTGCTCCTTGTGGCGCTCCCGGCTCGTCGAGATATTCAGCGACCCGGGAGTGAATAGATAGAATCATCCCTATCCAAAGCTTAGTTCACTCAGCCCCACGGCTACCGCCCCGGCCATGACACGATGCTCTGCGGCATCTCCTACACTGGTTTTATGTCCTTTGCGAAGTCAGTCATGAAAATCTCGGCCAAACTCGTTTTTTTCACCCTCGTGAGTACCCTTGCCTACCTCGCGCTCGCGGTGTTCGGGCTGGGCGGGTTGGCAGCTTTTTTCTCGCACCTGCCGCTGGTGGTCATTGCGCTGGCAACCCTGGTGATGGCGATCGTGTCGTTGTTCAGCGAGGGCAACCTGAGCTCCGGTGAACGTGAAGACCGGGCGAATCGCTGGGTGCTGCCGGTTTTCGGGGTGCTCGGGTTGTTGAGTGGGTATCTGCCAGCCTATACCGACCGGATTGACTTCTGGACCTTCGGTGGCGAGGGCGTGCGTTGGCTGGGCGCGTTGTTGTTCATTGGCGGCGGCGCACTGCGGATGTGGCCGGTGTTTGTGCTAGGTAAACGCTTCAGCGGCCTGGTGGCGATTCAGCCGGGGCACCGTCTGGTTACTGACGGGATTTATCGGACCTTGCGCAACCCCAGTTACCTGGGACTGCTGATCAATGGCGTGGGCTGGGCGCTGGCCTTTCGTTCGGGTGTCGGGTTGCTGCTGGTGGCGCTGATGTTGATACCGTTGATCGCCCGCATTCGCTCCGAGGAAGCGCTGTTACATGCGCAATTTGGCAGTGAATACGAGGCCTATTGCAGCAGGACTTGGCGGTTGATTCCTGGGGTTTACTGACTCACATCAATCATTGTGGGAGCCGAGCTTGCTCGCGATGGGGCCCCTACGGTCTGCCAAGGGATTTATGTTGTCTGTGCCGACGCCATCGCGGGCAAGCCCCGCTCCCACAGGGGACGCGGTCGATCAGAAAGAATACAGGCAGATTCGGTCATCGGCGTCCGCACGGGCCTCGACCAAGTCGTAGCTGGCCAGGGTCGCATGCGGAGTCTGGAGCGGATGAACATGGGTCGCGGTGATGACCATCACGTGGGCACCCGCCGCTTCGCCCGCACGAATCCCCACGGCGGCATCTTCAAAGATCAGGCACTCGGTAGGCTCGACCCCTAACCGACGAGCGGCCAACCGATAGCCCGCAGGGTCGGGTTTGCCGGCGCTGACGTCTTCGGCGGTGACCATCACCCCAGGTTCGGGAATGCCTGCCGCCGCCATTCGGCGCAGGGCCAGCGCCCGTGGTGCGGAGGTGACAATGGCCCATTGATTGGCGGGCAGCGACTTGAGGAAACCCGCCGCGCCGGCCACCTCGACAATCCCTTCCACATCCTCGATTTCCGCCTCGGTGATCCACCCGGCTTCAGCCTCGGCGTCCACCCCGGGCAAGGCCAGACGAGTGATAGTGTCGATGGCGCGAACGCCGTGGATGGTCGGCAGGAAGGTCTCGACATCGACGCCGTGGCGCAGGGCCCAGGTGGTCCAGATCCGCTCGGCGGCAGCGATGGAATTGAGGACAGT
The DNA here is from genome assembly GCF_030687395.1 of Pseudomonas wuhanensis. Lineage (GTDB taxonomy): Bacteria > Pseudomonadota > Gammaproteobacteria > Pseudomonadales > Pseudomonadaceae > Aquipseudomonas > Aquipseudomonas wuhanensis. The sequence continues at coordinate 2,667,898 of NZ_CP117430.1, read as the reverse complement.
TCCGTCCATATCGAACAGAAAGGCGCGGTACGACGTGTTGAACACGGAGGCTTGAACGGACAAAGGACGATTTCCAGAACCAGGCGAATGTTGTCAGGCAATGTACATCACCCGCGCAGGCGCTGCCGCAGGCTGTGATCTTCGCTTTGAAATTAAAGCAAAATCAAAAGATCGCAGCCTGCGGCAGCGCCTACAGGGGCCGGCTTGGATGCAAGGCGCTTTGCACACAATCGAGCAACTGCCCCACCGCCCAAGGTTTCCTGATGAACGAAACCGGATGTTTGACCCCGGAACTTTTCGGGGTTTCGAAGCCAGACATGATCATGATCGGTTTGTCCGGCCAACGGTCGCCGAACTGATTGGCCAGGTCCGCGCCATTGAGTTTGCCCGGCATGGTGATGTCCGTCAGCAAAAGCCCCACCTCCGGCGCGTGCTGCTCCAGAAACTGCGACGCGGCGTCCGCGCTGACCTGTGGTTCAACCGCAAAGCCTTCCTCCTGAAGAATTTCGCACAGAAACTCCAGGATCAACGGGTCGTCCTCAACCACAAGAATCAAACCGCCAGACAAGTGCGCGCCCGCCGTCGATACTGGACTCATGACTGTGTCACTCCCTGATTGCGTAAATGGTTTCGCAGGCTCAAATCCGCCACCTACAGGTATGAGCAGCGGACTTCGCGGAAATTCATTTTTGATACACCTGACGTGAACATTCTCCGTCCAGGCTGACAAATACGACCGTTTGTCAGCGCATAATTGTGGTTAAAATGCCGCCCCCCCCTGCACGGCCGACTTTGCCCGATGAACCCAGATGCCCTCTCCGTCCTCCACGACCATTTGCTGACAGCGCTTGCGGCTGCGCCCGCAGAAACCCGTCGGCTGTTCCACGGCCGTGGCCGCTGCTGGCCGGGGCTGGAGCAGTTGACCGTCGACTGGCTGCAGGGCGTGGTGCTGGTCTCGCTGTTCAAGGAGCCAGCCCCTGCGCAACTGGAGGATTTGAAGCGGTTGCTGATGGAGATCACTCAGGCGCCAGCGTGGAAACAATCCGGCGCGCACACCTTGCTGCTGCAACATCGCTATCTGCTGCAAAGCACCACCGAATGGCTGCTCGGGGAGCCGATCGACGAGATGACGATCACCGAGGGCGGCCTGCATTATCGCGTGGACCTGGGCCGCAAACAGAACACCGGCCTGTTCCTCGACATGCGCTTCGGCCGCGACTGGGTGCGGGCCAATGCTCAGGGCAAACGCGTGTTGAATCTGTTCGCCTATACCTGCGGCTTCTCGGTAGCGGCCATCGAGGGGGGCGCGTTGCATGTGGTCAATCTGGACATGTCCAGCCCGGCCCTGAGCCGTGGCCGCGACAATCACCGGCTCAACGGCCATGACCTGAGCAAGGTGAGTTTTCTCGGCCATGACCTGTTCAAGTCCTGGGGCAAGGTGATCGGCAAGGGTCCATACGACCTGGTGATTATCGACCCGCCGTCCTTTCAGAAAGGCAGTTTTCTGCTGACCAAGGATTACCAGCGCGTGCTGCGCCGCCTGCCGGAATTGCTCAGCCCTCAGGGCACGGTACTGGCTTGTATGAACGATCCGGCGTTCGGTGCGGACTTTCTTATTGATGGCGTCACCCGCGAAGCGCCGAGCCTGCGGTTTGAGCAGCGGCTGGAGAATCCGCCGGAGTTTCCCGATGCCGATGTTGAGTGCGGGTTGAAGGCGTTGGTGTTCAGACAGGGGTAGATACCGTCTTGAACCTCACCAAGCGCGTACGCACTCGCGTCTGGAGCACTGTGGAAAACGGTCAATAAGCCCAATGTCGGTCGGTCAAGGTCTCTAGAAAAGACATCACCCTGTGGCGAGGGAGCTTGCTCCCGCTCGGCTGCGAAGCAGTCGCAAAACAGACGCCGATGTCCCAGCGGGAGCAAGCTCCCTCGCCACATTGGATCGGCCGGTTGGCCGGGGGGATTAGACTAATGGTACTTGAGTGCCAGCCCCCGGCTTCTTAGGATGGTGATACGTAGCGGTTGGAGGTTTAAGCCGCTGCGTAGGTGGTGAGTGAACTGAACCCCAATAAGCTCACCACTTGTTTCATGCGCATCTTGAGCCTCTGGCTCTACTTCCTCCCCATCAAAGAGCTTCGAGGCTCTTTTTTTGTCTTTCAAAAAGCATCGGCACTGACCGGTCGGCAATGGTGAATATCCTGAGCCGCATCGCTGCGCCTGGATGCACCGAAAAGAACACGACCAATCAGCCGCGCAGCCTCCAGATGAACCGTCGGCGCCTGGATTTCCGAGTCGAGCAGCAGCTCGGACGTCACTACGCTGGCACCGCAATAATCGAAGATCCCATGGTCGATCTGCGTCTTCATGGCGTCGGCATAACCGTGGCGCGCATAGGTTCCCGCGTCGGCGCCGCCGACACCCACAAGGTGAACCCGCAGATGGCGAAGCTTCTTCTCCAACTTGGCATCCGCACTGAAATCGAACGCCCAGCCATTGGCGAACACCCGATCGATCCAGCCTTTGAGCAGCGCCGGCATCGACCACCAATAAACCGGATAGACCAGCACCAGCGCATCGGCACGATCGATCCTCGCCTGCTCGGCGGCCACATCGGCGGGTGGTGGGGCTTCTCGGTGATGGACGGCAAGATCGGCCGCGCCGAACCTCGGATCGAACCCTTGCGCCCAGAGGTCCGCGATTTCGAAAGAGTTGTCGGGATTGGCCCCGGAGACACCTTCGGCGATCTGCCTGGCGAGGCTATGGGTGAGTGACTGGACATCATGGTGAGCTACAACAATGAGCGCGTGCATGTCGGAAACTCCCTGCTACGGAATGAGTGATTGAGGGCTAGAAGCGGGCCTTATATACTCTTGGTAAGTTACGATCAGTAAACTACTTTTGGTACATAAGCATGTCAAGCACCGAAACACATGAGCAGGATTCCAGCCCGCCACCGCGTCGCCGGATGTCGCGGGAAGAGCGCCAGCGCCAGTTGCTGGATGTCGCCTGGCAACTGGTTCGAGAAGAAGGCACGGAAGCCTTGACCCTGGGCCGGCTCGCCGAACAGGCGGGGGTTACCAAACCGGTGGTTTACGACCATTTCACCACCCGCCCCGGGTTGCTGGCGGCGCTTTATCAGGAGTTCGACGCGCGTCAGACCGCGCTTATGGACGCCGCGCTTCAAACCAGTGAACCGAGCCTGGCCAGCAAGGCAATGGTCATCGCCTCGTCTTATGTTGATTGCGTCCTTCTTCAGGGCCGCGAGATACCCGGCGTGATCGCCGCGTTGACCAGCTCGCCCGAACTGGAAAAGATCAAGCGCGAGTACGAAGCGATCTTCATGGACAAGTGCCGCAACGCCCTCCTTCCCTTCGCCGGAACGGGTGAAATCGCTCCGGCGAGTCTTCGGGCGATGATCGGTGCAGCCGAGGCGCTGTCCCATGCCGCCGCGATCGGAGAGATCACACCAGTGCAGGCACAAGACGAACTTTTCGCAACGATCGTGGCGATGGTCGAAAGGAGCGCACGCCTCGGGGTCGGCCTCGAAACCTGAACGGCTGGCCCCGCCAGGACAGCAGCGTAATGCCACCTATACTACAAGCCACCTTCCCCCATGGGGGCCTGCGCTACAACAATAAAAAGCAGAGGTGGAACATGGTCTGGCAGCAAATCTACGACCCTTTCGATAACCCGATGCTATCAACCATCATGGCGGCGGTGCCGGTGGTGGTGATGCTGGTCTCCCTGGCGTTTTTCCACATCAAGGCGCATCTGGCGGCGTTGTTGGCCCTGGGCTCGGCCTTGCTGATTTCGATTTTCGCCTTCGGCATGCCCGCGAACATGGCGGGCTCGGCCGCGCTTTACGGTGCCGCCAACGGTCTGTTGCCGATCGGCTGGATCGTGCTCAACATCATCTTCCTGCACCGGCTGACCACCGAGAACGGTTCGTTCAAAGTGCTGCAGGATTCCCTGGCGCGCATCACCGACGATCGACGCCTGCAACTGCTGCTGATTGCCTTCTGCTTTGGTGCTTTCTTCGAAGGGGCCGCAGGTTTCGGCACCCCCGTGGCGGTGACCGGGGCCATTCTGATCGGGCTGGGCTTTTCGCCCCTGGCCGCGTCTGGCCTGGCACTGATCGCCAATACCGCGCCCGTGGCGTTCGGCGCCTTGGGCACGCCCATCATCACCTTGGCCAAAGTGACCGGGCTGGATGAAATGGAGCTGTCGATGATGGTCGGCCGGCAGCTACCGTTCTTCTCGGTGATCGTGCCGTTCTGGCTGATCTGGGCCTTCGCCGGCTGGCGCAAGATGCTGGAAATCTGGCCGGCGATTCTGGTCGCCGGGGTCAGCTTCGCCATACCGCAATTCCTCGTGTCCAACTACCACGGGCCGATGCTGGTGGATGTAATCGCCGCGCTGATTTCCATGGCCTGCCTGACCGGTTTCCTCAGGGTCTGGAAGCCGGCCACTGTGCACACCTCCGCCGCCTTGTCAGGCCGGGCCGACACCTCCAGCGTGGACGCGGACCCGGACGAACAACCCAGCGAAATATTTACCAGCGATGCCAAACCCGCCGTGATGCGCGCGTGGATGCCGTGGATCATCCTCACGGTCTTTGTCTTCGCCTGGGGCACCCAGAGCTTCAAGAACCTGTTCGATACTCGCCCGGCGATAGATCCGCAAACCAGCTCGGCCAAGCTCGATCCCCAAGGCAAGCCGATGCGCGAGGCGAACCCGATCTTTGCCCCGACCTTGACCTTCACCACCATTCACCAACAGATCGAGAAGGTTCCGCCCGTAGTGCCCGTGGCTAAAACCGAGGATGCGGTCTACAAGTTCAACTGGTTCACCAGCACCGGCAGCGGCATCTTGCTGGCGGCGATCCTCGGCGGGCTGCTGATGGGCTATTCCATTCCGCAGCTGCTGCACCATTACCTGCGAACGCTGTGGGTGGTGCGCTACTCGCTCATCACCATTGTGGCCATGCTTGCCCTGGGTTTCCTGACCCGCTACTCGGGCCTGGACGCCACGATGGGCCTGGCCTTCGCCGCAACGGGCATTTTCTACCCGATGTTCGGCACGCTGCTCGGCTGGCTCGGCGTTGCCCTGACCGGCTCGGACACGGCGTCCAACGTGCTGTTCGGTGGCTTGCAACGGGTAACGGCCGAGCAATTGGGCCTGAGCCCGGTATTGATGGCCGCGGCCAACAGTTCCGGCGGGGTCATGGGCAAGATGGTCGATGCCCAGTCGATCGTGGTCGCGTCCACCGCCACCCGCTGGTACGGCCATGAAGGGGAAATCCTGCGCTACGTGTTTTTCCACTCCGTGGTGCTGGCGATTCTGGTCGGCGGGCTGGTGACGTTGCAGGCGTATGTGGCGCCGTTCAGCCATATGGTGGTGGGCGGGAATTAACCGAGGCGACCGCTGTTGGCCATGGCCCGGAGTCATAACTCGAGCCATGGTTCAACTCCGTTCACATCCGGCCGAAACTCGCGCATAGCAACAGTAGGCTAAGCTTTCAGCAGCTCATTGCTCACGATGCTCGATTCTGCAGGTTTTGGTTTCTTCTGGAGAGCGTCTGCAACAGCTATTTCAGACAGGCCCAAACCTTTCACGCAGGACTGACGTGATGACCGAGCCCCTCCTCAGCTTTGATGCACTCAAGCGCGCCGCTGCCTCCGGCGAGATCGATACGGTGTTGGTCTGCATGGTCGACATGCAAGGACGACTGGTCGGCAAGCGATTCCAGGTCGAGTTTTTCATCGACAGCGGCCATGAAGAAACCCACTGTTGCAATTACCTGCTGGCCGACGACATCGACATGGAACCAGTGCCGGGTTACGCCGCGGCCAGCTGGAGCAAAGGCTATGGCGACTTCGTACTGAAACCCGACATGGCCACCTTGCGTCGCGTGCCGTGGCTTGAATGCACGGCGCTGGTGCTCTGCGACGTGCTCGATCATCACCACAGAAGAGACCTGCCACACAGCCCGCGGGCGATCCTGAAAAAACAGGTCGAGCGCCTGCGCGAACGCGGCTATACCGGCATGTTCGCCTCGGAGCTGGAGTTCTATCTGTTCGACGAGAGCTATGAGGCGATCCACGAGCGCAACTACCACAAGCCGAAGACCGCCGGCCATTACATCGAGGATTACAACATCCTGCAGACCACCCGCGAGGAGCCGGTCCTGCGGGCGATTCGCAAACACCTGCAGGCCTGCGGCATTCCGGTGGAAAACTCCAAGGGTGAATGGGGGGCGGGGCAGGAAGAGATCAACATCCGTTATGCCGACGCCCTGACCATGGCCGATCACCACGTGATCATCAAGCACGCCTGCAAGGAGATCGCGCAACTGCAGGGCAAGGCGATCACGTTCATGGCCAAGTGGCGCTATGACGCCGCCGGTTCCAGCAGCCATGTGCACAATTCGCTATGGGACAAGAATGCCAAGAAGCCGCTGTTCTTTGATCCCAAGGCGGAGTTTGGCATGTCGAAACTGATGCGCTCCTGGGTGGCCGGGCAGCTCAAATACGCCAACGACATCACCTGTTTTCTCGCGCCCTATATCAACTCGTACAAGCGCTTTCAGGCCGGTACTTTCGCGCCGACTCGGGCCGTGTGGAGTCGGGACAATCGCACCGCAGGCTTTCGTTTGTGCGCAGAAGGCAGCAAGGCCATCCGCATCGAATGCCGCATCGGCGGTGCCGACCTCAATCCTTATCTGGCCTTCGCCGCCTTGATCGCTGCCGGGCTGGCCGGTATCGACGAGAAACTTGCCTTGGCGCCACCCTTCGAGGGCGACGCCTACGTCGACGAGCACTTGCCTGAAGTGTCGAAAACCCTGCGCGAGGCCTGCGCCGCGCTCAAGGCGTCGAGCATGTTGCGCGAGGCATTTGGTGATGAAGTGATCGACCACTACGTGCACACAGCCGAATGGGAACAGAAAGAGTACGACCGGCGAATCACCGACTGGGAACTGCAGCGCGGCTTCGAGCGCTACTGAGCACACACCATGACTGAGATCGTTCAACTCATCTCCCCGGTCGATGGCCGGGTCTACGCCGAACGCCGCCGTGCCGATGCAGCGCAGATCGAGCAAGCCCTGGTCGCCGCCGAAACCGCCCAGGCGCAATGGAAACGCCGACCACTGAGCGAACGCGCCGCGTTTTGCAGCGCTGCCGTGGATGCGATGTTGGCGATGAAGGACGAGATCGTGCCGGAACTGGCCTGGCAGATGGGTCGGCCGGTACGCTTTGGCGCTGGCGAGCTGCGCGGATTCGAAGAGCGTGCCCGGCACATGATCGCCATTGCGCCTGAAGCGTTGGCAGCGATTGAGCCAGCGCCTGTCGCGGGTTTTCAGCGCTATATCAAACGCGAGCCGCTGGGTACGGTGCTGGTTGTCGCTCCGTGGAACTACCCCTATCTGACGGCAGTGAATACGATCATTCCTGCGCTGATGGCCGGCAACAGCGTCATCCTCAAACACGCCACGCAAACGCTGCTGGTGGGCGAGCGTTTCGCCGAAGCGTTTCGCCGCGCCCATCTGCCCGAAGGCCTGTTCCACAACTTGCTGCTCGATCATCAGCAGACCGCCATGATCATCGCTTCAGGACGCGTGCACCAGGTGAATTTCACCGGTTCAGTCGACGCCGGCAAGGCCATGGAAGCTGCCGCCATGGGCCGCTTCCTCGGCGTGGGCCTGGAGCTCGGCGGCAAAGACCCCGCCTACGTCCGGGCAGACGCCAACCTTGAGCATGCGGTGGAAAACCTGGTGGACGGCAGTTTCTTCAACTCCGGGCAGAGCTGCTGCGCCGTCGAGCGCATCTATGTCGATAAAAAAATTTACCCGGCCTTTGTCGAGCGCTTCGTCGACTTGACCCGCCAATACGTACTGGGCAACCCGCTGGACGAAGCCACCACCCTCGGCCCGCTGATCACGCCGAGCGCCGCTGAATTCGTGCGCCGGCAGATTGCCGATGCATTGGCGCAAGGGGCCAGGGCGATGATCGATCCAAAGGGCTTTCCCGCCGACACGCCGGGCAGCGCCTACCTGGCGCCGCAGGTGTTGGTGGACGTCACCCATCAAATGGCGGTGATGCGCGAGGAAAGCTTCGGTCCGGTGGTCGGCATCATGCCGGTGGCCAGCGACGACGAAGCCATCGCGTTGATGAACGACAGTGAGTTCGGGCTCAGCGCTTCTATCTGGACGCAAGACCTCGTCGCCGCCGAACGCCTCGGTAACGAGATCGCCACCGGCACCGTGTTCATGAACCGCTGCGATTATCTGGACCCGGCCCTGGCCTGGACCGGGGTGAAAAACAGCGGGCGCGGCGTAACGCTGTCGCGCCTTGGCTATGAACACCTGACCCGGGCGAAATCCTTCCATCTACGCCACGAGATCTGAGCCATGAGCCTGACCGCGAACTGGAACTACCCCACGAGCATCCGCTTTGGCGTCGGCCGCATCGCCGAACTGGCCGAAGTCTGCCGCAGCCAAGGGATCCAGCGACCGTTGCTGGTCACCGACAGCGGCCTGGCGCGTGCCCCGATCACCACGGCGGCGCTGGAATCGTTGCGCGCCGCCGGCCTCGGTGTCGCGCTGTTTTGCGACCTCAAGCCCAATCCGATTGAAGCCAATCTGGCGGGAGGGCTCGACGCCTGGCGCGCAGGCAAACACGATGGCGTGGTCGCCTTCGGCGGTGGTAGCGGCCTGGACATGGGCAAGCTCATCGCGTTCATGAGCGGCCAGACCCGACCGGTTTGGGATTTCGAAGACATCGGTGACTACTGGACACGCGCCGACGAAAGCAGCATCGCCCCGATCATTGCGGTGCCCACCACCGCGGGGACCGGTTCAGAGGTGGGCCGCGCAGCGGTGATCATCGACGAACGTACGCACACCAAACGCATCATTTTTCACCCGAAAATGATGCCGCGGGTGGTCATCAGCGACCCGGCCCTCACCGTCGGCATGCCGGCAAAAGTCACCGCCGGCACTGGCATGGACGCGTTTGCCCACTGCCTGGAATCGTACTGCGCTCCCGGTTTTCATCCGATGGCCGAAGGCATTGCGGTGGAAGGCATGCGCCTGGTGGCCAATGCGCTGGTACGCGCAGTACACACTCCCTCCGACCTCGACGCGCGCGCGCAAATGCTGGCGGCTGCCGCGATGGGCGCCACCGCTTTCCAGAAAGGTCTGGGGGGCATGCACGCACTCGCGCATCCGGTGGGCGCCCTGTACGACACCCACCACGGCATGACCAATGCCACGCTCATGCCCTACGTGCTGAAGTTCAACCGCCCGGCCATTGAAGAACGCATCACCCGCCTGGCGGCTTATTTGCGCCTGCCCTCACCGGGCTTCGACAGCTTTCTGGCCTTCGTTCTCAAGCTGCGCAAAGACATCGGCGTGCCCCATACGCTGTTTGAACTGGGCGTGGATGACAAGCAGATCGATCTGATCGCGGACATGGCGATTGTCGACCCCTGTGCCGGCGGCAACCCGTTGCCGTTGACACGAACTGGCGCGGCAGAAATTTTCGACGCGGCGTTCCACGGTCGTCTCTAGAGCAATCGTCTGTGCATGGCCGACGAGCCTGCATGGATTTCAACCGTTAGAGGCAGGAGCAGTACAACAGGGGGTTGAAGACAAACCCATTCGGCACGCACCACGCGGATGGATGTGGATCAAAACCTGAACAAGAGCACACGCTATGAGTCCAGTAAGCCAACCCGGCGCCACCGCGCCACAAGACGACGACCTCAAGGTGTTGCACAGCATGGGCTATGCCCAGCAACTCTCGCGACGCATGGGTGTTTTCTCCAACTTTGCCATTTCCTTTTCGATCATTTGCATCCTCTCGGGTGGCATCAACTCGCTGGCCCAGGGTACTTCGGGTGCAGGCGGCGCAGCCATCGGCATCGGCTGGCCACTCGGCTGCCTGATCTCCGGGGTTTTCGCCATGGCCATGGCACAGATTTCCTCGGCCTACCCAACGGCTGGTGGCCTCTATCACTGGGGCTCGATTCTCGGTAACCGCTTCACCGGCTGGCTGACGGCCTGGTTCAACCTGTTGGGGCTGATTACAGTGCTCGGCGCGATCAACGTCGGTACTTACTACTTCTTTTTCGGTGCCTTCGGACCGGCCCTGGGAATGGAAGACACCATCACCACACGGATCACTTTCCTGGCGATCCTGACCGGCCTCCAGGCCTTGTGTAACCACTTCGGCATCGGCCTGACGGCAAAGCTCACCGACTTCTCGGGCTACCTGATTTTCGCCACGGCACTCGCGCTGACCATCGTCTGCCTGATCGCCGCGCCCAGCTATGAGTTCGTCCGGTTGGTGACCTTCGGCAACTATTCTGGCGAGGCCGGTGGCAACGTCTGGCCACAGGTGTCGAACGGCTGGGTTTTCATGCTCGGCCTGCTCTTGCCGATCTACACCATCACCGGCTATGACGCCTCGGCGCATACCTCCGAAGAAACCCATCGGGCATCCGTGTCGGTACCGGTCGGGATGGTCAGCTCGGTGGCCTGGTCGTTGCTGTTCGGCTGGGTGATGCTCTGCTCGTTTGTACTGATGCTGCCGAGCATGGACGAAGCGGCGAAGCAGGGTTGGAATGTGTTCTTCTGGGCGATGGACACTCAGGTGAACCCGGCGATCAAGATGGCGCTTTACCTGGCGATTTTCATCTCGCAGGTTCTCTGCGGGCTGGCGACCGTGACCTCGGTTTCACGCATGATCTTCGCGTTTTCCCGTGACGGCGGCCTGCCCTTCTCGAAAGCATTGGCCTCGGTCTCACCGACCCATCGCAGCCCTGTGCCGGCGATCTGGACCGGTGCCACCCTTGCGGTGTTGTTCGTGTGGGGATCGTCCCTGGTATCGATCGGTGAAACGCCGGTCTACACGATTGTGGTCTCTTGCACGGTGATCTTCCTGTTCTTCTCTTTCATCATTCCCATCGTGCTGGGCCTGTTTACCTACGGGACCCCGAAGTGGCCACACATGGGGCCATGGAACATGGGGCGCGGGCTGTACTCGTTGTTCGCCATCCTCTCGATCCTCTCGATGGTGCTGATCTTTGCCATCGGCATCCAGCCGCCGAACGATTGGGCGCTGTACATCACGCTCGGTTTTCTGATTCTGACGGCAATCGTCTGGTTCGCCTTTGAAGCCCGACGCTTCCAGGGCCCGCCCGTGGGCGAGATGATCATCAAGCGTCAGGCAGAAATCGCGGCGACTGAAGAGGCGTTGAATAAACAGGCTGAGAGCTGATTGCCATAACGCTAATACCGGTCGGGTAAATCGGACATGTAGGAGCCAGGCTTGCCGGCGAAGGCGCTCTTAAGGACGCCTTCGCCGGCAAGCCTGGCTCCTACGAAAAGCCGCCGAATCGAAATCCGGATCAACCAACAGGAAGCACGCAGATGGATCGTCTCACGGCGAAAGATTTTGCCCCTGAACTGCTCGAACTCTACGACTACTACGCCCACGGCAAAATCAACCGGCGAGAGTTTCTTGATCGTGCGGCGCTGTTCACCTTGGGCGGCTTGACGGCCTCGGCCCTCCTCGCCGCCCTGAGCCCGAATTATGCACTGGCCGAGCAGGTGCAATTTACCGACCCGGAGATCATCGCCGAGTACATCACCTATCCCTCGCCCAAGGGGCACGGGCAGGTTCGTGGTTATTGGGTGCGCCCTGCGAAAGCCACCGGCAAGCTGCCAGCGGTGGTGGTCGTGCATGAAAACCGTGGGCTCAACCCTTACATCGAGGACGTCGCCCGGCGTCTCGCCAAAGCGGGGTTCATCGCACTCGCCCCAGACGGCCTGACGTCGGTGGGCGGCTATCCCGGCAACGACGACAAAGGTCGGGAATTGCAGCAGACCGTCGACCCGGAAAAACTCATGAATGACTTTTTCGCCGCCATTGAGTGGCTGATGAAACATGACGCCACCCGCGGAAAAATCGGCATCACCGGCTTCTGTTATGGCGGCGGAGTCGCCAATGCCGCGGCCGTGGCCTATCCGGAATTAGGGGCCGCCGTGCCCTTTTATGGCGCAAACCAGGGCCAGAAATCACCGGACGAAGGACGCATTCCACCGCAATTGGCCCTGTGTCGCGGCTGCTTGCAGTACATCCATGCGCACGAAGTGACCTGCCCTCACTGTGACGCCGATGTCGCCGCCGCAGAAGCCGTGCACCAGACAGACCGTGCGCGGCAACAAGCGATTATCAACACCCTGACCGGCCTGTTGGGGATGCCGCGAAATACCTTGATGTGATGGCCTAGCGCAATCCATGTGGGAGCGGGCTTGCCCGCGAAGACGGCGGCACAGTCAACATTAATGTCGCCTGACACACCGCTTTCGCGAGCAAGCCCGCTCCCACAGGTATTGCGCTTAGATGACTGGCATTTGCCAAGGCGGCCCTTGCGCAAATCTGGCCTCCAGCCATTCCTTGAAAGCCATGAGCGTTGCCGGCGTAAAAGCTGCTGATGCTCGCACCAGATAAATCCCGCCTTGGGCATCCAGATCCCACTCCGGCAGAACGCGCACCATCTGGCCGTTGGCGATTTCACGGCTCATCAGCCACTCGCCGGCGCCCAAAATACCGACGCCGGCCTTGGCCGCGGCGAGCAACGCCTCGCCGTCGTTCGAGGTCAAGGTTCCCCTGGTGATGACCTTCTCCTGCCGATCACCCTTCGACAAGCGCCATTCAGGGAACGCTGCAAGGCCGGTGAAGCCCAGGCAGTTGTGCTCGGTCAGTTCTTTCGGACTGGTCGGTAAGCCGTGCTGTTCTATATAACTCGGTGAAGCGCAGAGAATGCGGCGATGATCGCTGAGCTTCTTCGCGACGAGGCGGTTGTCGTTCAATTCGCCAATACGAATCGCCGCATCAAATCCCTCACCAATAATGTCGACGACGCGATCGCTGTAATCCACCTCGACAGAGACCAGCGGATGAGCCGCCAGAAATTCCGGCAACATCGACGCCAGCCACAGGCGCCCCATCGCGGCGGGAAAAGCCAGGCGCAGGACGCCACGAACCTGCGCCGCGCCCAGTGACGCTTCCTGTTCCGCCTCGATGATCAAACCCGTGGCAGAGCGCAGACGTTCGACGAGACGGTTGCCGGCATCGGTCAACCGCACTTGACGCGTCGTACGCTCCATCAGCCGCACGCCCAAGCGCTTTTCCATGGCCGCCAGACGCTTTGAAATCACCGTCGGATGGCGTTGCAGCAACCGTCCGGCAGCGACGAACGAATGCGCCGAGGCGACCGCAAGGAGTGCTGCAATTTCATCGATGTGGCGGCTGTCCAGTGGGTTCACAAAACACTCTTTTTTCAGGTAACAGACGATCAGGGTTTGAGGACGATCGCACCGCGAGATTGGCCGCCTTCCAGATCGGCATGGGCCTTGGCCACCTCGGCCAAGGCATAGCGGCCCCAGATGCCGGGCTTGATTATGCCCGCCTCGACCGCAGCCAGTACATCATCGGCCCGTTGCCGATATTCGGCGATATCCGTGGTGTGCGCGGCGAGCGAAGGACGGGTCAGGAACAACGAGCCCTTGGCATTGAGCGTGGCCACTTCGACCGCAGTCGGCGCCCCGGAAGAGGCCCCGAAAGACACCATCAACCCCCGTGGTCGCAAGCAGTCGAGTGACGCTTCGAACGACACCCGCCCGATGGGATCGTAGACCACATCGGCTTTCTTGCCGCGGGTGATTTCCGCGACGTCCGCGGCCAGTGTCTGGGCATTGAATACCAGCACCGCATCGCAGCCCAGCGCCTTGGCTGTCTCGACACTCGCGGCCCGGGACACAATGCCGATGACAAAGGCCCCCAAGTGTTTGGCCCACGTCGCCATGATCTGCCCGAGGCCGCCCGCTACGCCATACAGCACCAGGGTGGTGCCGGGGCCGACCGGATACGTCGTCTTCAGCAGGTACTGCGCGGTAATGCCTTTGAACAACACCGCGGCCGCCTCTTCAGCCGTCAACGCGTCGGGAATCGGCACCAGCCGCTCGGCCGGAAACAGCCGCGCACTGGCGTAAGCGCCAACAGGCCCCGTTGCGTACGCCACTCGATCACCCACCTTGACGTTGCTCACCCCCGCGCCGATGGCAGCAACACGGCCCGCGCCTTCAAGGCCCAGACCCGACGGCAATGGCAGCGGTACGGTGCCCTTGCGCTGACTCACATCGAGGAAGTTGACGCCAATCGCCTCCTGCTCCAGCCAGACTTCACCGGGGCCCGGCTCATGCGCCGACACTTGCTCGATGGTCATCACCTCAGGTGCGCCGGTGTGTGCGATACGAACGACAGAAACCATTGCCTGACTCCTTCACTTCAGCGCAGCCCTTCTGCGCCATGTGCAGGAAGTATCGGCATTCGATTTCGCACGAACAATACAGCTTCACTGCAGTTCATTACTGCATGCAGTGCAGCAGTGTGAAACTCGCCGCGCCAGCGCGACAACAAGGGCCAGGACGATCAACACCATGGCGACGGCAAACGTTATCCGCATACCGTTGGCGATGGCGGCGGGAGATGCCGTGGTGATGTTTGCCGTCGCCGATGCAAAGGCGAACACCGCGCCCATGACCGAGGCCCCGGTGATCAGGCCGAGATTGCGCGACAGGCTGAGCATGCCGGCAATCACGCCGCGCTGGTCCGGGCGGATGTCGGTCATGATCGCAGTGTTGTTGGCCGCCTGAAATAACGCGTAGCTGGCCGTGATCACCGCGATGGGCGCCAGGTAACCGAGGATGCCAAGACCCGCCGGCATCATCGATAAAGCACCTGTGCCGAGCGCCATTGCGACGAGCCCGACAAGGGTCATGCGCCGAGTGCCAAAACGGTCCACCAGGCGACCGGCCGGCATACCGGTCAGCGCAGCCACCAACGGGCCGACCGACAAGGCAAGGCCGACAAGCGCCGTACCCAGGCCAAGCGCCCCCGAAAGATAAAACGGCCCGACCACCAGCGTCGCCATCATCACCGTCGAAACGAGCATGCTCATGGCCAGGCTCGCGCTCAGGCCCGGCTCACGGAACAGCGCCAATTTAATCAATGGCGATGCAACTCTGGCCTCCACGACTATGAAAAACCCGGCGCCGAAAACAGCCGTCAGCAGCAGCGCGATATTGAGCAAACCAAAATCACCGTGCCCGATCGTCATGGCTAGCGCATACGCCCCGAGCGTCAACCCCAGTAGCAACGTACCTGCCTTGTCGAAACCCACCCACCGCGCTTTCGCCCGCCGTGCATCCGCCGGCAAATAGCGATACGCGAGCCAGATATTCAGAATACCCAGCGGCACGTTGAGCAGAAAAATCGCCTGCCAGCCAAGGCCCGCGATCAACATCCCACCGAGCGACGGCCCCAGCGTGGTGCCTATCGCCGACATTGTTCCGAGCAATCCCATGGCGCTGCCGGTCTGCGCTTTCGGCACCGTCTCGCCGACAAACGCCACGGTCAGCGCCAGCATGATCGCCGCCCCGAGCCCCTGCACTGCCCGGGCGCCGACCAGCCACCCGAGCGACGGCGCGACACCACAAGCAAGCGATGACAGGGTAAAAATGCCAATGCCCGTCAGCAGCAAGCGCCGACGACCGACGATATCGCCCAGCCGTCCAACGCTGACAATCAGCGTGGTGATCGCCAGCAAATACGCCAGAACAATCCACTGCACTTGCTGAAAGGACGCATCGAACGCCTCAGCCAATGTCGGCAAACCTGCATTGGCAATGCTGGTATCGAGCGAAGGCATCAACATCGACAGCGAAAGGCTCGCGAGCGCCCAGCGGACCGAGCCTGATTGAGTGATGAGTTTCATGGTTGGGCCACATCTGAAAGGTAGATCAGCAGCGTATGCCCGTGCGTGGCATGGCGGAAGACGCACCACTTACACGTGATAGATGCGTTTGACGCCATGTCACCCGCACGCCGTGCTAACGTTGGAACATGATGACGCCCGACCTGAATTTACTGATTACCCTGGATGTGCTGCTCGCTGAAGGCAGCGTCGCACGCGCCGCCCAACGACTGCGCCTGAGCCCGTCAGCCATGAGCCGGGCGCTGGCGCGCTTGCGCGAAACGACGGGCGACCCGCTGCTGGTCCGGGCCGGACGCGGGCTGGTGCCGACGCCCCGAGCGCTGGAACTGCGCGAACAGGTCAGTCGATTGGTGCAAGATGCCGGCGCCGTTTTGCGCCCCGCCGAACAGCTCGACCTCAAGCAACTGGTCCGGACATTCACGTTGCGCACCAGCGACGGTTTCGTCGAAAACTTCGGCCCGGCGCTGATTGCCCGCGTCAGTGAGCAAGCACCCGGCGTGCGCTTGCACTTTGTGCAGAAGCTGAACAAGGACAGCGCCGCGCTTCGCGACGGTTCCGTCGACCTGGAAACCGGTGTGGTCGGCGGCACGACGAGCCCGGAAGTGCGCACCCGTGCATTGTTCGAGGATCGTTTCATCGGCGTCGTGCGCACGGGGCATCCGCTGAGTCAGGGTGAGGTCACTGCCTCCCGTTATGCCGCTGGCAGGCATATCCTGGTCTCGCGACGCGGGCTCGATAAAGGGCCGATGGATGAGGCCCTGGAAGTGCTGGGACTGGAGCGCGAGATCACCACCCTCATCGGCGGCTTTTCGGCGGCGCTGGCGCTGGCTCGCGCCTCGGACCTGATCGCCACCGTGCCCGCCCGACACACCCGAAACCTGCGCGCCGGCCTGCACAGTTTTGACCTTCCGTTCGACCTGGCACCGATCACCATTTCGATGCTCTGGCATCCACGAATGGATGCCGACTCAGCGCATCGATGGCTACGTGATTGTGTTCGAGAGGTTTGTGCGCAGCCCTAGCGTTTCACACCTGGCGGATTCATTTTTTCTGAAGCCCCTTCAACCGCAAACTCGCCCGCTGCACCGCCGCCATTTTTTCCGGACGCTTCATGCGTTTCCATTTTCTGATGTCGTCCTTGGTGCGGCCACAACTGACACACAGCTCACCGCTCAGTTGGCAAATGGCAATACACGGATTTTCGATATCCTTGGCCACGCTTCAACCCCGTGTGGAGCGCTTGGGCGCCAGGCGTTGCTGCCAGTTGCCGGCATTGGCGCGCTGACATTGCTCTTCAGAATCAAACTGCACATGGGCCGCTACCGGGCTGACGAGAACGTCCGCTTCACTTAACGCCACGGCCGTCAGTTCGACCATGCGCTCGCCCTGCCCGCTCGCCAGCGCCTGATCCTTGTTGGCCTGCGTATCGAAGACCCAGATAACCCGCAGGCTGGCAGGAAAGACTGCGTAATCGACTTCGTGGGTCAGCCAGCAGAACCCGACTATTTGCGCTTTGGCGGTTTCACACGCCTCGGTCAGTGTGGCGATCAGGCGACGTTCGATGTGGGCCTGATCGCGTTTGCTTAAAGACATCGGGTATGGGTCCTTGGGTGGGCGTCGATGGGAGGGCCTCATCATACGATACCGGCTGGCGAAGAACGGTGGAGCAGACATGAATTCGGGCTGATCCGAGATTTGCTGCGTCTGTGCTGCCGTCTTCGCGGGCAAGCCACGCTCCCACAGGTTTTGTGTTGGAGCTGCCGAAGACTGCGATCTTTTGATCGGCTCCATCTCGACGGGCCAGATAAAAGAAAATGCCTATCACCCCCCAATACTCCACCTATTAGCTGACTGCTTTATAGGCGTCTAACCTTATTGAAGCGCTGGCGTAAGCTGGCCGGTTGAGACTTGATAAAAGATACGAATGAGTCAGAAGCGTACTAGGCTTGCCGTGGGCCACCGTGCTGGCAACTCGATTGCTGCTCTCCAGACTTCCCGTGTGACCCCGACGATCAATTGATCGAACTGCTGGCCCTGCAGCCTATGTCATTGATTTCGCTCGTCGCTATTGCGCGCCCACCCCGGGCCGGATAGCCGGATGAATACGACCAAAGGTAGCGCACACATGGCAAATGAATCGAAATGCCCGTTCAATCACGCCGCCGCAGGCGGTGGCACGACGAACCGCGATTGGTGGCCGAACCAACTGAACCTGAAGATCCTGCACCAGAATTCGCGGCTGTCCGACCCCATGGACGAGGGCTACAACTACGCCGAAGCGTTCAAAAAACTGGACTTTCAGGCGCTCAAGCAAGACCTGCATGCACTGATGACCGATTCGCAAGACTGGTGGCCGGCAGACTTCGGTCACTATGGGCCGCTGTTTATTCGCATGTCCTGGCACGCCGCCGGCACGTACCGCGTCGGTGACGGTCGTGGCGGTGCCGGCTCCGGTCAGCAGCGCTTCGCGCCACTCAACAGTTGGCCGGACAACGTCAGCCTCGACAAGGCGCGCCGGCTGCTTTGGCCGATCAAGCAAAAGTATGGTCGCAACATCTCCTGGGCCGACCTGATCGTGCTCACCGGCAACGTCGCGCTGGAGTCCATGGGCTTCAAGACCTTCGGCTTTTCCGGTGGCCGGCCAGACGTTTGGGAACCGGATGAGTCCGTCTACTGGGGCTCGGAAAACAAGTGGCTGGGCGGCGACACCCGCTACGACAAAGACAAAAAAAAATCCATGCAAGAACCCGGCGAAGGCCCACTCGTTGCGGAGCCGGGGGAAAATGAGGACAGCCGCACCGAGGGAGGACGCAACCTGGAAAACCCGCTCGCCGCGGTGCAAATGGGCCTGATCTACGTCAACCCGGAAGGCCCTGAAGGCAACCCGGACCCGGTCGCTGCGGCGGTGGACATCCGCGAGACCTTCGGGCGCATGGCGATGAATGACGAAGAAACCGTGGCACTGATCGCCGGCGGCCACGCCTTCGGCAAGACCCACGGCGCCGGCCCTGCCGACAACGTCGGTGCCGAGCCCGAAGCCGCGGGCCTCGAAGCTCAGGGCTTGGGATGGAAGAGCACCTTCGGCAGCGGCAAGGGCGGCGACACCATCACCAGCGGCCTGGAAGTGACCTGGACCACCACGCCCACCAAATGGAGCAATAACTACCTGGAAAACCTGTTCGGCTTCGAGTGGGAACTGACCAAGAGCCCGGCGGGTGCCAACCAGTGGACGGCGAAAGGCGGTGCTGGTGCGGGCATTATTCCGGATGCTCATGATCCGTCGAAACGGCGTAACCCGACCATGCTGACCACGGACCTGTCTCTGCGTTTCGATCCGATCTATGAGCCGATCTCGCGGCGCTTCCTGGCGAACCCCGATCAGTTGGCCGACGCATTCGCCCGCGCCTGGTTCAAGCTGCTCCACCGCGACATGGGCCCCCTCTCCCGCTACCTCGGTCCGGAAATGCCCAATGAAGAACTCCTGTGGCAAGACCCCATTCCGGAGGTCGACCATGCCTTGGTCAACGACAGCGACATCGCCGCACTCAAAGGCAAACTCCAGTCCTGCGGCCTGTCGGTCTCGCAACTGGTGTCGACTGCCTGGGCGGCAGCCTCCACCTTCCGCGGCTCCGACAAACGCGGCGGCGCCAACGGCGGACGCCTGCGTCTGGCCCCACAGAAGTTCTGGCAGGCCAACCAGCCTGAGCAACTGGCGAGCGTACTGGCGAAACTCGAGAGCATTCAGAACGAATTCAACAACTCAGGGAAGAAAATATCGCTGGCAGACCTGATCGTGCTGGCCGGTTGTGCTGGTGTCGAACAGGCGGCAAAAAATGCCGGCCAGACCGTGACGGTGCCTTTCACGCCGGGACGGATGGATGCCTCGCAAGAACAAACGGACGTTGAATCCTTCGGGTTTCTCGAACCCGCCGCCGATGGCTTCCGTAACTACCTCAAATCCCGCTACAGCGTACCGGCTGAGGCATTGCTGATCGACAAGGCGCAACTGCTGACACTCACCGCACCAGAAATGACCGTGCTCATTGGCGGCTTGCGCGTGTTGAACACCAACGTCGGACAAACCCAGCACGGCGTCTTCACCAAACAGCCGGAAGCGTTGACCAACGACTTCTTCAAAAACCTGCTTGATATGAGCGTGGAATGGAAACCGGTGTCCGAGGCCAATGAAGAGTTCGAAGGCCGCGATCGGAAAACCGGCGACCTTAAATGGACGGGTACCCGTGTTGATCTGGTGTTTGGCTCGAATTCGCAGTTGAGGGCATTGGCTGAGGTCTATGCCTGCGACGATGCGAAGGAGAAGTTTGTGAAAGACTTCGTTGCGGCTTGGGTCAAGGTGATGAATCTGGATCGGTTTGATTTGAGATGATCTAAGCAATATTGCTGAAAACCCGCAACGCCTCCCTGTGCGGAGGCGTTGTGGTTTTTGCTGATCTATCGCCAGGCTAGATACCCAATCGTGGACTTACTGAACCAGCTGCCGAATCCCCAGAGACAAAATCAAACCGCCGCACAGCCGATCAATGGCTTTTTTCCTCCGGCGATACGCTGAAGCGATCTCAGGTTGCGAAAGAGCGATTGCAACCACTCCATACCAAGTCATCGAAACCACCACTACGACGGCCAGCATCGACAAAAACGTGCCTGGTGAAACATGGGTGGGGGCTGCCGCTGAGAAAATAGCGGCATAGAAGGCCATGGATTTAGGGTTGCCAATGTTCGTAACGACCCCCTGAATGAATGACTGCCTAAAGTTTCCGATGACAGCATTATCACTGGGGGCAAGCGCGCTCTTCCCGGCCTTGAGCAGCAGTTGGAATCCAAACCACATCAGATAGGCTGCCCCCAGAACCTTTACGATCAGCGCCGCCCAGGGGAACGCAGCAAATACAACGCCGATACCTGCGATTGCACAGGTGGCCCAGAATAAATTGACCAATACGATGCCTGCTACCAAGGCCAAAGCTTCTGACCGCGTAGCAGCCACCGCTTTGTGAACTACTGCAACGAAATTTGGCCCTGGAATAACGACACCGGCCAGGTAAACCAAAAAGACTGTCAAAACGGCGGGACCATCGATCATCTGCATTCCTTGCGAGTGTTGTGGCTAGGGACGGCCTTTCATATCAAGGCCTCCCGCGGACTCAACGTACAACGAAATAATAATTCGATACAGGGCTTTTCGGCGTAGTTGTATTTTTACGCCAGGGGCAGTCATTTCAGGCTCGGGCAATTTTAATCTTCAAAACGGAAAAGCCCCACCCACCTAAAAATGGGACGGGGCTTTTTGCTGTGCAACTCGCTGGAATATGAGCACCTCACCTCTCCTTACACCGGAGAAATCGTGGCAAGCGCACCAATCAAAATGGTCAACACCAGAAATCCACCCAGGAAAAATGCCATCTTGCCCATGGGGCCTCCTACGTTATGAGTTTGCGGTGCAGTGGCTACTGCAACTGCTGACCGTGCCGTCATTGTGAGCCCGAGGCTGATTCCATTACAGATGCAGATAGCGCGAAAAAATACGGATCAGCCCTTAGGCCCGCCACGGTGGAAGCGCCCCTTCGAAAAGTGAGAAGGCTCGTTGCAGGAAACTGTTGAAGCGAGCGGCATCACGCCGCAGCCCTGCCTGTTGACCACCAATCAGGCACAGATGGGCCACCTGACCAATCACCTCTGCTTGGCCTGGCATATGAACCAAGCGGCGGCACGTGCGTATCGCGAAGTCCAGTCGTCTTGTGTCAACACGCTGCTGAAACTCGCCTACCAACGGATCGTGCAGCGACCAGGCTCGGATGGAAACTTCCCGCCCAGGTTGTTTTTCAGCGGCAATACTCAAGTAGCGTTTCAAGGTTTCGCCCGCGCTACGACCCTGCGCCGCATAAGCGAGCATGCGCTCCGTGTAGTCTTCTTCCCAAGCGGCCAGCAAGGTGCGGACAAAGTCTTCGCGATTGCGGAAATGGTGATAGAACGATCCGCGGGTCACATTCAATCGGCGCGATAGACTCTCGACCGAAACGCCAACATGCCCTATTTGGTCGAGGGCCTCAAAACCAGCCGCGATCCAATGGTTACGAGTTAGTTTTCTCACCCGTTATTTCGCTCCATGTTTAGCGCCATACAGACTGTGTATGGTGCGCAACCGATTGATACGCTGCGAACACCAGCAAAGATGGCCGTTGCGTTTTGCACGCCAGCACTTTTCATGGAGCTCGCCTTGAAGAAAATCGTTCTGGTTGCTTTCGACCAATTCACTGATATCGACCTATTCCTGATGTGGGACATTTTAGGCCGCAACACTGAGGACTGGCACGTCCGAGTATTGGGTTCCAGCGCTATCGTGCGATCGGCGCACGGCCTGCCTGTTTCGGTGCACGGACCGCTTTGCGAGGCCAATAGTGCCGACGCGGTATTGTTCGTCAGCGGCAAGGAAGGGATACCCGCTGCACTTGCCGCCCCGGATTTCCTGCCGTCGTTTGAACTTGACTCCAGACGCCAGCGAATCGGCTCCATATGCGCCGGAGCTTTCATTCTCGAACGGCTTGGGCTGCTCAGCGGCCAAGCAACTACACACCCGGATGCACGATCGAGCTTGCAAGCTCTGGGACTTGAGCCCATGGACCAGCCTCTTGTATGCCAGGGGAACGTTGCAACCGCTGGCGGATGCCTTTCGGCGCTCTATCTGGTGGGATGGTTGGTTGAATCCTGGTTCGATGTCGACAAGCGCCGTGCAACGTTGCTCCCTGTTTTGCCAGCTGGGCAGCAAGAGCTCTATGATGCCTTGATCGGGTTCAGTATCCGACAAGCACTTACAGGGCGACAAGGAACGTTATACGACAAACCATCGCAACAAGAAACGCGACATGGCATGTCGTCTAATTGGTAGTTAGAACTCAGGAGAGATCCCCGATGCCCCAAGAATTTGAGCTCATTATGTCCGTGCCAGTCCCCTCGAGGTCCGGCATCACCCACCTTTATAAGTCGATGAACCTGGCGGACGCTTTTGCGATTCGGCTCCCTGCGGGCACATCCAGCAATCCAGATTTGCTAGCTCGATTCATCCTTTCCCACCAGCCATCCTGGATCGGATGGCTCATGAAAGTCCGAGACACTATCGTTGCCTGTTTTGGTCTCAAGACAGCCAAACATTTGGCAACACTTGCTAACCGGATTGAAATCTTCAAGGTCTACAGCTCGAACCAGACTGAAATCGTGTTGGGAGAGGACGACAAGCACCTGGACTTCCGGATATCGATCCTGTGTTCTGGAGAGGCAGAGCCAGAAGGCAGTCGCCAACTCGTTTTTTCAACCGTGGTCCACTGCCACAACCGTCTAGGCCGGGCCTACATCTTCGTTATTGCCCCATTTCACCGCTTGGTTGTTAAGGCCAGCCTTCTCCGTGCAGCGCGCGTCGGTTGGCCTCTGGCTACCTGCCCCTGAGGCTGAGAGCGCTGTGTGCCCCCCTGAGGTCTAACCTTTCCATCGAAAGGCTGTTCTGGCAAGCCTGGCCAAATCTCTCATGTCAAACGTCAGGCCTCTAAGATTCATTCTCTATCAGCCGATATGGACCCTCTGCTAGGCTAGCCGTCAGAGTTAAAGGGCCACAGGGAGAAGGCAGGATGCTCACATTCGTTTCTCCGACTACCACGAGTCGAAGGAAATATGGTTTTGGAAGGTCATATGAAAACTGTTAAAGGGATATTGTTCGTCATCCTTATCGTTGCCTTGGCCGTCGGGGCGTTTAATTTGATATTCGTGGCAGTGTCTAGCTACTTTGGGCCGTTCTACGAAGGTGATGCGGACCAAAGTCGAAATTTTGCCATTTGGCTTTTTGGTAATGCAGGGGTTGGGTTGCTTTCGGTTGTTATGGGTGTTGTTTTGTATCGGCGATATCTGCGCAGGGCACCTGTTTGAATGAACAACTTCGGCACCAATGGTGGTGAGCGACCGGTGCCCCTCGTGCTGTTGCCCAGCAGATAGAAAACTAGTTACCCCGCCCTCCACCAAACGACCATTCATCTGCCGCGGTAGTGGTAATCACCACCATGACGTCCTCAGAGTCGATGCCTGGCGCTCGACTCAGTCTCTCGACCAGGTTGCGATAGAAACGCTGTTTCGTCTCGGTATCCCGGGGGCGACCGGCAGTAATCGCGATTAGCACAAAGTCATGGCTGCGCGGACCGCCCAGGTAGCCGGGATCAAATACCAGTTCGCCCACTTCATGTTGATGAATGACCTGGAACCGGTCGGCCATCGGCACTTCGAAGCTTTCTACCAACGCCTCGTGCAGCCCCTGTGAGAGGGCCTGTAAATACTCGGCAGACTTTCCCCGGTGCAATGAAATACGTGCAAACGGCATAACGCTCTACTCCTGAAAAACCCACTGACAGGCGAAAACTATCAAGTCGCGATAATTCCGAATATCCGATTTAATGGCGACCATAGTCCTGAATGAGTGGATGATTCGATGCGCCGTCCGACCTTCGATCTTGATGTGCTGCGTACTTTCGTGACCGGTGTGGAATTCAACAGCTTTGCCAAAGCGGCGGACCGGCTCAATCGCTCGACGTCTGCCGTGAGCGCACAACTCAAGAAGCTTGAGGAACAGATAGGCACGCCAGTGCTGGCCAAATCCGGTCGAGGGCTGGTGTTGACGCCGGTGGGTGAGTCCCTGCTCAGCCATGCCCGCCAACTGCTTGAAATGAACGACAGCATTTTCCAGGCCCTGCACGAAAGCCAGACCGCCGCAACGGTACGCCTTGGGCTTCAGGAAGACTTTGGCGAACACTTTCTCAGCGACATTCTGCGACGCTACGTCAAGATGTACCCGAGGGTGAGCCTCGAAGTCAGGATCGCGCGTAATACCGAATTGCTTGCGTTGATCGACAGCGGTGGCCTGGACCTGGCCCTGACTTGGGACACAGGGCACATGTCCCCCTATGCCACGCGCCTGGGTGAAACACAGATGCACTGGATCGGCTCTCGTGATACGCAACCGCTCAACTGCTCTGTAGATTCTCCCCTGCCATTGATCCTGTTCGACGCCCCTTGCGTGTTGCGCAGCGCGGCAACCCAGGCACTGGATGAGGCGCGGATTCCCTGGCGAATCGCGCTGACCAGCCCCAGCGTGGGTGGAATCTGGGCGGCCGTTGCCGCCGGTTTGGGCCTCACGTTGCGAACCCGCATTGGGCTGCCAGGACATCTCGCCGTCATTGCTGGCCTACCCACGCTGCCGACCCTCGGCTATGTGCTTTACCGTGGGGCAGAATACCTGGCGCCTGCCACCCGACAACTGGCTGCGTTGATACAAACCAGTCTGGAAGAGCAGGCGTTCGGTATCACTGCAGGCGCCTCCGTTTGATGCTGTCTAAAGCAGGTCGCCCAAGGTGTCGTACTTGTAGTACTGGCTGTAATTCAGCACATCTCGGGGTGTGACCTTTTCCGGGAAAGGGCTGTACATCGGGTCATCAATCCGATGGAACTTCAGCGTATCCGGGGCATTTCCCGCTGGTACGTAGGCTGCGGCGGGATGTTTGGCTTGCCATGCCGCCCAGAGCCGGTCGACATTGCAATGATGTAGAAAGAACACTGGGTCGTTCGGCGAGGACGACAATCCCATGTCACCACCGACCCACACATGGACATTGTTATGAATGCGTTCTTCGCCTGCCCATCCCTCGATGCTGTTGCGCGCACCACCGGTGGACGCCGCCGCGTTGTAGGGCGCTTTGTCATACACCGGGTTTTCATGGATGACCTTGCGCACATTGGCTCGGCTGGGCAGCGACCCACCTCTTCCCAGATAACGCACCAGGGGACGGTTTACCCCGTCCAGTTCCATGGTGCGGCCATTACCTGTCAATCGCACCCGCCACTTCCCCTTCACGAATTGTCCAAGGTATTCATCCGACCAGATGAGTGAAATCCTCGGGTCCGGAAGTTCCGCGTCAGTGTTCCAGTCCCAGTACGGGATTCGAAAGTTGGGGTCGCTTATCGCCTTGCGAATCAAGGTTTCCAACCGCACGAGGAAGTAGCGATGCCACGGCAAGAATGATGGCCCGCCATGCGCAGCGTTCCTGGCCATCTGCCCGGCAGGCGTTGAAATCATCATGGCCCGGTGGTGCCAGGCCACGAAGGAGTCATAAATCGAGAGGTTGGCCTGCCCGGGCCAAGGATTCTGCACGGGGTCCTTGAGCCGCTTTACCCCTTCGACGTATTTCTTGAGCGCCGGGAGATCATTGACCGCATTAGACCTGATCATGATGTGCTCCGTGGGCATGGTGGTCGGGCTGCTCTGCCCCGTCGCCATCGCCCTTGATGAAGGATTCTGGATAGGCATCGATCACCGCGGTCATCAAGTCGAGAGCCGATCCGTAGGTGACGAACGGGGTGGCGTGCGTATGGACCTGGCCCGCATCGTCCACAAACAGATGTGCCTGGACCGGGACTCCATCAACCTCCACCTGGTAGGTGGTGACGATCCGGACAACATGCCCCTTGTGGTTAATCTCGCGAACAGTCCTGGCCTCATGTCCTGCATGCGGGTCCACGTACTCAGGGAACTGCTCCTTGATCCACGCAGGGTGCGTTTTGTCAGGGTCGGTGATGGATATCTCTGCGAGAGCCCCTATGTCAGGCGGGCTCAACAGCACATTGGGTTTTGTGCCCGTTGGTTCGGGGCTGGAGACATTTTTCCGTGTCATGATTCCTCCTGGAGTGTGCCCTCGGACGATTGCCCGGATTGGCTGGAGGAAGTGTAGTTGGCGGGCAGGCATGCCGTTGAACCCATCCGCCGGGCGGACTCGCTGTGGATTCAGGCTCATGATTCACTTTTACAGACGCATTCCCATCTCGAAGGCACGAGTCTCAAACCCGAACTCTGTGTACATACGCGCGGCATGTGCATTGAACGGCCAGGAGCGGAAGCGCGGGAAGTTGCATTGCATTTGAGTATCTACGGACTAACCTCAGTGCATCATTACACCGCACGCAGGGGGACTTGCCGCCAAGGTGTCATACCCCAATTGACCTCCATTTCACGTTGGCCAAGGAGCCTTATGAAGACCTTCATGCTCTTGCTAAGGACGGCCCTGTTCGTTGTTTTATTTTCCTTTGGCTTGCTCTGTCTTCTCGTGTCTCTTTCCTCGTACAAGGAGGTGGACGAGACGAAGACTTGGCAGAAGTTGAATGCCACTGTCGCCACTGTCTCCATTTCTGAGGAGATGCGCAGTAAGGGTATGACCTATTGCCCTCTGGTTAACGTGACCTTTGAGTTGAACGGACAGCAATACACTTATCCGCTCGAAATATCGCAGCGGCCCTGCAAAACCAGCCTGGAGTCGGTCGAAAGATCAGTTGCAACATTCAGGGAAGGAAAAGTGATCGAAGTTCTTGTCGACCCTGCAAAGCCGGGTAGAGTGAAGCCAGGTACTTACTCACTAGGTGGGGGGTTTTACCTCGGCGTTTTCTTGGGCACGCTAGCCTTTATCGGGGCCGTAGCTGTCCTGGTGTTTCCTGCTAAGAAATCTGTCAAGTTGACGCAAGGAGAAAGCATTTCACATTCAACTTCGAGCAAGAAAGAAGTTCAGCAAAAAGTTCGCGAGCTACTCGCCGCCGGCACTGCAAAGTCGGAAGTGTTTTCACAACTCTCAGGACGGGGTGTAAAAGACAGTCATCTTGCCTACTTTATAGCCTCGTATGCAGATCCAATTCGTTGTGACGAGCACGATCGCAAGGTCAATATTCTCATCACGATAATGCTCGCCCAGGCTTTGATTGCATTCTTTCTGGGATTGGATATCGGCGCCAGGATGGGGCCAACGGCCAAATGGGTTATGGGTGTTTCAATGACCTTGATTCCCTTGTTTTTGGTATGGGGCTTCTACAACCATCGCGTCGGCGCCTACAACGCGTACATACTCCTTTCGCTTCTCCAATTCCCAAGATCACTTGAGGGGTTTACATCGAGTCCGGCAACAACCACTATCGCATTAGTTATAAGTATCGTTATCCTGGCTTTTGTTTGGTACGTCCGAGGAAAAATCTTTCCAGACTTCGTCTTCGTCCATCCCAGGAAAATCAAAGGCAAGTACTTCTTTTCAGGCTGACCCATCATGCCGCCGGGCCTGCCCGAACGGCTGTCCAGGCCTATGAGGTCAATCGTTAGCGAAGACTGCTTCGGGTCGATTTCAGCCGGTTCCGGCAGGCAGCTATTGGCCGGAAGCTGCCTATTGCCGTAATAGCAATCGCGGCCAGCGCCCCTGATTCCCTTCAGAATTTCCTGCCACTGACGACAACCTACGCACATTCCCTTGGCGTCGTGAGTTACTCATGAAGAAGATTGCTGTCCTGATGTTTGCCGTTCTTTTCCTTGCCGGATGTGCCAACCAGAAATTCAAGCCCGAATACCGTACCCAGATCCATACCGTGAAAGTTCTCCCGGTTGCATGGCAACCCAAACAGATGACTTACATGGGCCGTGAGCAGGCATGGGGCGCGGCATTGGGCGCAGGTGTCGGCGCTGGCGTAGGGATGGCGGCAGGTGCATCGAACCTGACCAAGGCTGCTTTGGGTGGGGTCGGATTTGCCGCAGGTCTGAAGGCAGGCGACTTGGCGTCGATGTCGACGGTTGATGCGATTCTTTACAACATGGAGACGGCGGATATCAACCTGGGCGAGTTGGTCAAAAAGAGTTTCGAGGAGCAACTGACCGCCACCGGCCGTTACAAGATCGTGGGTGAAAACGAACCAGCCGATGCGCAGATCGAGTTGACCGTCCTGGCCTGGGGTTTCGCGCTAACGCAAGGCTTCAGCAGTGTGGTGTACCCGACGATTACCGTGAGCGGTGTCATGAAACGCGGCGAGGAACTTATCTGGCAGCGCAATGAGCCGATCACCGCATTCAACGGCGCCAACACCTATGGCTACACGCCGTTGCGCTATCGCACCGAACCGGAGTTACTGCGTACTGCGTTGGCGGGCGTTTCGCAAATCGTAGATGGCTATCTGGTCAAAGACTTGAACGAGTGATCACCGGTCTGATTGCATCCATGTTCAAGCGCTATATCGCCAGGCAGCTAATCAGCAGAGGCGGCAGGTGTCGACTGTCCGCTCCTGGCCGATTGCTGCCTGCCATAAAAATGCGCCTGTGCCTTCGCTTGCTCGAAGCTGATGGGCGATGAGTTCCCTAATCCGCTCAAATACTTGCTGGCTTGCGATGCGGTATCCCAGGCAACTCGTTAAACAAGGAAGAATAATGCGCTCGTCGTCATTTCTGTCGTATCTCAAGCTCCCGGCCGTTCTGCTGATTGCCGGTCTCACAACTGCTTGTTCCAACTACCACTACAAGGATTACCAAGGCGATTGGGCGCCGGACTCGATGACGCCATATGACCTGTCCAATAACGCGGCCGATGCGCCGGTGGTGTATTTCGCCACCACCCGCTTTCGCGGGTTGGGCGTGCAATTCCATCGACTGTTGCTGGCCACGCATGTGGACGACCAACTGCTAGAGGGTGCCGGGCGGCGCTCGATCCTCGACGTTTCCGGCAAGCAGGCGCTGCGCTTGACACCGGGCAAGCACTCGCTGAGCTGGTGCTGGGCATCGATGAATGCCTTGGGTACCGGTGGCGCCAAGTGCGGCTTCGGTGCTCGCGATGTGGAGTTCCGCACAGGCCAGCGCTATGTCGTGGATTTCTCCACTCGCGACGACATCAGTGGACCTCCGGGGCGTGAAGTCTCGACCATTACTATCGAGTCCGAGATTCGAAATCTGGATACCCATGAAGTGATCTATCCGCTGAGAGATGTTGCGAAGATGGAGAAGGAATAACGATTGCGACGATCACAGTCACGAACTGAGTTGGGCGGTGATCGAAAGCTGCGTGGCGAAGGAGGACAGCTTCCGACCCGAAGCGGTCATCAGTAAGCGTCGTCCTGTAGTGGACGGTATCCCGCAGGCAGCGACTGTAATTGACCAGCGCGCATTTTCCAGGCGCGGTTGATCGGGCTCTCAGGCTTTAATGCAAGGCGCTCGGCAACCAGTGCCTCGGCAAGTGCGCGATTGCCAAGGCGAATAGCTGCTTCGGTCAGCGTCCATGAGAAGACATCACGCTGCGCGTGACTACCGCCGAAGCGGTTAGCTTTGGCGCGTAGCGGCATCAACGAAGCTATAGCTTGGGCGTAATCCCCACGACCAAACGCCACCAACCCTTCGCACGCTGGCACACCAATCTCTCTACTCATCATGGCTTTGGTACCACTGCCAGCAGCGGCCCGCTTCAGGGCATCCAACTGCTGAGCTTGTGCGCGACTGTTTCCAGTACCCACGAATGACATCATCGCGTTCACGTCGTTAAAGGCGTAGAAGCCGTCTTCACAACGGGACTCCCATTTTTTGGCCAGTCCTTTCCACCGATCTCCAACGTCATGACCGAGCAGGGAGAGTCTCCAGAGCAGCGCTGATCCATCAAGTAGCTCAAGCGCCTGACCAAATCCACCCGCTGAAATGTCCTCATCAAAGAGACGAAGCGCGCCAGCCACGTCATTTGCCTCAAGGAGGAATAGCGCTTTGTGCCACCACAAATGGAAGGCAAACATGCTATTGGGAGCCCAGGCATTGGCGCTGGATGAAAGGTACTTAGCCCCCTCTTCGCTACGGCCCTGCATTTCCATGACATGAGTGACGGCATGTACTGCCCAACCATCCTGCGGGTTCAAGGCAACAGCCTCGCGACCCTGCTCTTCGGCCTGCCGGTAATCACCTGCCTCTTCCAGGCCAAAGGCATACATCCCTTTCACAAAGCCAAAGCCAGGAACGTCGTTATCCCAGCGCGACATCACACGAGCCACGCGATCACGTAGCATGTGCGAGTAACCTAGATAGAAGTCGCCCAAATGGGCGTATTGCAGTGCCAGCAGATCGCGGGGGTGCTCGATCGAAACACGCCCCCAGATTTCGATTGCCCGCTCCCAGTCGCCGTCGAACCAAGCGCGTACTGCATGGATATGCTGCCGCTCGCGATCATTCGCTTTCGGTGCCAACTGCTCTGCCACGTCCAAGCTCTTGAACAGCTCTGAGTCAAACGCTTTGTCGGTCGCAGTCGCAATCGCGCCAGCACGAAAGGCGTAGGCTAGCGCAAAATCCGGGTGCTCCGCGATAATTTTGTCAGCCGCAGCCAGAGGATCGGCCTGGTAGGCATGCAGCAAGTCGCAAGCTCTATCCAGAGCATCGATTGCCTCCTGCGAGCCATAGGAAACAGGATTGCCACGCTTGTCGCGTTTGCTCATGGCTTCCTCCTGACCACGCCCTAAGGGCATAAATGATCGAGATGTGAAGATCGCTCTCGATTGTCTCCCCGAATTTGGCTCAGAGACACTTTTCCGACGAAACGTGAATGGCTGCTTCTGGCCGATTTCTGCCTGTCACGACTGACCGAAATCGGCCAAACCCACTTCATATTGGGAGCATTCGCCATAACGCTCGTCCCAGTATCGCCTTCATGAACGACTGTTGCCTGTTGTGAGGGCCGCCATCGCCCCGAAACTGACTGTCGCTACAAAGCGGAATCAGTCTGAATAGGCGAGAGATTGTTTGAGCCGTACATTCCTTATGGGAATGCAGTATATAAAATTAATGAATTTTTATTATGACTGTGTATGGCATAGCGTGATGTGAGGACATGGAGAACCGCCTTGAATTCATCCCCTCTCAACGCTGCTGAAAAATTTGATACCTCTCGAGCCAATGAGTACGGACGACAGAGCCGTATCGCACTAGCCGGATATGACGCCTGCCACGACCTGACTGCATGCATGCTGGCGGCAAGCCTCGGCAATTCAAGCTCGACAAAAATACTGGTGGTTGGCGCTGGCGGTACTGCACAGGAAATTATTGCTATGGCCAAACTTGAGCCGGGTTGGCGCTTCACTGCTGTTGACCCATCCGGGCCGATGCTGGAGGCAGCGAAGCAGCAGTTAGAGGCAAACAATTTGCTTGAAAGGACGGCCATGCATCTTGGGCATGTTGAAGACCTGGCAGCAGACGAGCCATACGACGCAGCCACTTTGATCGGGGTACTCCATCATCTCGATGGCGATGATACCAAGCGGGAAATTTTAAGATCCATTCGAGCTCATCTAAAGCCGGGGGCGCCGTTGATTGTCGCGGGGAATCAATATGCTTATGCCAGCCAGCCGTTACTGCTTGCTGCCTGGGGGCAACGGTGGCGGCAGCATGGAGCCAACTCGGATGAAGTGAAGGCCAAGCTTGGGAAAATCCTTCAAGGCGCCGACCCACCACATTCCGAGGCGGCGGTTCAAAAACTGTTGCATGACGCCGGATTCGGAGGCGCTACTCGTTTCTTCAGCAGCCTGTTCTGGAGTGCCTGGTTGACGTGTAAAACGGGTTGAATCTGGAAGCGGGTGGCTGCTTCTGGCCGATTGCTGTTCGACCCGAAGGGCTGCTTTCGACTGTGGATTCAACCCGGAGCAGTCATCGAGACTGCCGGTCGCGATGGTTCTGAATCAGGTTCGCAAGTCACCCGCTCTGATGAATTCGATCAGCGCGTTCAAGGCCGGGGGCACATGGCGCCGGCTGGGGTAATAAAGAAAGAATCGGCTTGGCGGTGCTTTCCATTCCTGGAGTATTTCTCTGAGATGCCCGTGGCGGATTTCGTCGCGCGCCAGCGCTTCGTAGACATAGGCAATCCCAGCACCATCTTTCGCCGCCTGGATCATCAGCGCATCGTCTTCCAGAATGAGCGGGCCTGTGACGGATAACCGTATCGGTTGACCACCTGCTTGATACTCCCAAGCGTAAAGTTTTCCACTTGGAAAACGCCTGGCAATGCACGCATGCTCGAGCAAGTCGCGGGGGGCGTGCGCGATCCCCTTTTCGGCCAGATAGGCATCCGCAGCAACGGTCACGAACGATTGAGGGGCGCCGACAGGGACTGCGATCATGTCGCCGGCCAGGCTTTCACCAAAGCGGACTCCAGCGTCAAATCCGCCGTTCACGATATCGGTCAATCCATCGTCGGTGATCAGGTCCAACTGAATACGTGGATACCTGGCCACGAAGGGCGCGAGCACTTTCGCCAACACGATACGAGCCGCGGGGCGCGCCACGTTGAGGCGGAGTTTGCCTGCGGGCACTTCCTGCATCGAAGTCAATTGCGCCAACACATCGGCAACCTGATGCAGGGTCGGGACCAGCGTCGCCAATAACTGTTGGCCTGCCTCGGTCGGCGTCACGCTACGAGTGGTTCGGTTCAGCAACCTGATACCCAGGCGTGCCTCCAACGCTCGCATCGCGTGACTCAACGCGGAAGCCGAAACGCCACGTTCGTCGGCGGCCTTGCGAAAGCTGCGATGGCGAGCGACGGCGGCAAAGGCATCGAGTTCAGAGAGATCGGGGTGATTACTCATGAATTTTGTTCAGTAGTTCAAATACGATTACCCATCTTATCGCCATCAGATCTCTCCCGGATACTTCTCACATCATTTGTGGAGAGGTCGCTATGCAAAAGAATCGTCTTGGATCATCGGATTTTCTGATTTCGCCTATTGGCCTGGGGACGTGGGCAATCGCTGGCACAGGTTGGGAGTACAGTTGGGGAGCGCAGGATGACAAAGACAGCCTGGGCGCACTTGAGTATGCCGTCGAACGCGGCGTGAACTGGATTGATACTGCTGCGGTTTATGGCTTGGGCCATGCGGAGCAATTGGTGGGGCAATTGCTGCGTCGGGTGCCGGTCTCGCGGCGTCCTTTGGTGTTCACCAAAGGCAGCCTGGTCTGGGACCCGGTCACGAAGGAGATTTCGCACTCCTTGGCCCCCCAATCGTTGCTCGCCGAGATCGACGCAAGCTTGCGCAGGCTCCAAGTCGAGACCATCGATCTGTATCAGATCCACTGGCCTGCCTTTCCTGCCGACGCAAGCAGTGAAGGTATTGAAATGGCGCTTTCGGCTTTGGCAGCCGCGCGCGATCAAGGAAAAATTCGCGCTATCGGCGTATCGAATTTCGATGTCGCTCAACTCAAGCGGGCGCAGGCGGTGACAGAGATCGTTTCGCTCCAGCCGCCGTATTCCGCCTTGATGCGGGACATCGAGAAAGACGTCCTGCCATTCTGTGAGCAGGCCGGGTTGGGTGTCCTTGCCTATTCCACACTTCAATCGGGGCTACTGTCCGGCAGCATGACGCGCGAACGCATCTCGCAACTGCCCGAAGACGATTGGCGCAAGGCCCGAAGTGCTGATTTCCAGGAGCCCCGTTTGAGTGCGAACCTGACTTTGGTTGACGTTATGGCACGCATTGGAGAAAGGCACGGGGTGAGTGCTGCGGCGGTCGCTATCGCCTGGGTACTTCGCCAACCGGTAGTGACGGGCGCCATTGTCGGAGCCCGCCGCCCAGCACAAGTCGACGGTCTGATAGCAGCCTCGGCGTTGCGCCTTAGCGCTGCGGAAATCGACGAAATTCGACCGTTCCTGCCGTCGGGCATGGGAACAAATGTTCCTGGCGCCGCCGCCTGACACCCTGGGTGGTCCGAGTGCTCTCCTCCCTGCCATCGCTGGCAGGTGGGCTGCCTCACGCTACTGCTCGCGAAGCACGCACTTTCTCGTATCGCGCGAATCCGATCTTGATGCCGACCAGAATGGGGGCAGCGATTACAAACAGCAGGGCCACGGCGATGAACGCGGTGTCGAAGGCAATCACCGTGGACTGACTTGTCACCAACCGGCCCAGAAGGCTCGTCGCTGCCCGGCCAGCGGCCACTGCCTCCATTCCTTTCGCGCTCAGCATGGCTGTCGTGGTCGTCATTCGTTCGATGACCGCGGCCCCGCCAGGGGTGACATTGGCGCCGAGGACCGCGGCATTGGTGACGACGTTATGGTCAATCAGGGTCTGGAGCCCTGCGACACCGATAAGGCCACCTAACTGGCGACCCGTATTGAAAAGGCCTATTCCACTCGCGAGGTTTCGGCTGTTGAGGTGGCTGAAGGCGATCAGCGTGATCGATAGAAACAGGAAGCCAAGGCCCAACCCGCGCAACAGGATAGCCGCCATCATGTCGTCCGCGCCGCTTTCGCTGGTCGAACCGGACAGCATCCACATCGCAACCATGATCATCAGGATTCCAAAGGGCACGGTGGCGAACGGCGCAACGCGGCGGGCCTGCATGAGCCAGGCCGATATGAGCAGCGCGCCGACAAAAAACGCGCCACTGGGCAACAGCAGCTGACCGGCATCGGT
Organism: Pseudomonas wuhanensis; assembly: GCF_030687395.1. Classification (GTDB taxonomy): domain Bacteria; phylum Pseudomonadota; class Gammaproteobacteria; order Pseudomonadales; family Pseudomonadaceae; genus Aquipseudomonas; species Aquipseudomonas wuhanensis. The sequence continues at coordinate 2,632,786 of NZ_CP117430.1, read as the reverse complement.
AGGCGTGAACCCGAGGACCGACAGGGCGAACGCCGGAATCAGGAACGCGCTGCCGAACAAGGCGGCGCCGGCGACAAAACTGACGATAAAGGCGAAGGAAAAATCGCTCGTTTTGAACAGGGTGAAGTCGAGCAGCCCCTGCCCTTTGGCCAACACTTGTTGGCCGAGAAGTGCCAGCAGAGCGGCGGCGCCAATCACGGTTAGCCACAGGATGCGAGGCTCCTCGAACCAGTCCCATCGGCTGCCCTGACTGAGAACGTAGGTGAAACACAACAGGGTGGCAGAGATCAGCGAGAAGCCGATCCAGTCAAACGGACGGTGCCGGACCTTGGCGGGCATTGGGCCGTCTGCGATCAGCACCAGTCCGCTAGCCGCCAAGGCAATCGGCACAACGCTGAAGAAGATCCATGTCCAGGATTGGCTATCGATCAACCACCCTTGAAGCGCCGGGGCGAGCGTCGCGGGCGCGACAACGGAACCCATGGCAAACAGGGCCTGGAGGATTGGCTGATAAGACCGCGGAAAAGCGCGAAAGATGATCGCCTGCCCCCCGACCAGCAGGGTGCCGCCGGCGAAGCCCTGAATCACCCGAAGTGCAACCAACAGATCCAGCCGAGCGGTGATGGCGGCAATGCCGCACGCCAGGCCCATGACCAAGGTTGAGCTGATCACCACATGACGCGGATTAAAACGCTTCAGCAGCCAAGGGGCAGCCATGAACCCGATCAGCTTGAACGCGATGTAGCCGACATCCAACCAGGCAAACTCATCTGGCGTTGCATAGGTGTCGCCGATGATGTCGCTGCGTCCGAGCGCCAGAACGGTGCTGGCGATCGCTTCCGTCAGCGTGGCAAGCACGATGCCCGCCATGAGCAGAACACCGGTCGTAACGCTGGCGTTGCTGCGCGTGGCCCTGGCAACCGTGTTCATGAGCCCTCCCCTTGCGCAACCTCGACCCGCGCGGACAGGCCAGGGACGATACGACCCGGCAGCGGGTTATGGGCAAGGCGGATCTTTACCGGAACCCGCTGCACAACACGCACAAAGTTCCCTGTCGCGTTGTCTGTGGGGAGCAAGCTGAACGCCGACCCGCTACCCGGCGCAAAGCTGTCGACCACGCCTTCAAGTGCCCCGTCGGGATAGCCGTCGACCGTGATGCGCACGCGCTGACCGGGGCGGATATGTTCGAGCTGGGTTTCCTTGAAGTTCGCCACGACCCACACATCATTGACCGGCACGATATCGAGCAACGAAACACCCGGCGTAACGAACCGGCCGACGCGGACCTGACGGTTACCGATAACGCCATCAACAGGCGCGCGTACCACGGTGCTGTCGAGATCGATCTGGGCCAGATCGCGCGCGGCCTGCGCCTGCGCCACAGCAGCAACGGCAGCTTCTCGCTGGGCCACAAGGACGGTGATGCGTTGCTGTTGAGCCTCGACCGTTGCCGAAGCGGCCGATACCGTCGCCTCGGCTCTGGAGCGTGCCGTGCCGGTTTCATCGACGAGGGCCTGGCTGACCGCGTTGCTGACGATAAGTTTTTGGCTGCGATCATGGGTCTTGGTCGCCAGATTCATCTCGGCGGAGGCCGAGCGTCGCTGGGCTTCGGCCTGTCGAATCAGGGCACGCTGAAGCTGGGTTTCGGCATCGACGTGGGTCAGGCGCGCCTCGGCAGCGCTGACATTGGCCACTGCCTGCGCGAGCCGTGCGCGATAGTCCCGATCATCAATCCGGAACAGGACGTCACCCGCCCGAACGGTCTGGTTGTCCTCCACTTCTACCGCCGTGACATAGCCGGCAACTTTGGCAGCGAGCGAGGTGAGGTCGCCGCGCACATAAGCGTTATCAGTGGAGGTCGAACCGCTCGAAAACGCCATGGCCCATCCGCCAACCAAGACCACCACGGCACCGATGCACAACAGGATGCCGATCATCTTTCTCTTGCTTTGCCGCGCCACCACGACAGGGATCTCGACGCTTGCGCCGGTGGCAATGGCGGCCTTGTCCTGAAGCGAGTTCATGTTCTTGTTTCCTGTTCAATGCCAAGGATCCGCAGCAGCCACAGGACGGCAGTGACCTGCCGCCCGGCTGTCGAGCGTCGATGAGCACGTTGATCGGCTCACTTTTTAATAGGTGTAACGAGCTCCTTTTCGTTGCTGTCGAGGACGAACACCGCCAGCAGGCGTGCGGGTTTCGTGTCGCTGGCGTTGGCGCTGACTTCGTGCACGGAGCCCGGCTCCTCTACGAAGTTTTCGCCGACGTTGTAGATCTTTTCCGGCTCGCCTTTGACTTTGATGCGAAACGAGCCCTCCAGGACCGTGGCATAAATGAAGGCCGTTTTCGGATGGGTGTGGGACGGCGACGCGGCGCCCGGCCCGTACTCGACCAGCACGCCCTTCATGCTCTTGCCGGGGAGGTTGGGAATGGGCCGGTCGAATACGACCGACACTTTGCCTGCGGGCGGTTCGGCGGCCGACGCTGCGCTGATCGACAGCGCTGCGAAGGCAGCGGCCAAGAGATATCGGGTAAACATGGCAATGCTCCTTGGTGTGTAGGTGGTGTGAGCGCGCGGCCCGTTACCGAGCCGTCGACTGACCGAGCCAGCCCTCGAAGCGGATCGCGCCCAGGCGCGGGTTCTTGCCGGGGGTCAGCGATTGATCGTCGAGCACCGAGCCGAAGTAGCGCGCGTGCACATCCGGCACGACCTTGCGCGTGTCCTGAGTGGCCCGCAGGAAGCGCCTGACCAGTTCGTCGAGTGGCATGGCCTCGGGACCGGCGACTTCGACCGTGCCATTCACCGGCGCTGCCAGCGTGACCTCGGCGAGCGCCGCCACCACGTCGTCGGACGCCATCGGCTGGATCAATGCCGGCGACACGCAAACCTCCTCACCGACGGTGGCCGCCTGCGCAATGCCGCCGACAAACTCGAAGAACTGCGTGGCACGCAGAATGGTGTAAGGAATGCCGGACGCCTTGATCAGGTTTTCCTGCGCGACTTTGGCCCGGAAATAGCCATTCTCGGGAAGCCGTTCACTGCCGACGATCGACAGGGCAACGTGATGGCGAACCCCAGCGGCCGCCTCGGCAGCCAGCAGGTTACGGCTCGACGTTTCGAAGAAATCGAGAACGGCCTGGTCTTCCCACGAAGGCGCGTTCGCCACGTCGACGACGATATCGGCGCCATCCATCGCTTGGGCCAGGCCCTCGCGGGTGATGCTATTCACGCCCGTGCTGGGGGCGGCTGCGAGCACGTCATGGCCGCGCTCGCGGAGGTTCTGCACAAGTTTCGATCCGATGAGGCCGGTGCCTCCAATGACGACGATCTTCATGGTTTCTCTCCGTTTCTCGACTGCAACCATTGCCGTCGATGTAGATTGAGAGTGCCAGCGCGCGTCAGGGACGTCCTTGTACCGGCCTTGAGTTTGCCTTCAAGGAAGCTTGGTTTTTCGTCCAGAAAAACAGCTATTCGACGGGTATCCCTTGCCGCGGGCGCTGCCGTATTATCGATACCACTTACCCATCGCCAGCTCGGACACGGAGTCGGGGGCGCTCGACCAGGGGATTCTCACCTTGCCATTCGTGTTTGAAGACTACGTGCTCGATCAAGAGCGCCGGGAACTGACCTTGCGCGGGCAAGTGGTGGCTGTCGGGCCGCAGGTCTTCGACCTATTGCTGCAACTCGTCAGCAACCGCGATCGCGTCGTCAGCAAGGACGACCTGCTCAAGGCAGTGTGGAGCGGTCGGATCGTCTCGGAATCGACCATCACCAGCCACATCAATGCGGTGCGCAAGGCCATCGGCGATACCGGCGAGGAGCAGCGCCTGGTGCGCACGATCCCCCGTAAGGGATACCGCTTCGTCGGCGAAATCACGGTGGATGAGGTCGGCGAAACGCGACAGCCTGACATCGAAGAACCCATGCCCGAGGACCTGAAGCAAACGCCTGCGCCCACGCTCGTCCTGCCGGACAAACCCTCCATTACGGTCCTGCCCTTCCAGAACCTGAGCGGCGATCCAGAGCAGGAGTATTTCGCCGACGGCATGGTGGAGGACATCATCGCCGCCCTGTCGCGAATCCGCTGGCTGTTCGTCATCGCGCGCAATTCAAGCTTCACCTACAAGGGTCGGGACGTGGACGTACAGGGCGTCGGCCAGACGCTCGGCGTGCGCTACGTGCTGGAAGGTAGCGTGCGCAAGTCCGGGAACAAGATACGCATCACCGGGCAGCTGATCGACGCGACCACCGGAACGCATATCTGGGCGGAGCGCTTCGAAGGAATGCTCCACGACATCTTCGAGCTGCAGGATCAAATCGCCGAAAGCGTCGTCGGCGCCATAGCACCGCAGCTGGAACGGGCAGAAATCGAGCGCGCCAAGCGCAAACCAACGGAAAGCCTGGACGCATACGACTATTACCTGCGCGGCATGGCGAAACTGCACAACGGCACCCGCGAAGCCATCGAGCAAGCGCTGCCGTTGTTCTACAAGGCCATCGAGCTCGATCCGGAATTTGCATCGGCCTATGGCATGGCCGCCTGGTGCCACTTCTGGCGCAAGTTGAATGGCTGGATGACCGATCGGCCTCAAGAAATCGCCGAGGGCGCACGACTTGCGCGTTTGGCGGTAGAACTCGGCCGGGATGATGCGGTGGCACTGACGCGAGGCGGACATGCACTTGCCCACCTCGCCGGCGACGTCGATGGCGGCATTGCCCTGCTCGACCGGGCACGCCTGCTCAACCCCAACCTCGCCCCCGCCTGGTTCCTGGGCGGAATCCTGCGCGCACTGCGCGGTGAAGCAGATGCCGCCATCAAGGATTTGACCCATGCCGTGCGCTTGAGTCCGCTGGATCCGGAAATGTTCAGGATGCAGGTCGGGATGGCGCTCGCGCACTTCTTCGCCGGGCGCTTCGATCCCGCTTCTGACTGGGCGGAAAAGGCGCTGAGGAACCTGCCCTGCCTCCTGGCATCAGTTGCCCTGATCGCGGCCAGTCATGCGCTCAGCGGACGCATGGACAAAGCGAAGCAGGCGATGCAGCGTTTGCACGAGCTGGATCCGTCTTTGCGTGTTTCTAATCTGAAGGACTGGTTGCCGATCCAGCGTTCTGAGGATTTTAAGCGGTTTGCTGATGGGTTGCGGCTGGCTGGGTTGCCGGAGTGAGTGTGGTTCGGTGATGTGGGGTTGGTTGCTAAGACCTGCCGGTCGCGAAGGACTGTTACCTCCCCAAGCTGCCTCTCGCGACAGGCAGTAATCGGCCAGACGCGGACGCTGGGTATGGATTGCAGATCTCGTACAGACACTACTCAAGGGCTATGCAGACCTGTTCGAACCAGGCGGCAAAGGTTGGCCAACTTTCGTCTGTACTTCCGTTGTGTGACCAGTATCGAACAACACCAGCCTCCGATATGCAGAAGTAGTCGCTGTTATCTTCAATGAAAGGCAACCAATCCCGGGGCACACCCTGGGCCCAGGCGGTTTCGGTAATTGCAAAGATATCTAGATGGATGCATTCCCCCAAAATCACCGCAGGTTCAAATGCGGCGTTTGCGACATCGCTGCCACCTTTCAGGAACCGGATATATTGATCGGGAAATCGAAAATTGAGCCTGCTCTCTGCGTCAGCAATTTCAGCATCTGTTGGAATACGAAAAGGATTGTCTGTCATTCGTTCAAGTCCGAGTATCGTGCAGTGGGCGATAGCTTATTCAATCAGAGAGTGTAGATGTCCGCTTGGGTTGCTGCCCATCGCCACAGACGGCAATCGGCCAATTGCAGACTGTAGACAGGTAGCCGCTGATGTTCTCTACGCTGGTCGATCTAGTGACAGCACAGCGCTAAAAAGGAGCAGTCATGTTGGAAGTTGCCATTGATCGAGATAGCGTTCATGCGGGGGATGATTTGGAAAGCCATGCGACGTCGATCACACTCGATCCATCAGCAACCCTGCGTGCCTTAATCAAAGTGATACAAGGTATGGGCTACCTACCTGGTATCAATGGAGGCAAGGCAACCTGGATTATTTGTTCGTCTGGCAAACCAATAGGTGTTTTAGCGCAGCAATGGCCAGAACCTAAACTCACCACGCCCCCCGAGAGCATCGTGGATCAATATTTCGGAAATACCGAGCCTCGCCTTCTGTTCAGATACTGGTGCCAGGCAGATCCGGATCAGGTCTTTTTGCAGCTCAAAGCCGGAAACGAGCCACCATCCCGATTTTAAGATTGGTGGATGGCATTCCTGTCGATCAATGCGGTTCAGATGACTGTTTTGGGTCGGTTGGCGTCCTTGCGACAGGCAAAAAACGGCCAGAAGCAGCCGCTCACGAGCGACCGCTTTCGCCCCAAAGCTGCCCGAGCATCTAGTGAAGATGCGATCAGGTCAATTTGCGAAAATGCCCTGGCTGATGCAGGGATCTTCAGAAGTTCCGAATGTAATAGTTGCACTTCATCTCTCTATAACTCGCTGCTGAAACCTGGCGGACCTACTCAAAAATTCCCTAGCCCCTCTATATTTTTTGCTAACCATGTTCAAGTCTCCGCCATCGCTCATAACCTTCTCCAAAATGTCCGGCTGATCTTTCTGCCACGTCGAAAAGCTATAGATTACGTAGATAGAACTATGATCAATCTTTTCATCTGGGATAGGACCGTCAAAGTATGATGGTTGTTGTGAAACTTCAAAATCCTCTACAGGCTCAAATAAATCTGCGAACTTCCATCGCCAGTATTCTCGTTCGCTTTCATACATCACTTTAAACCCGTCTGACTTTATCTTGTCGTACAGTTTGTCCGCAGACAGCAGGAACCTTGCACAATCCAGCCATGCTGTCCTATCCCGTATCGGAATGCTGCTCCCTTCACGGTAAACTCGGTTAAATGCACGTTCCAAACATGTAATTGCCTGCTTGTTGTAAATTTCGTCGTCACGTAGTTCTCTGTCGCTCTGCATGGCTTGGCCTTGCAACCACACGTTATACATAAGTCCTAGAAAGCTAAAGGCCGCAAGGATGGTGGCTAGTGTTCCCCCAATGTAATCCCCAAACACACCCCAGCTTGCAGGGTTCTCGCTCCACGCATTATCACGAAATGTTAGAATCCAAGGGGTTGCTGTAATTACAGTTGCCACACTAAGAATAGAAAGCCCAGTCGTTACCCACACTCGTTTGCTGTCCATTTCCTCGTTCCTTAATTGTTTAGTAACAGGTGGCGGATCTATTTTTTAAATACATTAAAATTCGCCCTGAGCTAGGAGCGCAGTTTGCTTCGTCCCATTCTTGATTGCACTGACGTGTTTACGGCCGCGCGCGGGCGAGCCAAAGAGGCTGCTTTTGGCCGATCGCTGCCAGTCACGAAGGGCTGCAATCGACCCATTGCAGCCGTTCAAGACAAGTACCCATTGACCGATTTCTGCCTGTCGTGAAGGTGGGCTGTCGACCCAAAGCTGACGGTGGCGACAGGTAGAAATCGGCCCATAGCCGTCATCCAACTGCGAACTGACGAACACTAGGCAGATGTCTGGGGGATGTTTAGTGCTTCGACGCCTGTATAGCTGCATCGAGCAAAGGGCCGGTGATCCGTCGGCTATTGTAATCATCGACAAAGTAGTTGATCCGGTTAGCCAGGTGCTGAATGGATAGCCAGCCCAAGCCGTGGTAGTCGCGCAGCTCCTCGTAGTTGAGCTTAACCAGAGTGTCGTAACTCACAAAAGTCGCTTCGCAGTTGACGAGAACATATACCGAGCCATCTTCTGCGGTAAGAAGGTGCCAGTAGCTGTCGTCTGTGTGGTATGCCGCAGGGGTGGGCCGAATTGGATTCATGGTTGATTTTTTTGCGTTCCCTTTCATTTTCTAATCATAACAGTACTAAACGTTTTGGACCGGCACACCTTTCCGATCTGACGCTGGAATTTGGAAAGTGACTTGGCTAGACGCGACAATGGGGGATCATGCGCCCACGTCGTTGATCAGTTGGCGCCAGACATCCCTTGCCTTCTGCTCCGAGGTAAAGACTTGTACTTTTGGATACCAGAACTGCCCCTCAATTACGATGCATTCCAGGGTAGAGTCCTGAAACGTAAAGACATAGTGGATGGCATCTTTTAGAAACCGCTGTTTATCGTGTCGTGGGTGAATGGCGTTTCTCTGCTCAAGCTCTGCTAGCCAAGGCGAATTATCTATTCGATGAATTTGGTAATGCTTGAGGCCAAGTCCAATAAGCGGATGGCCGCCCAATGCCTCGTCGTTTGGTGACCCGAACTGAATTTTTTTTACTAGGGGAAAATGAATTACAGCTATTTCTTCCCCAGCGGTGCAGTACCGTAAACATAGCTGCGTGTCCGTGGCGAACACGACGGGTTCGGGCGACGTACTTGGCTGTGGCCAGGAGTCGAGCAGCACTACGGTCGCGAATGACATAGGGAAGCCTAGTGAAGAAATAGGGGGTAAAACAGAGTGCGAGAGCGACGCGTTGTCGTCAAACGTTTCTGATCGCGACGGGCTGCTTTTGGCCGTTTTCTGCCCTTCGCGATGGGCATAAATCGGCCAGTAGCAGTCGTTCCCTCGCGTTAGGGTTGATACAGCGCCAGGCGGTCGCCGGTTATCTTGTCTCCCGTCACCGCCGCAGTGACCGGGCGGAGCAGCCCGTGGCACAGGGTGCCCTCGGCCAAGTCGGTATTGCGAAGCTCCTCCCACGACTCCATTACCTATCTACAGCTGCCATCCTTTTTCAACTCTGCACGGCTCCATTCAAAAGTACCGACGCAGCGGTCAGCGTCATATCCATCCGCCGGTGACCGATCCGGCATTCTCCTACCAAACCCTCGATTCAAAAAAAAAACGCCGTCGCGCGCGCCCTGCATGACTTTAAGCGGGCGACAGGTGCGGTCGCGCCGCAACACAACCCTAAAAATGTCAGACGCTTCCTCGTTTTTTTGAAAGCGCTCACACGTTTAACGATGCGTGTTTAAAGACACCCGCTGTTACGTCCTAACGGCTACAACGCCTTGCGTCGTTGCCTACGCGTGCGCCAGAATCCGCTGGCTTGTGCGGCTGTGGGGCGGGCTATATCGTTTCCCTGTCACTGAAAAACAGTGATCGGGTTTGGTAGCCCGCCTTTAAGTAGTCGCATGGCGACACCTTATGAGTCCCTTTTTTGGGCTCAGCTTTATATGGTGGTCATGCGTGGGGCTCCATTGTGAGCGCCGGGTTTCCTACTTAGACCGGTCTACCAACCCGCGTATGGCCGCCACTCTTCGTTTGGTAGCGAGGGTGATGGCTCTTATTTATTCTAAGTGGGAGTTTCATCTATGTTCAAAGTGACACCCAATCCACCGGACACCGATCCGGCATCCCCGTACGAATCCCTCGATTCAAAAAAACTCAACGAAGCCGCCGAGCGCGCCCTAAATTTCTACCTCAACCCGGCGGCGATCATGAACAACACCCCACGTAAACCCAGCACCATGTACATGGTTGCGCCGGATGTCGGCCATGAAGCCTTGCTGGTTCAAACGTGCGAGAACCTGGCGTCGGCCAGTGTCATGGCCAGCGACATCGCTGCATTGGTGGAGGGCACCCACCGCAATACCCTGCTGGCGCTTCAGCAGGTCATCATGCTGGCGGAACTGGCGGTGAATCGAATGCTGGATAACTTCGTTCCACCTAAGTAATCACTCAGCCCTTTACTGAGAGGCTTGCCCCTCGGTAAAGGGCTTTGATAGTTGCGATGCGAAGGGCGCATCCAGCTTCACCCTCAAATCCCCCTTCAAAAGCGCCTGCGGTGACATGGTCACCAAACGGCCGATCACGCGCTGGGACTGCTCCGCAGCCCAACGGGAGCAAGCTCCCTCGCCACAAAAGCAGCTCCTTTTGGCGACTCTCGCAAATCATCTGCACTGAATCCCACCCACAAAAAAGCCCACTGACCGTCACCGATCCAGTGGGCTTTCCAATCACGCTTCTACTTACAAAGCCATATCCGTCGCAGCATTAGCCTTCGGCGCCTTGGCCGGAGCAGCCGGGGCAGCAGCCGGAGCCGCCACCTGACCAATCGCCGGCGGTGGAGTCAGCTCCAGCACCTTGGAGGTGTAAGCCCACTCTTGAGCCACTTTCTCAGGGCTGCTGTTCAGCTGAGTGCCATAGCTAGGCACGATCTGGTGCAGCTTTTCCTGCCAGGCTGGCGAGGCAACCTTGTCCTTGAACACTTTCTGCAGCACGGTCAGCATGATCGGTGCGGCAGTCGATGCGCCCGGCGATGCGCCCAGCAGGCCGGCGATGGTGCCGTCTGCGGAAGCAACGATCTCGGTACCCAGTTTCAGCACGCCACCGGCAGCTTCATCACGCTTGATGATTTGCACGCGTTGGCCGGCTTGCCACAGGCGCCAGTCTTCGGCTTTGGCGTTCGGGAAGTATTCTTTCAGGGCGTTGAGGCGGTCTTCGTCAGACAGCATCAGTTGGCCTGCAAGGTACTCGACCAGCGGGTATTCCTTGATGCCGACCTTGGTCATTGGCCACACGTTGTGGGTGGTCGTGGTGGTCAGCAGGTCCAGGTACGAGCCTTCTTTCAGGAACTTGGTGCTGAAGGTCGCGAATGGGCCAAACAGGATGACGCGCTTGCCGTCCAGAACACGGGTGTCCAGGTGCGGAACCGACATTGGCGGTGCGCCAACGGAGGCTTTGCCGTAGGCCTTGGCCAGGTGTTGTTCGGCCAGGGTCGGGTTTTCGGTCACCAGGAACGAGCCGCCAACCGGGAAGCCTGCGTATTCCTTGGCTTCAGGAATGCCGGACTTCTGCAGCAGGTGCAGTGCACCGCCGCCCGCGCCGATGAAGACGAACTTGGCGTCGGTTTCGGTTTTGGTGCCGTCTTTCAGGTTTTTGTAGCTGACGCGCCAGCTGCCGTCTTCGTTCTTGGTGATGTCTTGCACTTCGCTAGACAGTTTCAAGTCGAACTTCGGCGTGGTTTGCAGGTGCGCGACGAACTGGCGGGTGATCTCGCCAAAGTTCATGTCGGTGCCGAGCGGGCTCCAGGTGGCCGCGACTTTCTGGTTCGGGTCACGCCCTTCCATCATCAGCGGAACCCACTTCTTGATCACAGCCGGGTCTTCGGAGTACTGCATGCCGGCGAACAGCGGGCTCGCTTGCAGGGCTTCGTAGCGCTTCTTCAGGAACTTGATGTTGTCATCGCCCCACACAAAGCTCATGTGCGGAGTGGAGTTGATGAACGAACGCGGGTTCTTCAGCACGCCTTGCTGAACTTGCCAGGCCCAGAACTGACGGGAGATCTGGAAGGCTTCGTTGATTTCAACGGCTTTCGGGATCTGGACGTTGCCCTTGTCGTCTTCCGGGGTGTAGTTCAACTCGGCCAGGGCGGAGTGACCGGTACCGGCGTTGTTCCAGCCGTTGGAGCTTTCCTGGGCGACGCCGTCGAGGCGTTCGACCATTTCCATCGACAGACCAGGTTCCAGCTCATTGAGCCAGACACCCAGCGTTGCACTCATGATGCCGCCGCCAATGAGCAGCACATCGACTTTCTTTGCCTCTTCCGCGTGAGCGGACGTGATCCCCATCGACAAAGCCAGCCCCAGCAGGGCCGTGTTCAGTTTCTTAAACATCTGTAGCACCTATGATAAACGCCATCCGCCCCCAATCCTCAACGTGAGCAACCCAAGAGTACGGGTACGCAGGCAGCGTGCCGTGGGTTCCTGCACTTACGAGGATTTGAAGGTGGGCACACAAGGCCGACGTGTCTCCATCGACCTCAGTTATATGTCCCTCGTGTACTGATTTTTATCATTATTGGCTCAGCTACTTTGAGCGACATTGATTCTGTCAGCACGTCTGTGGACGTGCGAACTGAATAAGTCAAACCAAGTTAATGCGACAGAATATCACGCCTCGGCCAGCCTGCGCGCCCGAAAGGACTCAACAGTCTAGTCGGGACGAGACCCGCGCCCGGCGTCTTTGCTCAAACGATCCAGCACAAACGCCTTGGCGTTGCGCGTCATTTGGTCGAGATGTCGGTCGCGCTGCTTTTCTGCATCGATCATCGCCCGCTTGCCGTGTTTCTGCAGCAGATACGTATGTATCTGCCGCACCTCCAAAGAACTGTAGATCGAAGTGACATCCAGTAGGCCCATCAAGCCTTCGGTGCCGTGATCACGGGTGTTCATCAGCACCTGCGTGCCGCGCACGCCCAGCACTTGAAAGCCCATCGATTCGAACCAGGGCACCTTGGCAACGGTGCAGGTCAGTTCGGCATGCGGGTAGCGGCCGAGCATGTCTTGCAGCATCGCCCGCGCGACGCCCCGCCGCCGATGGCTGGCCTGCACCGCCATATACGCCACGCCGCACGCATGGGGATCGTCCTTGACTGGCAGGTACAGCAGAAAGCCGATGACTGTCTCGGGGTCTTCGTCATCCGTGGCAACGATCAATTCGACAGCAATGCCTTTGGCGCCGCTGAGCGCTTCGAGGTAGAGATGAACCTCGTAGCCCACTGTGTATTGATAGACGTTGTACAACGGGTTGCTCGGCGCGATGCCCACCATGCTGATGTCGGTCAGGTTGTCGACGACCATCTGCAGGATCTGGCTGTTGATGGGTTCTGGGCATGGCGTGGCAAAGTGGATGAGCTGGGGCATTGAGTTTCTGACTCCGGGTTAAGCCCGCTATTGTCACAGATCGAGCCCCTAACAGGAAAATCACCGCTCGGGCGCGACGATGCGGAAGCGGATGTTGATGTCGTCGGAGACAACCGTGTCGCCCCACTCCCCTTCTCCGATCTTGAAGTCGCTACGTTTCACAACGATGTCGCCATCGAAGATCCCGATGGCCTTCTCCGGTTTCAACAGCACCTTCACCTGCAACTCGCGCGTCAGGCCCCTGAGCGTGAGGTTGCCGGTGATCAAGTAGCGGTGATCGCCCAGTGCTTCCACCCCCGTCGATTCAAAGGTCGCCACCGGATACTTCGCAGTATTGAACCAGGCAGGTTTTTGCAGCTCGCTGTTGGCATCGCTGGCCCCGGCGTCGATGCTGGCAAGGTCGATGGTCAGCTTGGCGTGGGCCGCGGTGGGGTTCGTCGTGTCGAAATCGAGCGTGGCGTCGAATTTGCCGAAGGTGCCGTACGCCCGGGAGCCGAACTGGTTATAGGTGAACGAGATCTTGCTGGCGGTGGTGTTGACCTGGGTGTATTCGACGGCGTGGGCGCAGGGCAAAGTGCCGACCAGGAGGATGGCGAGCAATGCGGCGAAACGCGGGAATCGAGGGGGCATGGGATTCTCCGGTTGAAGCGCCCTTCAGGAATTGAAGTACTGCACCGACGTGGCTGCGATAGCTGGACTTAAGCAAATAATCGTTGGTTATTCCAGTGCAGCCGTACCGTGCGCCTTTACCCACAGCGCCATTACTGGATAATGGCATCCCGCCACAATCAGGCCCTGACCTTGATATTTCAAGGTTTTCTATTTTACAGCCTGACAGTCGCCTTCAAGGATGGACGATCGGCTATGGAACAAGGAGTCAGCACCGTGATATCCCCGCAAGATTCAGCAATACCGCTTACCCGCACTCAGAAAATCACCTCATTGATCACCCGCGGCATGGCAGGCCTCGGTGTCGTGCTGGGCGCCATGTGGGCGTTAATCACTTATGCCGTGCCGGACCCCAGCGTTTTCGGTTTCAGCTTCATAAGCTGGAAAAACGTGGTGTTGCTGGTGAGCACATTTCTGTTTTTGGGAGCCGTTTCAATCGGCTGGCAGATCCGTAACTTCACGCCGATGCTCCGCGGCGCATTGCAGTTTTTCATGGTTGCCGGCTTGTCTTTTGGCTTCTTCATCCTGGGCACCGAATACGCCAAGCCCTCTTTCGAATTCGCCAAACTGCAAGCCAAGATCGTCGAAAACGAAGGCAACAACCTGCTCGGCAAACGCATGGAAGTGCTGGATAACGTACGCATCGAATTGGAGGGCTGCGAAAATATCGGCCGTTTGCCCACCTGCACATTTGAACTGACCAACCTGAACGTGGACCGCAGCTTTCGCTTCGACGACGGCACCCGACTATTCGACGAGTCTGGCGGCCCTCTCAAGTTCGAGTCGATCCGGGTGGGCCAGGTCGAGGACAACGCCTGGCTACGCTTCCCGTTGATTCGCAACGTACCGACACGGGTTACGCTGATCTTCCAGCAGAGCAACAGCAAGCTGAGCAAAACGCCTGCGATCAAGTTGGTGTTTCGGGATGGGAATGATGAGGCGCTTACCGTCAAATTCAGTGAGATTGTAATGCGCTAGGTGCTAGCTAAAGGGCTCTTTACCGGTTGCTGGAAAGTCCTCGATGTCGAGGACCTCCCTGGTTTATTCAATCGGTAGCTTGAGCAGACGATGCACAACCACCGACCCACGACATCCGAGGGATCAGAGGCTCGGATGGGTATGGTAAATCTTGCTGACGATGCTCCACTTGCCTTCTACCTTCAGCAGGTTGAAGAAGTCGGTGAAGCGGAACCCCGAGACGTTGTCGGTATCGACCCGCGCACTGGCCGCCGTGCCAACGATGTCGATGCGCACGATGGCGGCTTTGGCTTCCGGGGACGGGCGGAACGCGTTGTCGATGACATCGTAGAGATTCTGAATCGCGCCGCCGACGAGCTTGTCGCCATCGACGCCAAACATCGTGGCCTGCTCGTTGAAGGCGGGCTTCATCAGTGCGCTGTCGGCCTTGGCGCCACCTTCGTTGTACTGGTTAAGTACGCCGACAATCGCGTTGTATTCCTGAACGTAAGTAAGACTGCTCATTGCATGACTCCTGATAAGTAACTGACACGGGTTAATGCACGGAACCTGTGGGAGCGGGCTTGCTCGCGAAAGCGGACTGACGTCGACATGGATGTTGAATGTTATGACGCCTTCGCGGGCAAGCCCGCTCCCACAGGGATTGCGTTTGACTGGAGGATGGTGATCAGGTTTTCTGCACCACCCGGGCAACTCCCGAAGGCTCAATGCTGACCTTTTCCCACTTGGCGATGACCAAGGGGGCAATCGCATTGCCCAGCACGTTCAGGGTGGTGGTACCGCTGTCGATAATCCGGAAGATGCCGGCAATCAGTGCAACCCCTTCCAATGGAAGACCGGCCGATGCCAAGGTGGCGGACAGGATGATGATGGCGAATCCGGGGACGCCGGCAGCTCCTTTGGAGGTCAGCACCATCGTCACCACCAGCAAGATCTGCTGGGACAGCGACAGGTCGATCCCATAGAGTTGCGCGACAAAAATCGTCGCCACGCCGAGGAAGATCGACGCGCCATCCAGGTTGAATGCATACCCCACCGGCACCACAAAACTGACGATTCGGCGCGGCACGCCATAGTGTTCCAGCTTACTCATCAGCTGCGGCATGACCGACGCCGATGCGGCGCTGGAGAACGCCAGAATCAGCTCATTACGGAAGTACTTGATCAGTTTGAAAATATTCTCGCCAATCAAGTAGCAAATACCGCCCAGCACCACCAGCGCAAAGACAATCAGAGCCAGGTAAACCACACCGATCAACTTAAGCAAAGGCAATAGCGAGGCAAAACCGAAGGTCGCCACGGTGGCGCCGATCATGCCGAATACACCGATTGGCGCATAAGCCATGACAATACTGACGACCTTGAACATTGCATCAGAGATGCCTTGAACCATCGCCACCACCGGTGCGCTTTTTTCTCTGGGGAGTGAGTTCAATGCCAGGCCAAACAGCACGGCGAAGAACAGCACCGAGAGCAACTTCGCTTCCGACATCGCGACAAAAACGTTATCGGGAACGATGTTCTGCAGGATGACGAGAGCGCCCTTCGAAGGCTCCATGTTGACCGAAGCGGTGCCGTGGGAAATGCCCGAAATATCAGTACCCGTGCCGGGCTCGAAGATATTGGCGAAACACAACCCCATCACAATGGCCAGGCCGGTAATCGCGAAGAAATACCCCAACGACTTGACGCCCATGCGCCCAAAAGATTTGTTATCACCGCCGCCGGCAATCCCCAGAATCATGCAACAGAAGACAATGGGAACAACGACCATCTTCATCATCTTGATGAAGATATCGCCAAGGGGCTTGAGGATTTCAGAACTGATCCAGCCTTGATATTGCGGGTGTGTATTGAAGTACCAACCGACGAGCACGCCAAGCAACAGCCCGGCAACTATTTGCCAAACCAAAGGGATACGTTTCATGTCTAGCCTTCTTGTTGGAATGAAAGGACTGCGTTACAGGGCAGTTGCTAGAGTCATGAGCTTCCAGCTCATTTGAAATCGAATGGCACAACAAGGTTGTGCCATTGCTTTTATTACTTGGCGAAGAGCTGGCTCATATCCTTGAACGCCTTGAACTCAAGTGCGTTGCCACACGGATCGAACAGGAACATCGTTGCTTGTTCGCCGACCTGCCCCTTGAATCGAATGTAGGGTTCAATCACAAACTCGGTACCAAAGGACTTCAGGCGCTCGGCCAGGGCTTCCCACTGCTGCCACTCCAGGATGATGCCGAAGTGCGGGACGGGGACGTCGTGCCCGTCTACCGGATTGCTATGCACGCTCTCCTGAGAAGCAGTTTTTGGGTGTTCATGGATAACCAGTTGGTGACCGTAGAAATCAAAGTCGACCCACTGCGTGCTGGAGCGCCCCTCTTGCAGCCCGAACACTTCACCGTAAAAGGTGCGTGCCGCCGCGAGGTCATAAACAGGGATCGCCAGGTGAAAAGGAGAAAGGCTCATCGGAACTCCAATCAAGGTGTTTTATCGGTTTTGTTTTTGATTACGGAGCCAATCGTAGAGCCGCAGAACAAACAAAAAAATCAATATATATTTCTTAGAAACACAATTAATATTTGTGAATGATCAAAGAACTGAAAACACTTATCGCCGTCGCACGGGAAGGCACTTTTGCCGCTGCCGGCAACAGAATCGGACTGACCCAGGCCGCCGTGAGCGCCCAGATGCAACGTCTGGAGGCCGAGCTGGGTTTCCAGATTTTCGACCGCAAGGGCCGTTCGGCTCACCTGAACAGAATGGGGCATCAGATACTTCTGCAGGCGCAGGAGCTGCTTCGCCTTTATGACAATCTGGGGTCCACCACGGTTGGGCTGCCAGCCAGCGTTCTGGTGAACATCGGTGCCATCGCTTCCGTGCAGCGCTCGTACTTGCCGGATGCGCTCGCCAAATTTCACCAACAATGTCCGCAATGCCGAACCCGTGTGATCCCGGGTCTGTCGATGGAGTTGGTCAACCTGGTGGATGCCGGCGAGATCGACATGGCAGTGATTATTCGCCCGCCCTTCTCGCTGCAAAGCGATCTGCGCTGGACGACCCTGGCCCTTGAGCCCTACCGGCTGATCGTTCCGCGCGATGTGCCCGGAGAAGACTGGTCTGCACTGCTTTCCAGCCAACCCTTCATTCGCTATGACCGATCATCGTTCGGCGGCAGGCAGGTCGATCGTTTCTTGCGGCAGATGCATTTCACCTTGCGTGAAGTGTGCGAGCTGGATGAACTGGAGGCCATTATCAAGCTGGTCGAAAATGGCGTCGGCGTAGCGCTGGTGCCGCAGACGGCGATCCATCAGGACTGGCCCGCCGGGGTGCGTGCGCTGGATCTGGGGCAACACACCTTCCATCGTGATATCGGCCTCGTCCATCGGGCTCGGCAAAGTTTTACCGAGCCGGTACGGGTACTGGCCCAACTGATCGTTGAGCAGGTTCAGAGCGGTTACGAATAAGCCCCAATCATCCACTTCACTTTTTCCAGCGCCTCACGCAGTGCCCCCATCTCCACGGAGCCCAGCGCCAGACGAAACGCATGCGGGACGTTGGCTGAAGTGGCAAACGGTTCGGCGGTGGAAACCGACACATTTTCCCGCATCAAAGCCATGGCGATCTGATCGGCTCTTGCGTCTTCCGACAACGGCAGCCAAAGAAAATACGACGAGGGATGGCGGATACAGCGCAGCCCCGCCAGTACCTCGCCGGCCACGACTTGCCTCGCTTGCGCGTCCAGGCGCTTTTCGGCTTCCAGTTGCAGGACGGTGCCGTCGTCGAGCCATGTGGTGGCGATTGCCGTCATCACGCCCGGGGTGTTCCAGGTGGTCGCTTTGATCGTGCGCTCCAGCGCGGGCACGTGTTGAAGAGGGGCGACGACGAAGCCGACGCGCAATCCGGTGGCCACACTCTTGGAGAGCCCTGACACGTAAACCGTCCTCTCGGGGGCGATTACCGCCAGCGGTGCGGGGGGATTTTCCGCCAGGAAGGCGTAAGCGGCGTCCTCGATGATCAATAGCCCATGCCGACGCGCAATCGTCACCAGATATTCCCGTTGATCGGCACTCATCACCCATCCCAGCGGATTGTGCAGGGTCGGCATTGTGTACACGGCCCGCACGCGTCTATGCCGGCACAGGCTTTCCAGCGCCTGCAGATCAGGCCCGTGATCGAGCACCGGAATGGGCACGATTTCGAGGTGCAGTGAGTCGGCCAGCGCCTTGAAGCCCGAATAGGTCAACGCGTCCGCTGCAATCACATCACCGGGTTGCAACAGCGCCATCATCGTCACGGCCAGCCCCTGCTGGGCACCGGTGACGATCAGCACCTGCTCCGCCTCGACCGTCAGACCCCGGACTTGCAGATGGCGCGCCACAGAGGCGCGTTCATGCGGGCGCCCCGCATGTGGCTGGTAGCGCAGCAGCGATTCCAGATCGCCGGCCGAGGCGAGCTGGCGCAGGGCATTTCGCAGCAGTTCTGCCTGCCCAGGGAGCGCTGGATAGTTGAAGTTCAGGTCCGTCATGCCGGCGGCAACGCTATGCTGGTCAATGTTCTGGCCCGGCGACCACGAAGTTTCCCTGACGAACGTCCCCCGCCCCATCTCCCCGCTGACCAGTCCCATGGCTTCCAGCTCCGCGTAAACCCGGCTAGCCGTCACCAGGGCCAGGCCTTCCGTTGCCGCCAGCTGGCGGTGGGTCGGCAGGCGCGTGCCCGGCAACAGTCGTCCTGAGCGAATATCCGCCGCAAATTCATCCACCAGTGATTTGTAGCGTGAACGAGGCATGCGCAAGTGTATCCATGACAATATTTTGATTGTATTGAGTTTCGTCCATACGATGCCTCCCATGCAACCTGCATGAAGGGGAACCTCAATGGAACGCACATCGCACCTGCAACAGCACACCACGGAAAAAACCGCGAGCGGATGGCTCAACGGGTTCATCGGCGTGCTCATTTTCAGCGGCTCGCTGCCCGCGACACGGGTGGCCGTTCTGGAATTTGATCCCGTCTTTTTGACCGTTGCGCGGGCCAGCATCGCGGCCATTCTGGCGCTGTGCATGCTGCTGCTTTTCAAGGAAAAACGGCCGGCCAAGAGTCAGCTTCTCTCCCTGGCAATCGTGGCGCTGGGCGTTGTATTCGGGTTTCCACTGCTGACTGCGCTGGCGCTGCAATATGTGACGTCTGCGCATTCCATCGTCTTCGTCGGCCTGTTGCCACTGGCCACGGCAGCGTTCGGGGTTTGGCGCGGTGGCGAGCGTCCCCGGCCGGTTTTCTGGTTTTTCTCGGTGCTGGGAAGCCTGCTGGTGGTGGGGTTTGCCGTTTCCCAAGGCCTGACCGCCTCTCCTGCGGGGGACATTCTGATGTTGCTGGCCATCCTCGCCTGCGGATTGGGCTATGCAGAAGGCGCAAAGCTTTCAAGGACGCTGGGCGGTTGGCAGGTGATTTCCTGGGCTCTGGTGCTGTCGCTGCCTGTCATGATCCCGCTGACCTGGTTCCTGGCCCCGCCTTCGCTCTCGGGAATTACCCCCACCGCCTGGTTCAGCCTGGCTTACGTCTCGCTGTTCAGCATGTTTATCGGCTTCGTGTTCTGGTACCGCGGGCTGGCCCAGGGCGGGATTGCCGCCGTCGGCCAGCTTCAGCTGCTACAGCCGTTTTTTGGCCTGGCGCTGGCGGCCACGCTGCTGCACGAGCAAGTCAGCCTTGGCATGTTGGGTGTGACTGTTGCGGTGATCCTTTGCGTGGTGGGTGCGCGCAAGTTCTCGAAATAGACGGCTCGCAGCAGAAACCGACTGTTGGTCGGCCAGGGGGCCACAGGAATACTAACCTTTTAAGGTAAGGCCTGAATCTGTCGTGGTGGACCGGCCTCCGAGATGTTCCCGGCCCACCGCAGTACTCGATAGGAGGAATGAGAAATGGCCAATTTCGAGAAGAAAATGCCGGTGCACACCGACGACAAAAAAACCGATCAGCAACCGATAGCGACAGACCCTTGGCGCCCTCTGGAAAAACTGCGCCAGCAGGTTGATCACCTGTTCGAAGACTTCAATCGTGGCTCGGGGCTGACGCCTTTCCGGCGTGGGCTGTTTGATGTCGAACCGTTCTGGAGTCGGGAATTTATCGGCCGCAGCCTGCCTGCGGTAGACATCACCGAGAAAGATAAAAGCTTCGAAATCACCGCTGAATTGCCTGGCATGGATCAAGAAAATATCGACATCACAGTGTCCAACGGCAATCTGATCATCAAGGGTGAAAAGAAAGAGGACAAGGAAGAAAAAAGTAAGGGCTATCACCTGTCAGAGCGTCACTATGGCTCCTTCCAGCGGGCATTCAGCCTGCCCAAAGGCGTCGATGCCGACAAGATCGAAGCGAATTTCAGCAAAGGCGTGCTGAGCATTTCGCTGCCCAAGAAGCCCGAAGCCATGAACGCGGACAAAAAGGTGCAGATCAAATCGAGCTGAATCGCCCTTCGTGCGACACAAAGCCCCTTGCCGGGAAACCAGCCGGGGGCTTTTTTGTGGTCGCGAGGGCGCCAGGCAGAACCTTCCCGTGCCTGGGCCATCGCGTCGTGATCAAACAGGCCCCCACCACCACACGTCGGGCCGCACGCTGCATCAGGTCAAGGCGAACCGCCAAGGCTGTGGCCACTTCATAGGCCACAGGAACGCCGCCACGGGGTAAGGCGAGAACGATGACATCGAGGCGATGAGCGTATTTGAGCAACGGTTCTACCAGTCTTCGACCGGCATCAACCCGGTCGCGCAAGATGGTTTGTGATGAGGACCGCTGAATCACTTGAAACCTCCCCGGGCGATCACGCCTGTCGGTGCGTATCACATCCGTGGGCAGCCGTTGCGTCCTCACTGAATCAAGCATCATCCTTGGTTCAGATTCCGCTCCTGAGTCTCCTTGTTGTTGGTCCTCGCAGTCGCATGCCCTGCACAGCCCTTACGCTATGATTCACCCATCGGCTTTCGACGGGAGACTGCCATGCCAACTCTGCCTGCGAGTCAGCGGTTGCGCTTGTACGACAGCGATGAACTCGATTCAGTGCTGCAGGCGATGGCGCGCCAGGCCGCAACGCTGTTGCCGCCCGCTCAAGCGGCACTGATTGGCATCCAGCGCCGAGGTGAGCCTCTGGCACAGCGTTTACAACAACACCTGTCACGTCAGACCGGCCAGCCAGAACTGCCGCTCTACCCCCTGAAGGTCAAGCGCTATGCCGATGACCTCAAGGTGTTGCATGCACACACGGCACTGACCGAGAACCCGCTTCTCAACACGCTGGACCTTGCCAATACCACCCTGCTGGTTGTCGATGATGTGTTGTTTGAAGGCCACTCACTCCTGCGCACCTGCGCGTACCTGGCGCAACTGGGTGCTCGTCGGGTCTACACGGCAGTACTGGTCGACCGGCATGTCTG
The DNA here is from genome assembly GCF_030687395.1 of Pseudomonas wuhanensis. Classification (GTDB taxonomy): domain Bacteria; phylum Pseudomonadota; class Gammaproteobacteria; order Pseudomonadales; family Pseudomonadaceae; genus Aquipseudomonas; species Aquipseudomonas wuhanensis. The sequence continues at coordinate 2,611,076 of NZ_CP117430.1, read as the reverse complement.
CCAGCAGCCGATCCATGCCGATATTGTCGGCGTGCACCTGCAAGTTGCCGCCCATGACATCGTCGAATGCAACGTGCCCCCCTACGAAATGGAGTTTTGCATTGAAGTGCTGCGTCATGGCGCCGCCCACTGACGGCGCAACTGAGCAAGGTGTTTCAAGGTGCCTGCTCGCTGGGTGCACCCTTTTGCAACAGATAGGCGACAAGCTTGTCCAGGGTGTCCACGTGTTGGTAATCGGTTTCAGGAATGGCAATGCCCAGGCTCCGATTTAGGGCTTCGATGAGCCGAAGCCAGTCCATTGAGTCCAGATCAACTTCCTCGCGTAGCGACCGGCCACTGTGTAACTGCTCAGGCTGGACTTCAGGAGCGACGCTCTTCAAGGCGCTCAACACCTGATTGCGTACCGATAGCGGGTCCATAGGCTTACCTCAAAGGTTCTCTGGCGTTTGTAACAAACGACGGACTTCCCCCAGAAAGCGAGCGCCATAGTGACCATCGCTGACCCGATGATCGGCAGACAAGCTGCTGACAACGGTGGGCATGACGCACAACTGGCCTTCGTTCACCCAAGGGCGCTCGCAGATACGACCGAAGCCGACCAGAGCGACCTGCGGCGGATAGATCACACCCAGTACGCTGTCTACGCCCTGATCGCCGAGTTGAGTGACCGTTATGCCCGCGCCACCAAGCTCGGAGCTGCGCAGAGAACCGCTGCGGGCGCGCTCCACCAAGCTGGCCAGTCCACTCATCAAATCGGTCAAGGCTGTGTCCGCCACATGACGCAGAACCGGGGCGACCAGACCACCCTGGCGCAGGGTGATTGCCACCCCAAGGTCAGTATCGAGCGCGGGTTCAAAGGCATTGTTCCGCCAGGAACCGTTGAGCTGCGGATAGTCGCGCAGGGCCAACGCCACCGCTTTGAGCAACAACGCACTGGGCAACAGGCGCTCCTGTAAGGTGCTTTTTGCATTGTGTGCCTGCAACCAGGCCATGGCCTTACCCAAGGCGATGGTTTCACTGAGGTAATAATGGGGAATCTCGCGTTTCGAACGGCTCATGGCCGCTGCGATCGTGTGCCGCATGGCCTGGTTATGGTCAGGCTCCGGGGCCACACGGGCGGCAGCCTCGACATCTTCCAGGGTAACCACACCGTGGGGGCCATGGCCTTGCAATTGGCGGGTACTGAGCCCCAACTCGGCAGCGCGCTTGCGTGCAGCCGGAGAAATTCTCGGGCGTCTATCGGAGAGGTTTTCTTCTGCGGTCAGCACCGGTGGGGTCGGCATCCGTCGCGCGGTCTGCGCACTTTCACCGGGCTCCAGCAACAGCGCGATGGGAGTGCCCACGGGTACCTTGGCGCCGACGTCGATCAGCAGTTGCAGGACCGTGCCGTCGTGCCAGCACTCTACGTCGATGGCGGCCTTGGCCGTATCGACCACGGCAATCACCTGACCAGGCTTGAGCGCGTCGCCCGGATGGATTTTCCATTCCAGCAACGTGCCTTCATCCATATCGGCCCCCAGAGACGGCAATTTGAATTCGATCATGGTTGACCCTCCCGGCCTTGGGTTCGACACGTGGATGCCATCACGCTGACGTCCCCTGGCACAGCTCATGCGCGGCCGCGACGATCGTCGACACCTGTGGCAACGCAGCCTCTTCGAGATGCCGCGGGTAAGGTATCGGCACCTCGGCGCTGCACACGCGTGACGGCGGAGCATCCAGCTCGAAAAAGCTCTGTTCGATAATCCGCGTGATGATCTCGGCGGCCAGACTGCCGCTGCGCCACCCTTCATCGACGACAAGGGCGCGGCGTGTTTTACACACCGAGGTCATGATTGTCTGGTCATCCAGAGGGTGCAGAACCCGCAGGTCGATCACTTCGCAATCAATGCCCTCCCCGGCCAGTTGCTCAGCCGCTGTCAGGGCCTTGCCGAGTGTGCCGCCGTACGTAATCAGGGTCAGGTCCTTACCGACACGGCGGACATTGGCGGTACTGATGTCCAGCGTCTCCCAGTTACCTGTATCGCCCTCCATGTTGTAGAGCTGGGCATGTTCGAAAATCAGCACCGGGTCTGGATCCAGCAGCGCAGGCCAGAGCATGCCGCGTGCGTCTTCAAGGGTCGCCGGAGCCAGAATTTTCAGCCCGGGAATATGCGCGTACCAGCCTTCCAGACTGTGGGAGTGTTGCGCGGCAAGCTGACGTCCGGCGCCTGTCGCCATGCGCACGACCAGGGGAACGGAGAACTGTCCACCGGACATGTGCCTCAGGGCTGCAGCCGTATTCATCAGAGGATCGAGGGCGAGCAGACTGAAATTCACGGTCATGATTTCTACAATCGGGCGCATGCCACCCAAGGCCGCGCCGATACCAGCCCCCACGAAGCCTAACTCGGACAGCGGCGCGTCTCGAATGCGCTCGGGGCCGAACGCTTCAAGCAACCCCAGGGAAACGGCATAGCTGCCACCGTAACGGCCGACATCTTCGCCCATCAGAAATACCCGAGGGTCACGCTGTAGCGCATCGCGCAGGGCCTCGCGCAACGCTTCGCGATACGTCATGCGAGTGCTCATGACACCAACCTTGGGGTGTAAACATCGCGAGACAAATCCTCAATCGGCTCCAGGCTCCCACTTTCGGCATAAGCGACGGCGGCCTCCACTTCAGCGTCTACCTCGGCCAGGATCGCCAGAAAACCGGGCTCGTCCAAAAGGCCTTGTGCCTTGAGCCGTGCACTGTAGGTATGAATCGGTCCGCGCGCCTTCCATTGCTCCACCTCAGCCTTGTCACGATACAGCTGCGGGTCGAACATCGAGTGGGCACGAAATCGATAGGTGCGAAACTCCAGAAAAAAAGGCCCATGCCCCTCCCGGATATGTTTAACCGCCTCACAAGCGGCCTCGTATACCGCGATCACGTCCATGCCATCGACGGATCGGGCATCAACCTTGTACGCCGAGGCTTTGGTACACAAATCGGTTTGCGACTGCGAACGCTCCAGGGCCGTGCCCATGGCATACAAATTGTTCTCGCAGCAAAACAGCATCGGCACCTGCCACAAGGCGGCCAGGTTGATGGACTCATGAAAGGCGCCCTCCGCCATCGCGCCTTCACCAAAAAAGCATGTAGAGAGACGCGATCCACCCTGCATACGTTCGGCCAGCGCCAGGCCGACCGTGAGTGGCAAACCACCGGCCACGATGGCATTGCCACCAAAAAAGCGTGTGCCGGCATCAAACAAGTGCATTGAACCGCCGCGCCCTCGCGAGCAGCCTTCCTGGCGTCCGTACATCTCGGCCATGATCGTCTTCATGGGCACCCCCTTGATCAGGGCATGGCCATGTTCGCGATAAGTCGCGACCACCGCATCATCGGCTGCCAGTGCATGCAAAACGCCGACGGCGACCGCTTCTTCACCGATGTACAAGTGCAGGAAACCACGGATCTTGCCCTCCCCGTACAACTCGCCGGCGCGCTCCTCAAGGCGGCGGATGCGCACCATGTCCCGTAGCAAGTCGAGCGCAATATCCCGGGGCAACGATTGGAGAGTCATGATGGGTTCTCCAGGCTGGAAGTATCACCTTCAGGCAAACCCAGCTCCCGGGCCTTGAGCAGACGTCGCATGAGTTTTCCGCTACGGGTGTGCGGAAGTGCCTGCACAAACTCCAGTTCCTTTGGCGCAACCACGGCACCGAGGCGCTTGCGTCCATGGCCCAGCAACTCATCGTGCAGGGTCTGGCTGGCGGTGAAACCGCTCTTGAGCGAAATAAAGGCCTTCACGGTTTCACCCAGCAGCGGGTCGGGTTTGCCAATCACCGCTGCCTCGGCCACCGCCGGATGTTCCATGAGCGAGCTTTCAACTTCGAACGGGCCGATCAAGTGCCCGGCCGACTTGATGACATCGTCGCCACGGCTAACGAACCAGTAATAACCATCGGCATCGCGCCGCACCAGATCACCACTGAGGTACCACTCACCGACAAAGCTCTGTCGATAACGCGCCTCTTGCCCCAGATAAGTACGGAACATGGCGGGCCATGGCCGTTTCAGAGCCAGTTCACCGACTTCATTTTCCTCAAGAAACACCAGCGAACCGTCCGCCTTGCGCTCGACAATGGCCGCCTCGACACCGGGCAAGGGTTTGCCCATGGAGCCTGGTTTAATCGCCATCGAGACCGTGTTGGCAATCATGATTCCGCCCGTTTCGGTCTGCCACCAATTGTCATGGATCGGCAGCCCCAACACCTCTTTGCCCCACCAGACCGCCTCAGGATTGAGCGGCTCTCCGACGCTGGCAATAAAGCGCAGACTGGGGAAGCGATGGCTGCGCGCCAACGCATCTCCGGCCTTCATCAGGAGGCGGATGGCCGTTGGTGCCGTGTACCAGACCGTCACCTGCTGCTCTTCGAGAATCCGGTACCAACGTTCGGCATCGAATTCGTTGCCCTCGACCACGCTGGTGACGCCCAGCAGCAGCGGCGCGAAGATCCCGTATGAAGTCCCCGTGACCCAGCCCGGATCGGCGCTGCACCAGTAAATATCCTCAGGGTGTAAATCCAGGGCGTATTTAGCGGTGACCCGGTGCGTCAGTGCCGCGCCATGTACATGCAATACACCTTTGGGGGTGCCGGTCGTGCCGCTGGTGAAGTGTAAAAGTGCGGGGCTGTCGACCGTTGTCCGGGCGATGTCGAAATCGTCAGCGGCTTTGGCCAGCAATGGGTGCACGCTGAGGGTGCCTTCCACAGCGTTCGTATCCCCACCCTCGGCGTCATACAGCAGCACATGCTTGAGTGCCGGCAAATGCTCACGAATAGCCGCAATCTTGCGTCGATAAAGGGTTTCGCTGGTCAGCAACACGCTGCCTTCACCAAGACGCATCCGGGTTTCGATGGGCTCAGGGCCGAACGCGCAGAATAACGGCGAAACCACGCAACCGTGCTTCAAGCCACCGAGCACGCCCAGATACAGTTCCAGCCCTTGGCCACAGAGCACAAACAGGCGTTCACCGGGGGCTACGCCCAATGTTTTCAGCACATTGGCAAATCGGTTGGTCAGCGTGCTCAGTTGCCCATAATTGATGTCGCGGTGCCCGCCATGGCGATCGAGAATGCGCAACGCCGTGTGTTCATGCGCCCCTCCCATCGCATGCCGATCCACCGCCTCATAGGCGAGGTTCATGCCGCCCCCCGGCAACCCGGCCAATTCGAGCGCCTCCACCTGCCATGAAAAGGCTGCGCGGGCTTGCTCGCTGTCCAGCCAATTGGGCTTTGTCGGCAAATTGGTGAGTTTCTTTTTGATCATCGGCAAATGCATGGGCTTCACCTCAACGGCTGTTCATCACACCCCGTCACCCAAGGGTGTGATCAACCGTGAACGGGGCCGTCCCTAGACCGCCAGGACGCTGCAAGGCACCTGATACAGAATATGTTCGGTCGTGCTGCCCACCAGTTTGTTCAGGCCATGGGACTGGACTCTGCCCATCACGATCACGTCCACCTGATGTTCGTCGGCAAACTCACTCAGCGCCGAGACCGGGTGCCCCAGAATGAAATGCCGACGGTCAGAGGCCACACCGTACCGACCGGCCAGCGCCAGGAACGATTTTTCCAGTTCCCTACGCAACTGCTTGGTCAGGTCCGACAGTGTCAGACCGTCGCCGCCCATATCGCCCAGATAGTCTGTCGTGTCGCAGGCGTACAGCAGGTGCAACTCGGCATTGCACTGCAGCGCCAGGCCATTGGCCTGCTGGATGATCCGGTCATTCAGCTCGCTATCGGAGTCGGTACCCGACGCGTCAACCGCGGCCACGATCTTGTGCGGCAAGGTGTGACCACTGCCGCCTATCAGATAGACCGGCACCGGACAGTGGCGCAGCAAGTGCCAATCCAGCGGGGTGAAGAACGCGCGCTTGAGCGCCGATTCATGCTGAACCTCCTTGATCAACAGGTCGGGCTGCATTTCCGTGACGTGATCCAGAATGTCCTGCTGCAGGTCATCGGCCCAGGCCACCTCCGCCGTCACTTCGATCCCCCGACCACGGATATTTTTTGCCTGATACGCCAACCAGTCGCGATGGTCTTGCAGGTAGGTCTCCCGCGCCGTTTCCCGCACGCCCTCTTCAAGCAGCGACAGAATATCCAACGACTTTATCAAGGCAGCGATATGCAAGCGTGCCCCGCTGGCCTTGGCCAGGGCCGCCGCATGTTGTATTGCAGGAGAGTGGCGCAGGGCCGGGTTGATGATCAATAACAACCGTTGATACTGGCTCATGATCTGACTCCAGGCAGGTGGGCTTTAACGCGACATGGCCTGTTGCGAGGGCGCGGTCGTTGCGCCCCCGCTGGATCAGGCACCAGCGTCAACCCAGACTCCTCCGTTGGAATCGCTTTGGCGTTGATATAAATCAAATACCGCCGCCGCTCTTGTTGATGGTTTTCAACCATTCCTTTCGGGCTTGACGGTATTTGTCATCCGCCAGTTTTTTCGCTGCAGAAAATCGCTGTATCGTCTGAGTCGAAACAGGCTCGTTCAACAACGCATAGGCTTGCTTGCTCAGCCGGTCGGCTTCAGCAAAGAGTGCCGCACAACGATTGATTGATTCAGAACAGGCGGCAGATTGAGTCGTTGAATCATTGACGATCATGGTCGTACTCCTCCCGGAAGTACCTGTAATCGATCCTGACCTCCTGTCGTTTCTTCACATTTGCAGCGTCGAGTACACCCTCGCCCGGTTCTACTCGTCACGCATCCAGTCGATGCTTACCCCGAATTCGTCATCGCTGTACTGATAATCGGCGTGCCCTTTGAAAGCCGCTTTCAGTGCATGGCCCAGGCGGTTCGCGAGATGGATGCCAGTGGTGGTTACAACCAGTGCACCCTCGGAATCGGTCAGGCTGATGATGCGCTCCAGCGCATGCTCCGCTTTTTCGTTTTTCTCGGTGTTCTCGATCAGGTTGATGATTTCGTTTCGATGCGCGGGCAAGAAGCTGCCCGATAGCGTGAGCGTACCCGCCGGCTTGTTGTCATTGGTGCGCTGACAGGCTGGGCAGGTCACTGTTTGCGCATCATGAACCACCGTATTTTCAGGAATTTTCCAGGTCCAGTTACCTGCCTGGTAAGCGGCCCCACACTGCGGGCAGACGGCAGAGCCTTCGATTTTCGGCAAGCAATAAGGATCATGGGCCGGTGTTTTGAACAGCTGGTTTTTCTGACTCTGCTGAAACTTGTCCATGGTCTTTCCTCGCAAACGAGTTAGCTAAAAATCCCACGCGAAACCGTGTTTTCAAATCGCCCCCCTTCCAGTCAGGCCCGCTGAAAACACGGTGGATTTGAAGATTTCATTTGGGCTCGGTTTGCTGCGGCGCAGGTTGATTTTTGTCAATTGGGGCCAACAACCGACGGTCGATCATCCGAACGGTACGTACTGCGCCCGCATGCCTGCCGGTATCCGAATGGGGCGCGGCGATAGTGTGGCTTTGTTGATAAAAATCAACGCTGCACGTGCCATTTCATAGAAGCTGAAACGATGCAGAACTCTTCAGGAGAACAACCTGATGGCTCACACTAAAATCCTGTTTCGTGCTGGCGCTCGCGAGAAAATCCTTAGCGGAGCCACACAATTGGCGGATGCTGTCCGGGTGACCCTGGGACCGAAATCGAAATCGGTGTTGATCCAGAATAAATGGGGCAATCCGACGGTCTGCAACGATGGCGTGACAATAGCCAAACGCATCGACCTGCTGGACCCCGAGGAGAATCTGGGTGCGCAAATGCTGCGTCAGGCAGCGGAACGCACCGGTGAGGCCGTCGGGGACGGCACCAGCACTTCAACGGTTTTGGCCCATGCAATGCTGGCCGACGGCATCCGCAATGTCGTCGCCGGTGCCAGTGCGATCGACCTCAAACGCGGCATGGACCTGGGATTTTCTCTGGTCATGCAATCGCTGCTGGCGCAATCGCGCCCGGTCAGCACGCCCAAGGAAAAGGCCCAGGTGGCCACGCTTTCGGCCCATAACGACGCGGTCATCGGTCAACTGGTGGCCGACGCTCTGGAAAAGGTCGGCATTGAAGGTGTGGTCAGTGTCGAAGAGTCCAAGACCACCGAAACAGTGGTCGAGGTCATGGAAGGGATGCGCCTGGACCGTGGATATGTCTCGCCTTACTTCGTGACCGATACCGAGAAGATGCAGGCCGAACTCGACGATGCCTACCTGCTGCTCTGTGACCATAAGATCGGCGTGCTCAAAGACCTGCTGCCATTGCTGGAACTGATTGCCAAAAGCGGCCAGCCACTGGTCCTGATCGCCGACGACATCGAGGGTGAAGCGTTGACCACGTTGGTGGTCAACCAGATTCGGGGGGTATTGCGCGCGGTGGCGATCAAGGCGCCGGGCTTCGGTGATCGACGCAAGGAAATGCTTCAGGACATTGCCGTTCTGACCGGCGCAACCGTGATCTCCAGTGAGCTGGGCATCAACCTCGAACAGGTGGAGTTGAGCCAATTGGGGCGGGCTCATCGAGTCGTGGTGCAAAAAGACAGCACCGCGCTGATTGGCGGCGCAGGTACACGCGAGGCTATCGAGGCGCGCCTGCAACAGATCCGCGTGCAAATGGACAACACCACCAGCGATTACGACCGCGAAAAGCTTCAAGAACGCCTGGCCAGGCTGTCTGGCGGGGTGGCGGTGATTCGCGTCGGCGCACCTTCCGAAGCTGAAATGAAAGCGCGCAAGGATGCACTCGACGATGCGATTTCCGCGACCCGGGCGGCGATCGCCGAAGGCATTGTTCCAGGCGGCGGCCTGGCGCTGCTCAAGGCTGTGCCGATGATCGCCGCCGAGGAAGCCAGCCATGAGGGCGATGTCAAAACCGGCCTGCAGATTCTGCGTCGGGCTTTGGAAGCACCGGCCCGGTTCATCGCTGAAAACTCGGCGGTGGATGCCGGCGTGGTCATTGCCCGCATGCTCGCCGAACCGGGCAACGTGGGCTTCGATGCAGCGGCCAATAGTTATGTGGACATGTACGAAGCCGGCATCATCGACCCGACCAAGGTGGTGCGCATTGCCCTGGAAAATGCCGTGTCGGTCGCCAGTATCTTGCTGCTCACCGAGGCGACCATGACGGATATTCCGGAAAAGGAATCACCTGCCCAGCCACCGTTTCCTGAATGACCGACATCAGTGAGGTGATCTGTGTACATCATCCAGCGCCCTGCGCGAGGGAGAAGCTGAAGCAGGCTATCTTTATTAAACGGGTTGGCCGTTGGCTTACCGATACGCGTTCCCACTCTGAGCCTAGGCCATGAAAAAGAACGACCAGTGGAACCTGTCTTACTTGGCGATCGCGTTTATCGTCATGGGCCTCATGCAGGTTTTCTTTGTCGAGCGCCAGGCCGTGCAGCCCCTCCCCTACAGCCAGTTCATGCAATTGTTGAACGAGCAAAAAGTCAGTGATTTGCAGATCGACAAGGACCGGATCAGCGGCAAATTGGTGGAGCCCATCGACGGACGCGAACGGTTCTCCACGGTGCGGGTCGATCCGGGGCTGGCGACCGAACTCTCCCAATCGGGGGTCGGTTTTACTGGCACCAACCAAAATACCTTTATGAGCGGCCTGTTGGGCTGGTTGTTGCCGTTCATGCTGATCATGGTGTTCTGGCATTTCCTGTTTCGCGGGATGGCGGACAAGGGCCTAGGCGGGCTGATGAATGTCGGCAAATCCCGGGCCAAAGTGTTTGTCGAACGCGATACCGGAGTGACCTTCGCCGATGTCGCGGGCATCGACGAAGCCAAGGCCGAGCTGGTGGAAATCGTTTCGTTCCTCAAGGACAAAGCTCGATATGCACGCCTGGGCGCGCACATTCCCAAGGGCACCTTGCTGGTCGGCCCGCCAGGCACCGGCAAGACCCTGGTGGCCAAAGCCATCGCCGGTGAAGCCGGAGTGCCGTTTTTCTCGATTTCGGGGTCCGAATTTGTCGAGATGTTCGTCGGGGTCGGTGCGGCCCGGGTCCGCGACCTGTTCGAACAGGCACGCCAGGCATCACCCTGCATCATTTTCATCGATGAACTCGACGCGCTGGGCAAGATGCGTGGCGTCGGCGTGTTAGGCGGCAATGACGAAAAAGAACAGACCCTCAACCAGTTACTGGCCGAGCTGGACGGTTTCGACCCCCGTGAGGGCGTGGTGTTGCTGGCCGCGACCAACCGGCCGGAGGTCCTTGATCCGGCGCTATTGCGCGCCGGGCGCTTCGACCGGCAGATTCTGATCGACCGCCCCGATCGCAGAGGCCGGGAAGCGATCCTCAAGGTTCACCTCAAGAAAATCACCGTGGAACCCGGGCTCGATGGCGCACGTATCGCCGAAATCACCACCGGTTTCACCGGCGCCGACCTGGCCAACCTGGTGAACGAAGCAGCCATCGTCGCCACCCGCCGTGGCGCCGATGCCGTCAACCTGAATGACTTCACGGCCGCCGTAGAACGCCTGATCGCGGGGCTCGAACGCAAGAGCAACCTGCTCGATCCCGATGAACGCCGGGTGGTGGCCTATCACGAGATGGGACATGCCCTGGCCGCCAGCAGCCTGCCGGCCATGGACCCGGTGCATAAAGTCTCGATCGTGCCCCGGGCCATCGGTTCGCTGGGCTATACCTTGCAGCGACCGACCGAGGATCACTTTCTGATCAGTTGCCAGACGCTCAAGGACCGGATTGTCGTACTGATGGCCGGACGCGCCGCCGAGGACCTTGTCTACGGCCAAATCTCCACCGGGGCCGCCGACGATCTGGGCCGTGCGACCGATATCGCCCGGCAACTGATCACCCGCTTCGGCATGAGCCCCGAACTCGGCCAGTCGGTGCTGGAGAAGCAAACCCCAACGTACCTGGGAGATCGCATGGCCACGATGGGCGAAAAGGATTACTCGGAACAGACCGCTCGGGAAATCGACCTGGGTATTCGCGCCCTGCTGGATGAAGCCTACCAACGGGCCAAGGCGCTGCTCCAGAGTCGTCGGGCCGACCTGGACGAAGGTGCCCGCCTGTTGCTGGAAAAGGAAACCCTCACGCCCGAGGAGTTCCCGCCGCTGATGCCGTTCAAGCCCACCCCGGCATTACCAGCACCGTGACGCACCGATCAATCGCCCGGATACGGCTCCCTGCCCCCATCGCTGAAGGCCCATCATGTTTGCAGTCACGCTAATCAACACGTTGGTGGTGGTCATCACGGTAGTGATCCACTACGAATGCCTGCTGCGCCTGAACGATTGGCTGCCCAGGCTCAAACTCTGGAGCCGCTTTCGGATCGTCGTCGGGGTATTCGGCGCGATGGTGGCTCACGCGGTAGAAGTCTGGTGTTTCGCGCTGGTCTATTACCTGCTGATCCGCTCCGGTGAATGGGGCAGCCTGAGCGGCAATTTCGATGGCTCGTTCATGGACTGCGTGTACTTTTCCTTCACCACGTTCACCACCATCGGTTTCGGCGACATTTCACCCATGGGTAACCTCAAGTACCTGACCGGACTGGAGGCACTGACGGGGCTGGTGCTGATTTCCTGGACCGCCTCATTTCTGTTTCTGGAGATGCAGAAGTACTGGAAGAGCAAGTAACGCCCGGCGCCGCCCATCAGCCCTGATTGCCCGGCGCAGGCGTCCATTGCCACTGCATCACTTCGGGCATGTCCTGCCCGTGTTCGATGAGGTAAAGCTTGTGTTTCTCCATCGTCGCCCAGTAGCGCGCCCGGGCAGTCTGGAGTTGATCGTGCAGCCGGGGCACGCGCTCAATGACATCCAGGGCCAACTGATACCGATCCAGGTTATTGAGCACTGCCATGTCGAACGGTGTGGTGGTCGCCCCCTCGTCCTTGAAGCCGCGAACATGGAAGTTTTCATGATTGGTGCGCTTGTACAGCAGCCGGTGAATCAGCGCGGGGTAGCCGTGGAAGGCAAAGATCACCGGCCGGTCGACGGTAAACAACTCATCGAAAGCGCTGTCGGGCAAACCGTGGGGATGGTGGTACGACGGCTGCAGCACCATCAGGTCGACGACATTGACCACCCGCACCCGCAGATCCGGCACGTAGTCGCGCAGCAAAGTGACCGCAGCCAGGGTTTCCAGGGTCGGGACGTCGCCGGCACAGGCCATCACCACGTCCGGATCGCTGTCATCCCGGCAGGCCCAGTCCCAGCGTCCGATACCGGCCTGGCAATGACGAATGGCGGCATCGATGTCCAGCCACTGCCACTCCGGTTGCTTGCCGGCCACGATCACGTTGATGTAGTTGCGGCTCCTGAGGCAGTGATCGGCCACTGACAGCAGGCAATTGGCATCGGGGGGCAGGTAGATCCGAACCACGTCCGCCGTTTTGTTCGCCACCAGATCGATGAACCCCGGGTCCTGGTGGGAGAAGCCGTTATGGTCCTGGCGCCAGACATGGGAGGTCAGCACATAGTTGAGCGAGGCCACGGGTTTGCGCCATGGCACGTCGGCGGCGGTTTTCAGCAATTTGGCGTGCTGGTTGAACATCGAATCGACGATGTGGATGAACGCCTCATAACAGGAAAACACACCATGGCGGCCGGTCAGCAAATAACCTTCGAGCCAGCCTTCGCACACCTGTTCGCTCAGGATCTCCATGACCCGGCCATCGGTCGACAGATTGACATCATCAGGCCCCAGCGGCTCCATCCACACCTTGGCACTGACTTCATACACCGCATCCAGCCTGTTTGAGGCGGTTTCGTCCGGGCCGAACAGGCGAAAATTGCTCGACGTCAGATTGCATTTCATCACGTCGCGCAAAAACCGGCCCAGCACCCGCGTGGCCTCTGCCCGCAGGCCACCGGGCGCCTCGACGTTCACCGCATACTGGGTGAACCGTGGCAAATCCAGTGCGCGCAACAGCAGCCCGCCGTTGGCGTGGGGGTTGGCGCTCATTCGCCGATGGCCGGTGGGCGCCAACGCCGCGATCTCGGGTAACAGGGTGCCATTGGCATCAAACAATTCGTCGGGGCGGTAGCTGCTGAGCCATTCCTCCAGTTGCCGCAAATGCTGCGGCTGCTGGAAGTCGGCCAAGGGCACTTGATGCGCCCGCCAGGTGCCTTCGACCCGCTGGCCATCGACGAATGTCGGCCCCGTCCAGCCCTTGGGCGTGCGCAAGATCAGCATTGGCCACAGGGGTCGCTCCACTGCCCGGGCCGACGATCGTTGACGCGCGCCCCGCTGAATGTCGTGAATATCCTGCACGATGGTGTCCAGCGTTCTGGCCAGGGTTTGATGAACCTCTGTCGGGTCATCGCCTTCGACGAAATACGGATCGTAGCCATAGCCGTACATCAACGCCGACAACTCCTCCTCGCTGATGCTGGAGAGCACCGTCGGGTTGGCGATTTTGTACCCGTTCAAATGCAGAATCGGCAGCACAGCCCCGTCACGTGCCGGGTTGAGGAATTTGTTGGAATGCCAGCTGGCCGCCAGCGTCCCGGTTTCCGCCTCGCCGTCGCCAATCACACACGCCACGATCAGGTCCGGGTTGTCGAACGCGGCGCCATAGGCATGGGCCAGGCTGTAGCCCAGCTCGCCGCCTTCATGGATCGACCCCGGAATCTGTGCCGACACATGGCTGGAAATGCCATAAGGCCAGGAGAACTGCCGAAACAGTCGGGCCAGGCCATTGGTATTGCGCCCCACCGACGGGTTGAACTCGGTGTACGTGCCTTCCAGGTAGGTCTGCGCCACGACGGCCGGCCCGCCATGCCCGGGGCCGGCGATGAAGATCATGTTCAGGTCGTGGGTTGTGATCAGGCGATTGAGGTGCGTATAGATCAGGTTCAACCCTGGCGTCGTGCCCCAGTGTCCCAGTAACCGTGGCTTTACATGCGCCAGCGTCAGCGGCGCCTTCATCAGCGGGTTGTCCTTGAGGTAGATCTGCCCGACCGCCAGGTAATTGGACGCCCGCCAGTAGGCATCCAGCCCTTCCAGTTGCTCGGCACTCAGAAAATCGCTCATGACGTCCTCCACCAGGGCCTGGGGTAAACCGCAAGACATGCGTCGATTCTGGGTGTCTGCACCGCACAAGACTTGATTTACATCAAGCCTTGCGCGGTCCGCCCCCGGATGAACGGGGACACGCCTTTTCCCGCTCGTCTATTGAGCCTGGTTAAACACCTGATTGAAATGGCGATCCGAACTATGCTCTAAGCTCCTGTCAGGGGGAATTTTTGCGATGCCTGAAACCCGGCCGTATCAACATCATTATCTGAAAGCCGCGTGTGCCAATTGCAGCGTTCTGGAGTTGTGTCTGCCGATTGGCCTGACCAGCCACGAAGTCGAACGGCTGGATACCCTGATCATTCAGCGTGTAAAGGTTAAAAAAGGCGCCGCCCTGTACCGGGCCGGGGATCCATTGCGCTCGCTCTATGCGGTACGGATCGGTTCATTCAAGACCAGCATGCTGTCGGTCGACGGTCGTGAACAGGTCACCGGGTTTCAGATACCCGGCGAGATGCTCGGCCTGGACGCCATCAGCGACGATCGGCACACCTGCAGTGCCTTTGCCCTGGAGGACAGCGAAGTTTGCCCCTTCAACTTCGCCCAACTGGAGAAGCTCGCTCTGGAGCTGCCCTCGTTGCAACACAACATGAACAAGATCTTGAGCCGGGAAATCGTGCGTGAGCACAACCTGCTGATGATGATGGGCAACATGAACTCCGATGAACGCTTGGCGGCCTTCCTGCTGAACCTGTCGCAACGGTTGAGCATTCGGGGGTACTCGTCCCGAAACTTTGTACTGAAGATGCGTCGCGAAGAGATCGGCTCCTATCTGGGTCTGCGCCTGGAAACCATCTGTCGGGGCATCGCTCATCTGCGGGACTCGGAACTGGTCGAGATTTCCGGGCGCAACGTCAAAGTACTGAATCTGGACGGACTCAAGCAACTGGTCGCCGGCTGCCACCGGGAGCCGCCCCTCTGACGCCTTGCGGTGCATCGGTTTTGGAGATTAGTCATGCGCGCCATGGTTCTGCATGCCCCCGGCCAGCCGCTGCAACGGGAAGAACGCCCCGTGCCGCGGCCTGGCGCGCAGCAACTGTTGATCAAGGTGTTGGCCTGCGGCGTGTGCCGCACCGACCTGCATTTGGTGGACGGTGAATTGCCGCAAGCAGTGCTTCCGCGGGTGCCGGGCCATGAAATCGTCGGTGAAGTGAGCGCGGCAGGTGCCGACGTCGCGTCCGACTGGGTTGGCAAGCGCGTCGGGGTTCCCTGGCTCGGTTGGACCTGCGGTGAGTGCACGTTCTGCTGCTCGGGCCGGGAAAACCTCTGCGACCGGGCACAGTTCACCGGCTGTCATCTGGATGGCGGTTATGCCGACTACACAGTTGCCGACGCGCGCTTCTGTTTCCCCCTCCCGGACGCGCTCTCGGCCACCGAAGCCGCACCACTGCTGTGTGCCGGGCTGATCGGTTTTCGCGCCTTGCAAATGGCCAAAGGCGCGCGTCACCTGGGCCTCTATGGCTTCGGCGCGGCAGCGCATCTGGCGATTCAGGTGGCGCGGGGCCGAGGGCAACAGGTGTACGCCTTCACTCGACTGGGCGACAGCGAGGGCCAGGCCTATGCCCGGACTCTGGGAGCCGTGTGGGCAGGCCCTTCGGATCAGCCACCGCCGCACCCGCTCGACGCCAGCCTGATTTTCGCCCCCGTCGGTGCGCTAGTGCCGTTGGCGCTGGAAGCCACCGTCAAGGGCGGCTGTGTGATTTGCGCGGGCATCCACATGAGCGACATCCCCGGCTTCCCCTATCGACTGCTGTGGGGCGAACGCAGCGTCCGCTCGGTGGCGAACCTGACCCGCGAAGACGGCACCGCGTTTTTTGCAGAGCTGCACCATACGCCCGTGCACAGCGACGTCACTTGTTTTGCCCTGGACGATGCCAATCAGGCGCTGGCAAGCCTGAGGGCCGGTCAGGTCAAGGGGGCGATCGTGCTCGTCCCCTGACGCTCGACCCAGCCGTGCGGTGTTGTTTCCGGCACCGTTCGCCAACAACGCTAGGCTTACGGATGACGTGGCGATGACTCGTCATTTTGCAGGGAGCGCAAAAAATGGAATTAATTGACCATTGGCAGCCTCTCTCTCTCAGGACAACCTGTATCAGGGAGGAATGCCGCCATGCAGATTTCTAATCATTACAAATGGTCTGCCTTAGCCGCCATTGCACTGACCCTCTTCAGCGTACTGATATTTTTGCTGATCAAATCCTACTCGTACGACACATCGGCCTACTTCGAGTCGCGCGACTTCGTGCGTCAACTCAAGCAGTACGATGCCAACTGGAGCGTGAAGCTCCTGCGGGCCAAAATCGGCATGAACAACAACCTGCTGCTGGTGGCACCTCCTGAAGCGGAAGAGCGCTGGGCGCAACTCGATAGCCTCAACGCGGTCGGCCCGCTGTCGACCCTTTGGCACACCCGACGCCAGGGGTATCTGGAGGCGGTAGAAAACAAAACCCGGCTGGTTGAGCAATTCAAACAACACAACATGGCCTTGCGAACAGCATTCGAGGCTCTGCCTGCGCTGGAAGATGCGATTCGGGTGTTGCTGGAAGACACCAATGACAAACGCCCGTTGGTGGACGCTCGGGCGGCCTCAGTGGTGTTCGATCTTACCTTGGACACCCTTGAATACTCCCTCTATGTCACCACCGAAAGGGCTGAGGAAATCTCCGGGCACCTGAAATACCTGAATGAATACATCAGTCAACTACCGCCTGAACGGCGCCCGCCTTTTACTGCCTTTCTAGACGCTGTGAATGCCATTGTGCGAGAGCAGCCCATCGTCAATGACCTGGTTGAGCGCATCAGTGTGATTCCGGTCGGACGGCAGTTGGACGGCATCAACGAATTATTGAACGAGAAACAACGGCGCACAGGCGCGACAGACCGCCAATATCATCTTTACCTGGGAATATGCGCCGGCATTATGGCGCTGCTGCTGTTGTATCTGGCCGCCCGCCTGATACGCAGTTATGCCCTGATCAACAAGATGAACAATGAGTTGCAAACGGCAAACGAACGGCTGGAACAACGCGTAGAAGAACGCACCCACGAACTGCTGGAAGCCGAGCGCGAACTGGTCGAAGCCGCGCGGATGGCCGGCATGGCGGAGATCGCGACCAATGTGTTGCACAACGTCGGCAATGTGCTGAACAGCGTTAACGTCTCGGCAGACTTGATCACCCGCAAATTGGCGGCCAGCAAAACCCTTGGCTTGGGTAAAGCGGTGAACATGATGAACGAGCATGCCGAAGACCTGGGGCAGTTCATCACGCTCGACGAAAAAGGAAAATTGCTACCCCTTTACCTCAATCAATTGGTCGACTCCATCGCGGCCGAGCAATCGAGCATCGTTGACGAACTGTCGCAACTCACCAAAAGCATCGATCACATCAAGGACATCGTGTCCACGCAACAGGCCTATGCCGGCGCCGCCAGATTGGTCGAGCCGTTGAACATCGTTGATCTGTTCGAGGATGCGTTACGCATGAATTCCGGCGCGTTGAGTCGGCACCATGTCGTCGTCACCAAGGACTACCAGGACACGCCGACGATCATTGGCGACAAACACCGACTGCTGTTAATCCTGATCAACCTGATCAGCAATGCCAAATATGCAATGTCCAAGGTCAGCGACCGTCAGCGTCATATGACGCTGGGCGTCAAGATTATCGATAACGCAACGCTGCGCCTCAGCGTAGAGGATCAGGGCGAAGGAATCGCTGCCGAGAACTTGACCCGCATCTTTAATCACGGCTTCACCACCCGCAAGGAAGGTCATGGTTTTGGCCTGCACAGTTGCGCGCTCGCGGCGGTAGAGATGAACGGGCATCTTCGCGTCCATAGCGATGGACCGGGTCACGGGGCGGTTTTCACCCTGGAGATACCGCTGGAGACAGCCGACGCATTGCCGACCGCTGGAATGTCAGTCAGTTAAGCCCGCTCCCACAGGGATTGTGGCTTTACTCACTATCATTAGTCGCCCCGCCAACACGACTAACCCATCAGAGCCATCAGCTGTTGACGCTGCGCATCCGTGAGCATCGGGCCGAAACCGGCACCGGCATTTTCCGCCATGTAGCGCGGGTTGCTGGTGCCGGGGATGACGCAAGTCACCGCCGGATGAGCCAGCAGGAACTTGAGCGCCAGTTGCGCCCAGCTATTGACCCCCACTTGCGCGGCCCATCCCGGCAGCGGTTTGCCTTTCAATCGAGCAAGCAAGCCACCGCCGCCGAAAGGCCGATTGCAGATCACCGCTACGCCACGTTCGCGACACAGGGGCAGGATTCGTTTCTCGACGCCGCGGTCGTCCAGGGCATAGTTGATCTGCAAAAAGTCCAGCGGCTCGGCTTTCAACACGGCTTCCACTTCGTCGTAGGCCGACGCCGTGTAATGGGTGATGCCGATGTAGCGGATGCGCCCTTCCGCCTTCCATTGGCGCAGGGTGGGCAGGTGGGTTTTCCAGTCCAGCAGGTTGTGAATCTGCATCAGATCGATGCGGTCGGTCTGCAACAGCTTGAACGACTGCTCCATCTGCGCGATGCCTTCTTCGCGACCCTGGGTCCAGACTTTGGTGGCCAGAAACGCAGGCGAACGAGGCCGATGAATCGACAGCAATTCGCCGGTCGTCTGCTCGGCGCGACCGTACATGGGCGAGCTGTCGATTACCGTCCCGCCCTTCTCGAACAACGCTCTGAGCACAGCGGGTAACTGCTTGTAGGCATCGTCGGAAGGCGCGACATCAAAGCCGCGATAGGTGCCCAACCCGACCATGGGTAACGGCTCGTTGCTGGAAGGAATGGCTCGGGTCAGCATGTTCTTGCCTCCTGTTTCCGTCGATGGCACCGATGTAGCAAAGGCCGGATCGAAGGTGAAGACCGCCGAAACACCGGCAGCCAACGTGAGTATTTTTCTGCGGCTGAAAACAATCATAGGCAAAGACCAATGCCAGTCAGTGAAGGGGCGGAACCTGTGGGAGCGAGCCTGCTCGCGAAGAGGAAGTGTCAGTCGACATTAGTGCTGCCTGACACACCGCATTCGCGAGCAGGCTCGCTCCCACAGGGGTTGCGCTTAACTGACTGGCATTGGGCACCTCTCCTGTACAGCTGAAATTGCTGAACTACACTCTGACGGCACTCAAGCAATAGCTGTCTCAAGGCCCAAAGCAGTCAATGTCGTCCACTAAACTTAGCCGAATGTTGCGAACCCTGGTGTCTCTCTTCGCTTTCATTGCAATTGCGTACCTGGTGCTCTGCGCCGCGCTGTTCGTATTTCAACGCACCCTGATCTACTACCCGCAACCACGCGCTATCGACGCACCCGAAACGCTGCTGACGCTGCAAGTCGCCGATGCACAAGTGCTGGTGACCGTCAGGCCGCACGACGGCCCGAAGGCGTTGATCTACTTTGGTGGCAATGCCGAGGACGTTTCCCGCAGCCTGCCCGGGTTTTCGCAGGCCTTTGCCGATCATGCGATCTACTTGCTGCATTACCGAGGCTACGGTGGCAGCTCCGGGTCGCCGTCCGAGGAGGCGATTCAGCAAGATGCCATGACCTTGTTCGACATGGTCTACAACACCCATCCTTCCATCGCCGTGGTCGGGCGCAGCCTGGGTTCGGGCGTTGCCGTGCGCCTGGCCAGCCAACGCCCGGCGTCGCGGCTGATCCTGATCACGCCCTACAACAGCCTTGAAGACCTCGCCGCCCGCCAGTTCCGCTGGTTCCCGGTGAAGTGGCTGCTTCAGGACAAATTTGAATCCTGGAAATACGCCGCTCACATCACCGTACCAACACTGTTTGTCGTCGCCGAGCACGACGAAGTCATACCGCGCTCAAGCACGGAAAAGCTCTACACGAATTTCGCCAAGGGCGTGGCCTCTATGCAGGTGATACCGGGCACGGGCCACAATTCGATATCCGAGAGCCCGCAGTACCTCAAGCTGCTGGGTTCCACGTTGTGAGGGCCGGTAGCACGGTCACAAAAACGACATGATTGCTTAACGTTTTTTTTACAACTCCGCAGGCACGTTATGCGTGGCTGCGGGCGCTACTGCTCATGATGAACGCCGCGCAGACTTTTGGCAGGGCAATGGATCAAGAGGCATGGAGCCAACGGTGGTATCGACCCAAACACATACGCTGATCAGCACTCAGGGGTGATTGTCATGCAAAGGCCTTTGCGCAGGGCAGGGATTAGTCGCGTACAGGCGCGAGCCTCATGACGGTTCTGGTCACGGGCGCCGCCGGTTTCATCGGGTATCACACCGTCAAGCGTTTGTGTCGGGAAGGCCTTGAAGTGGTCGGTATCGACAATCTCAACGACTACTACAGCGTGGAACTCAAGCACGCACGGCTCAAGGTATTGGAATCCTTGCCGGGCTTTCGTTTCCAGACCCTGGACATCGTCGACAAACCGGCCTTGATGGCGTTGTTCCAAGACCATGCTTTCACCGAGGTTGTGCACTTGGCGGCCCAGCCGGGCGTTCGCTATTCACTGGACACCCCGGATGTCTATGCGCAGTCGAATCTGGTGGGTTTTCTGAATGTGCTGGAAGCCTGTCGGCACCATCGCCCCGCGCATTTGATCTACGCCTCGAGCAGCTCGGTGTATGGCTCCAACAGCAAAATGCCGTTCAGCGTCGAAGACAGCGTCGATCATCCCATTTCGCTGTATGCCGCCACTAAACGAGCCAATGAATTGTTGGCGCACAGCTACTGCCACCTCTATGGCCTGAAGGCCAGCGGCCTGCGCTTTTTCACCGTTTTCGGTCCTTGGGGTCGCCCCGACATGGCGTTGTTCAAGTTTACCGAGGCGATCATCAAAGGCTTGCCGATCGACATCTATAACCATGGCCAGATGTCGCGCGACTTCACTTACATCGACGACATCGTCGAAAGCATCGCTCGCCTGCGCTCAAAACCACCGGTGCCGAACGGGCCAGAGGATGGCGTAAACCGCATCTTCAACATAGGCCGTGGCCAACCGGTACCGCTGCTGGAATTCGTCGACTGCCTGGAAACGGCATTGGGCATCAAGGCCCGGCGCAACTTTCTGCCGCTACAGGCGGGCGATGTGGTCAAGACCTGGGCCGATGTTTCGGCACTGGCCGAATGGGTCGACTTCCGCCCTCAGGTAACGGTTGAAACAGGCGTGGCGGAATTTGTGAAGTGGTATCGCCATTTCTATCAGATATGAAACGTAAGCCCTTGATAATAAAAAACCGAGGAGCAAGGGGGACTCTATGAGCCAAGACATTTTTGTATCTGTATTGATTCCAGCAAAAAACGAAGCGAACAACCTCAAACCTTTACTTGAGGAAATCCACACCGCGTTAGCCGGTGAGGCTTACGAAATCATTGTCGTGGACGATGGCAGTACCGATTCCACCTTGCATGAACTGCGGCAGATCAAAAACAACGGCCTGAGCGCATTGCGCATCCTGCGTCATGAGCGTTCGCTGGGGCAAAGCACTTCGCTCTACCATGCGGCGCTCGCGGCTCAAGGGCAATGGCTGGCGACACTCGATGGCGACGGTCAAAACGATCCCGCGGACATCCCCGGGATGTTGGCGCTGGTGCGCGGTGAACAGGGTCTGGTCGACGTTCAGTTGGTGGCCGGGCACCGGGTCAACCGCCGCGATACCGCGAGCAAGCGCTGGGCCTCGCGTTTTGCCAATGGTCTGCGCAGCCGCCTGCTCAAGGACGCCACGCCGGACACCGGCTGCGGACTGAAACTGATCGAGCGTGCGGCGTTTCTGCGCTTGCCGTACTTCGACCATATGCATCGGTTCATTCCTGCGCTGATCCAGCGTCACAACGGCCGCATGATCGTCCATCCGGTCAATCACCGCCCCCGCACGGCCGGGGTGTCCAAATACGGCAACATCGACCGCGCCCTGGTGGGCATTCTCGACCTGTTCGGCGTTTGGTGGCTGATCAAGCGTACGCGGTTGAACACCAATGCACAGGAGATCGAAGGATGAACCTCTCCCGCGAAACCCTGTGGCTGATGATCGGCTTCAGTGGCCAGATCGCCTTTACCGGTCGCTTCGTCTTGCAATGGCTGTACAGCGAATACAAGAAACGCAGCGTGATCCCGGTGAGCTTCTGGTACCTGAGCATCGTCGGCAGCACCCTGCTGTTCGCTTACGCCATTTACCGGCAAGACCCGGTCTTCATTGTCGGTCAGGCGTTTGGCTCCATCGTCTATTTGCGCAACTTGCAGTTGATTGCCCGCAGCAGACATTTAAAGGACTGAGCCATGCGCAAAAGCCTGTCGCCCGGGATCGAATGCCTGGGTCTGATGCTGCTTGCCCTACTGTTGATCGGCGCCGGGCTAGGGCTGCGTCAACCGCAGAATGTGGACGAGGAACGCTTCCTCGGCGTGGCCCTGGAAATGCTGCACAACGGCGCGTGGCTCATCCCTCACCGCGCCGCGGAAATATACGGCGATAAGCCGCCGATCTTTATGTGGACGGTGGCGTTCTTCGCGTGGCTCACCGGCCTGCCCGCCCTCGCCCTTTACATTCCGGGGCTTTTGTCGGCCGCGACGGTCACGGCCATGGTCTACGATCTGGGCCGCAGGCTATGGAATCAGCGCATCGGTCGGACGGCGGCGCTCTTGTACCTGGCCACGTATCAGACTTACAGCATCTTGCGTACCGGGCAGATCGACAGCTTTTTGATTCTGTTCACATCGCTGGGCTTGTACGGGTTGGCGCGACATCTGCTGCTTGGGCCGGCGTGGCGCTGGTTCTATGTGGGCTGCGCCGCCATGGGCATTGGCGTGATCACCAAAGGGGTCGGCTTCGTTCCGGTCCTGATGCTGATTCCATATGCCTATGCGGTGCGCAAAAACTGGCCCGGCGTGGTAGCCATGCCGGGCGAGGCGCGCAAGTGGTTCCTGGGCTTCTTGGTCGCCCTCGGCGCCATCGCAATCTGGCTGCTGCCCCTGGCGCTTTCCATTGTGCTCAATGGCACTGCGGATGAAATCGCCTATGCGCGAGAAATCCTGCTGCGCCAGACAGCCGCACGCTATGCCGCCGCGTGGGACCACCGCGAACCGTTCTGGTATTTCTTCGTCAACGTCATCCCGCAATACTGGTTGCCATTGGTGCTGGCCCTGCCGTGGCTGGTGCCAGCCTGGCGCCGGCAACTGCGCAAACACGACGGTCGAGTGCTGGTACTGCTGGGCTGGGTTGTGTTGGTGGTGCTGTTCTTCTGCTTGAGCAGCGGCAAACGCAAGTTGTACATCTATCCGGCGCTGCCAGGGCTGGTGCTGGCGGCAGCGCCGCTGATGCCATGGCTGCTCAAGCGCTGGTTCGGCAAACGCCCGCGTGGTCGGCGAGTATTCCAGGCGCTGGTGGTGACCTGGTTTGTCCTGTGGTTTGCCCGCGGCTTCATCGAGCCGATCAAGGACGGTCGCAATCCCCACGAAGCGATCATGACGCAGGCAGCGACCATGACCCACGGCGCCGACCTGGTGTTGGTTAACTGGCGCGAGGGCCACTGGTTATATGCCCGACAGCCGATCGTGCATTTCGGCGTCAGAAACTCCTCGGTCGAACAGGCAGCGCAGTGGCTGCGCGACCACCGTGAGGCGTACGCCTTGGTCCCAGGCGCAGTGTTAAGCCAGTGTTTCAATCCTGAAGCTGCCCATGCGCTGGGCGAAACGTCTCGTGCGCGGTGGTCGATTGTAGGTGCCGATGCCGACAACGGTCGTTGCCATCCCGGACAGCCGCCCAAGGTCTATCGCTTCAGCTGGGACAAAGAAAAGTCATGAGCAAGAGATGGAAAACAGGAATATTTTTCATTGTTGTACTGCTCGGCGCCTATGCGGTTTCCGCACATTTCATGGTCCACCGGCAGCTGTATGCGCACTGGCAAAACCGCTGGCATGGCAATCAGGCGCCCGACAAAAATATCTGGCTGCCGGATTATAAAGCCGTGATCCAGGCCAAGCCTGTTGCGAGCGTCACCGATTTGTCCGGCATCACCTATGACCCGGACCGGGATCGTCTGCTGGGGATCACCAATAGTTCTTCCATGGAGATTGTCGCGCTGAGTCGTAACGGCGATCTGCTTGAACGTTATCCGCTGATCGGGTTCCAGGACACCGAAGGTATTGCTTACTTGGGTAATGGGCGAGTGGTGATCGCCGATGAAGTGTTGCAGCGACTGTATGTCCTCACCTTGCCGGCCAGCGCCGGCCCCATTCAGGTGGAAAATGCCCAGTTTGTCGCCATCGAAATCAACCTGAGCGAACACAACAAGGGCTTTGAAGGCGTGGCCTATGATGCGGCCAATGATCGCATTTTTGCGATCAAGGAACGTGATCCGCGCCAACTGTATTCGGTCACCGGCATGCTGGCTTCCATTGACGGCTCGTTGCAGGTGCGCATCAAGGACTTGACGAGCTGGATCGACCGCAGCGTCTTCGGCATGGATCTTTCCGAGGGCTACTACGATTCAAGGACCGGTCACTTGCTGGTACTGAGCGAGCAGTCTTCCAACCTGACCGAACTCGACCAGGACGGTAACTTCGTCAGCATCCGTTCCCTGCTCCACCTGACGGATGATCTCGAAAAAACCATACCGCAAGCCGAAGGCATGACCATGGACGCCGACGGCGAGCTTTACGTTGTGAGTGAGCCCAATCTGTTTTATCGGTTCACTAAATCGAAGACGGCTGTGGCAGAGAGTCAGCCGAAGCGTGAATGGGTTTTGTGTTGGATGGGCCGGCCTCTTCGCGAGCAAGCCCGCTTGTGTCTTGCGCAGGAATTAGACTGGGGGTGAGAGCGGGCTTGCTCGCGAAGAGGCCCCCAAGAACCCCCTCAAACATAACCGCTGGTTTACTCGTCAGCATTCAGCGCATAAAACTCATGCAACTTGGCCTGCAACAGTTTCTTGTCAGGCAGCTGAGTCTGATATTCCGCGATCAATGCTGGCGAAAGCGAACGGTTCAGGGCGTACTCGACGACTTCGTCGTCTTTGCTGGCGCACAACAAGACACCAAGCGCCGGGTTTTCATGGGGTTTGCGGACATCGCGATCCAAAGCCTCAAGGTAGAAGTCCAGCTTGCCGAGGTATTCTGGCTCGAAGCGTCCGACCTTGAGCTCAATCGCCACCAGGCAATTGAGTCCACGATGGAAGAAGAGCAGATCCAACGCAAAGTCGCGGCCACCAACCTGCAATGGATACTGCGAACCGACGAAACAAAAGTCACGCCCCAGCTCGATCAGAAAATCCCTGAGCCTGCGCAGTAACCCGCCATGTAAATCGGCCTCGACATGACCTTGCGCCAAGTCGAGAAATTCGACCATGTAGGTGTCCTTGAACACACTCAAGGCTTCGGGATGCGTTTGCCTCATCAACGGCGAGACTTTTGCGGGGTTGATGACGCTACGCTCAAACAGAGCGCCTTTGAACTGGCGTTCAAGCTCCCGGCTCGACCACTTCTCCTGAATCGCCATGCGCAGGTAGAACTCGCGTTCTTCCGGATGTTTGCTTTGGTTGAGAATGATCAGGTTTTGGGTCCAGGGCAATTGTCGCAGCAGTGCTGCGACAATTGGGTCATGCCTGTATGCCTCGTAAAACTTGCGCATGCGAAAGAGATTAGCTCTGGTAAAACCACGCAATCCCGGCTGAGTATGAGCGAGGTGAGTAGCCAATTGAGCGACCACTCCATCCCCCCACTCCGCCGCTTCGATCTTCCGACTGATGTAAGCCCCGACCTGCCAGTGCAGTTCAATCAACTCGGTATTGACTGCCTGCACCGCTCGCTGCCGGGCAGTGATGATCAGTTGCGTGATTTCGTTAAAGCTTGCACTAACGGACGGTGCAGTAGCGCTGAGGTCATTCACGTGAAGGCGTTCCTGTTTAGTAGACGACCTTCTCTAGTACTCCTCACCTTGAAACAATAAAAATCACGAAGTGTTTCGGCGTGAAACAGTGCCACTGTGATCACGGTATTGGGCAGCAACCTGCTGCCCAATTCAATCGTGTCAGCACTGCCGTCACAATGCCCCCCTCACGGATAACTAAACCCCTTAACCAACGTCAACTCCCCCACCGCCCGCATCGGCACCAGGAACGTTTCCATCTTTTCGTTCGGTGTCCCCTCTTCCGTAATCACCGTGATGTGCGCAGTGGTCAGCGGCTGCTGTGCCTCTTCCTGCCCTTCATCATCACTGCGATACCCGCCACCGTAGTAGTTCACGTACACCAGGTATTGCCCCTTGATCGGCGCCGGCATGGCGAAGATTTCGGGGCCGTAGCCGGTGGTGACGTCGACGTCGAGTGCGCCGCCGTTGGCCGCGACGCGGTCGCCGTACCAGATGTGGCCGCCGTCAGGCGTGACGACATGCAGGTCGAGGTCGGTGCCGTCGCTGTCCCAGGCCAGTAATACCCGCAACTTGGCCGGGGTGGCGCCGCCGCTGGTGTTGAGGAACTGGGTGCGGTGGCGTTGTTGACCATCGGGGCTGCGGACTTCAACGCTGTTGCTGCCGTTGGGGAATGAGAACGGGCGATCGTAGCGGCCGGCGGGGTCGATTTTCAGCGGCATGCTGACGCCGTTGACGATCAGCTTGCCGGGTTCATTGCCCTTCGGGGCGGATTTGATCTGGCCGGTGATGCGAGCGGTATTGGCCTGCCCCACCGGCGTGTTGACCGAGGACGCCGGGTAATTAACCGTCTGACGAAAGTTTTCGCCTTCGCCTTCGGGCGCACCCGTGCGCCAGCCGCCGACGGGCGTGTCGAGTTTGACCGCGCTATCGGCGGCGAACGTGGTCGGCCATACGCAAAAAGAACAAAGGAACAGGAGGACCTGTGGGTAACGGAGTTTCATGGCCTATTCCAGCAAGAGGTGGCGGGCGAGCCCTTCGATGTAGGTTTCATCCTGGCCGTTGGGGTGTGCTTCGAAGGCCAGGTGCAGGTATTCGTGGGTCAGGTCGAGGCGGTCTTGCAGCGACAGCACGCCGCGCACGTAAATGCGCTGGCGTTCGCGGTCGACGAAAGGACGGCCGAAGGCCAGGCGGCAAACGGCGAAGGTGCTGACTTCGTTGTAGCCAACCTCGCTTTCCAGCCGTGGACGCCAGCCGCGACGTTGTTTTTGCAGCCAGTCTTGCGCGGCGGGCAGCGCTTCGCAGGACGCCACGGGATTGTCCCAGCGGCTGAGGCTGGCGCGTGGGTAGGCGTGCAGCAGAATGGCGTCGTAGCGTTGGCCGGCATTGGCTTGTTCGACGGCTTGCTGCCAGGAGAGTTTGTCCGGCCCCGGTTGGTCAGAGTGATAGGTGACGTTGCTGCCGGCGAGGACCAGGTCGCTGGTCCACGCGGCGATGTTGCGCGACTCGGTCGCGGCCGGGCGTGGGGCGACGCGCTGTCGGTTGCTGCTGTCATCGATGCTCAGGCAGTCGCCGTTGCGGGTGGCGTTTTGCAGCAGGTAGGTGCGGATCGCGACGCTCAAGGCTTTGGCGGCTTCGGCGGGTTCCGGTCTGGCTTCGCGCTGCAGGACACGGGCGACGTATTCTTCGCGGTCCAGGCGAGCGACGAGTTTGTCTTTGAGCAAGAACAACTCGCCGTCGCTATGGATATCGAGTTGATTGCCATTGGCGAACTCGACGCGATAGTCGCCTTGCAAGGGCCCGGGCGTTATCACGCGATCCCCCGACAGCACGCGTTTCAGCGGATAACGCGCGAACAGACCGACCTCGACGCACTTCCCCGCCTCGGCGGGCCATGACGAAGGCAACACCGTCGCCAGTGCCTGACCGTAATTGCGCAAGACCATTTGACTGGTACCGCGCCCACCGGCCCAGATCGGTGTGCCGTCCGCCGTCCAGCCAGCAAATCCGCCCTGACGCGACGAAGGGTCCTGATCCCCCAACCAGCTCCAGGTTTTCACCCGCAACCGACCACCGAGTTCGCCCACGACGTTACCGTCAGCAGCGTTCAGCACCACATCGAGCAACACCCGGCGCGCCTGATCCTGCGCCGGCATCACGGCCAATGCCTTCAACAACTCAGCCACCGAAACCCGGGCCTGCGGTTGCAACGACGGCAAATCCAGCAACCACGTCGGCGCTTGTCTCGCCTGCCAATACTCGCGCCATTGCGCGCCAGCAATGCCCAGACGCGCAGGCTCGAAATACAACCCGCAAGACTTCACCAATGCCTGATCGCGCTCAATCCTGCCGCCCGCCGTGCAGCAATACACTTCTTCCTTCGATTGCCCGCGACACTCATACGCCGGTTCATGCGCGCCGGTATCCACCAGCCAGCCGTAGACAAACAGCTTCCACACACTACCCAGTGGCGTCTGCACATCAGCAGGCAATGGCTCACGCGAGATCACCTGCGTCTGGCTCAACGCAAGCCATTCACCTTTGAAGCCCAGGTGCAACGGCTCGTCCTGCGCTGTCGCCAGCGCAGGCATCAAGCACAGCAGTAACCAGACCAAACGCCGGGTCATGTCAGTGGACCGTGACCTGACCGAGCGCCGGCTTCTGTTCCTGGGCCTGATGCTGTGGTGCATAGACCTGCGTGAAACGCACCGGCGGCAGATTGAACTGACCCTTTTGCGAGAAGCGCACCAGATGACGCAGGCGCAATTCACCGCTCAAGGCATCCACCGGGATCGCGTAAGCCAGTTGCCCCGGTTCGAAACGGGCCTTCTCCAGCGCAGTCGGCTCGGTGCCGGCCTTGCCCATCAGCTTGATGCCCCACGTGGTGCGCTCGACGTCCGCGCCCGGTGGCAGCGGCACTTCGAGCATGCCGTAGCGCAGCGGTTTCGCGGCCTTGCTGGTGATGATCACTTCGTCCAGATACAGGCTGTCGCTGGACAACGGTTTGCTGCCGACCGCTTCGAGTTTGAATTCGAACGCTTCGTCACCCGGCACCAGACGCGACAGACGACGAGTGATGGTCACGGCCATCGGGTTCACCGGCGGTTGCTTGCTCTGGAAGCTCAACGCGGCACGAAGCGGACGTTCTTGCTCCCCGGTCAGCGACAACACTGCCGGCACGGGCGCAGCACCCTGCCACGTCCAATACATCTCACCGGTAGCACTGTGTTGTTTCTTCCACCCTTCACCCGGTGCCAGCGCGATGGTCGGCGAGGCCTGCTCGATGCTGCGTTGCAGCCAGGTCAGCGCCAAGGCGCGTTCCAGGGTCGATTGCTGTGGCAACAGGCGTTGCAACAACGCTTGAGCGTGAGCCTGATCGAAGGCTTGCAGCGACAGGTTCAGCGCTTCGACAAACGGTTGAGAGCTGGCGGCCACTTGTTGTTGCGCAACTTCCAATTGACCATTGAACGCCGACGGCAGATTGACCTTGGCCTGACGCGCCAAAGACGCGGTCAGCACCCGAGCGCTGGCCAGCCCCAACGCCGAATCCGGATCGCTCATGACCAGGCTCTCTGCGCCATCGTCCATCACGCTCGCCGCATGGCCTTCGCCGGCTTTCACCAAGTCGTCGATCAAACCACTGAGCAGCGTGTTCACCGGCAATTGCATCTGCTTGGCAAACGACAGAATCAACGCCCGCTGCAACAGCGGCGTGTTCTGCGCTTGTTTTGCGTACACCTCCAGCACCCGCTGCCAATGCTCCGGCGGCAGGCTCAGTTCCAGCGCTTTGCTGGCGTGCCAATCGGCGTAATAGGCATACGCGGTCAGGAACGCATCCGGCTCACCGTCGTAGCCCCACCAGGTGAAGCTCGCCGATGGGCCGGCCATTTGCACCAGTCGCAGACGACTGTTCTGCATGATCAAACGCAAGCGATCGCGGATCTGTGGATTCGACGACAGCGTTGGATAGGCGATGCTCAGCGGCAGCAGACGGCTGGCGGTTTGTTCGACGCCGCCGTACGGATAGCTCAGCAGATCATCAAGTGCCGAACGGAACAGCGCTTGCGGGCTGTCATCCAGACGCAGGCGAATATCCGTGGCGTCTGCCGGCAAGGTCAGCGGCGTATCACCGCTGGCCACGTCCAGGCTTTGGCTCTGAGTCACCTGCCAGCCTTCGCCGGTCGCGGTCAGGCGCACGGCCAGGGCGTCAGCAGTTTTACCGTCCTGCACCAGCTCGGCGGTCCACTCGCCATTGGCCACGGTGAACGCCGGCAATGCGAGGTAGTTGATGCCGTTGTTCAACGTGACCGGCACCCGTTGTTCGGCGCCCGCGTAATGAATCACCAGCTCAGCCTTGACCGGTTTCTCGGCCTGACTGAACGCGAACACACCGAGATCCGGTTTGTCGCTGTTGCGGAATTTCGTCGGGCCACTCCACTTCAGGTACAGCGGTTTTTCCGAGCGCACGAATTGCTTCTTCTGCCCGACCTGGCCGTCATCGGCGATGGCGCGGGCGGTGATGCGCCAGCGAGTCAGCGAGTCCGGCATTTTGAAAGTGAAGCGGGTTTTGCCATTCGCATCGGTGATCAATTCAGGCTGCCACGCGGCGGTGTCGACGTCTTCGCGACGTGGCCGCTCCAGCACTTTCACGCCCCGCTCGCTGCGGTTGGCTTTGCCCGGTGCGCCTGGGCTGCCCGGCAGTGCCACGTCGTAGCTGATAAACGACAAACTGGCGCTGGTGCGCACGTTGTTGCGGCGTGGGTGATAGAAGAACTGGTCGATGGTAGGCGCGACTTCCGGTTGCAGCGCGTAGACCATTTCATCAACCACGCTGACCGTCAGGTGCGCGGGAATCGGCTTGCCGGCGAACTGCGTCGTGAGGTCCACGGACACCGTATCGCCCGGCTGATACGCCTCTTTATCGGTGCTGATCGCCACATCGATCTGGGGTGCGACAACTTTGATCCCGGCGTTCTGGAAGCTGTATTGGCCGCCCTTGGTGTAGAGCACGGAGAAGGTCAGGTTCGGCGCGAAGTTGTCCTTCACTAGGATGCGTGCGCGGTATTGGGTGTCGCTGAGTTTTTCCATCTTCAGCCAGTCGCTGCCCTTGGACAGCAGCGCCGTGGCCTCGACCTTGTCGCGTTCCAGCGACAACAGCGCATCGATGATCGGCTCGGGGAAAGTGATCAACGCGAGGGCTTCGTCGCCGGCCTTGTACTCGGGTTTATCGAGGACAATTTCCACAGTGCCGGGCACGGCTTTGACGCCATCGCCGGTGACCGAATGACCGGTCGCGCCAAGTACGCGGCCGTGATCATCCTTCAGCGTCAGGTTGTAAGTGCCCGGACGGTCGAAGGCCAGGGTGAAGCCTTTATCTTTGGCGGCGAGTTTACCTTCGCCAGTGGTTTGATCTTCGAGTCGCACCCAACTGTAGCTGCTCGGGTTGACCGCTTTGCTCTGCTCGCTGCCACCTTCGTTGGCATAGCTGAATGCAACCTTGCCGCCCACCGCGCTGAACCGCTGCGGCGCGCTCAAGCGGAAACTGGCGGCGCCACGGTCGATGAGGATTTCCTTGGTGGTCTTGACCCGATACGCCGCGCCATCGCTGGCGAACACGGTGAGCATGTAGCGGCTCGGTTTCTCGGCGGCGGGCAGATCGAGGCTCGCGTTGCCCTTGGCGTCGGTGGTCAGTTCGGCGCTGGTCAGTTCCACCGGGAATTGCCCGAGGTATTGCAGCTCGTTATCGACCATCGACAATTGTTGGGCGCGCAGGCTCAGGCTCAACTTGGCGTTGGCCACCGGTTTGCCATCCGGGTACAGCAACACCAGACTGCCCTTCACCGCTTCGCCGGTGCGGTAATCCTGCTTGGCCAGGTTCAGGGAAATCTCGAAGTGCGGCTTGATGTATTCAGCGACACGAAAAGCACTGCTGTAGGCCTGATCCTTGTAGCTGAAACGCAATTCATAACCGCCCGCCACCGCGTTGTCCGGCAACTGGAAACGGCCTTGGGTGCCGGCCTTGGAATCGAGTTTCAGTGCCAACGATTGCAGCGCCGTGCCCGTGGCATCGAGCACGGTCACATTGACGTCGGCAGCGGTCGGTGCCACGGAATCCCGTGCATTCTTGAACTCGCGGCCGACGATTTTCAGCGACACCCAATCCCCCGGCCGATACAGCGGCCGGTCGGTGAACGCATAGAGTTTGGTGTCGTAGATTTCGCTGTCGTAATAGAAGTTCTCGGAGACGAACACCCCGCCCTCTTCGTCCTCGCCAATCACGAACGAACGCTCCGGGCTGACGTGTTTCAGACGCAGCAAACCATCGGCGTCAGTAGCGCCACTGCTCATCACACCCAGGCCGTCGGTCCACAGCACATTGACCTTGGGCACCGAACTGCCTTCGTGTTTGCGCGCGGCCCACACCAGCAATTCATCGCCGGCAATCTTGCTCACGGCCACGGTGTTGGAGACGAAAACCATGGTGGTCGCGCGGTACTTGCCGATCAGCGCTTCCACCAGATACAGGCCCGGCTTCAGGTTGCCCAACGGGATGTACACGTTGCCCGGCGAAACACTGACGAACTCGCTGGAAGAACCGGCCAGGTTCACGCCCACAGGCGGCTGGATCGGTTTGGCTTGCCACAGCGGATAACGGAATTGACTGACCACCGGCAAGCCCGGAATCAACGCGAATTGCGGCTGAGCGTCGTAGGGCGTTGGCGCGGAGATGGCGGTGCCCATTTTCAGTTCCGGAACTTCCTCGGTGACTTGTTTGCGCGACTCGTAGGAAAACGCCCGCTGCATCACCCGACGGGATTTGCGGTACCAGTTGTCCCACAGGTACGCGAGGGTGTTCGACAGGCCTTCGCCCTTGAACTGGCCGTCGCTGACCACGCGGTGCAGGTTCTTCTGGCGCTTGAGGAAATCCAGCGGCTTGTCGATTCGATACACCCGAATGTCGGCGCCGCCATAAGGCTCCATGCGGAACCGGCGGTAATCGCGGCCCGGCGCTTCGAGACGAACCATCGCCTGTTCGTCGCTGGCGAAACTGCTGTCGGCCAGCAGGAAAAAACTCTCACCGGCCACCGGCGTGTAGCCGCTCGGCTCGACGGTGTCTTCGGCATTCACCGCCGACAAGGGCAGCACCAACGCCAACAACAATGGAATTCGAGAGCAAATGCGCAGCATGCGGGCACCGATCATTGGGAGAGGAAGTTCAGTCGATAGACGCCGATGAAGTTGGGGTTGGCTGCGTCGGGTATCCATCGGGTGTCCTTCCATGTCATGAGTTGTTGCAGGCTTGCGGAGCGCATGCCGTTGTCAGTGGGGGTGGTGGTGCCGGTGTGATAGGCGATGAAGCGGCCCATCCAGATCATCAGGTGCTGGTCGTCGCCCTGATCGAAAAACATCAGGTCGCCGGGCCGGGCCTGGGCCAGATCGCGGCCGATCAGATGACTGTTGAACTGAATCAATTTGATCGCGTTGACGTAAGGCCCGACTTTGCCGCCGCCCTGCTGCCATTGCTGGGCAAGGCCGCGTTGGGCGTCGCTCAGTTGCAGTTCCGGCGGCAGGTAGCGATTGGACAGGCCATTGCTGCGCAGCCATTTGTCGTCATGGACTTTCAGCGCTTCGTTGGCGGCAAACCGCACCAGCCCGGCGCAGTCCTGCTGATACCAGCGCGGGCTCGGGCCTTGGGTCAGTTGTTCCTGGGCGATGCGCACGAACCAGGCGCGGAATACCTGGGATTGCTGCAGGTCGAGCGCCGGGGCTTCGCTGGCAAAGGTGCGAGTCCCCAGCAGCAACGCCAGCAGGCCGAGGCCTCGGATGAGTGCGGTCACAGGGCTTTCCACTCCAGCGGCAGCCACTGCCAGTGGCCGTCGGGCTCGCTGCCTTTGGGCAACGTCAGGGCGTATTTGCCGTAGCCGCCGAGGGTGCGCAGTTTTGGGATCAGGTAGGTTTGTGCGGCGTTGTAGAACACCGGCTCCATGTCCTGCGGCAGGCTGTCGAGGGTTTCCTGCTGCATCAGTTGCGCCATGGAATCGGGGCCGAAATAGATCGGCATCAGCAGGTCTTTGGGCAGCACGTCAGCCAGCGGCGGGAAACGTTTGTCGAGGGTGCCGAGAGCTTTGTCGACCAATTTGTCGTCGAGGGAGAACAGCAGCGTCGAACCGTGGCGAGCCAGGCTCACGCGCATAAAGGCTTTGCCGGTGATCGCGTCCGGTTGCTCGGCATCCTTGGCCTTATAGGGACCGAAGTTGGAGCTGACCTGGCGCTGCCACTGATGGGTATTACCTTCCTGCTTCTCGACCACCGGGAACGCATGCTCAGCGACCTTGCCTTCGTAGGCGCCGACCATCGAGCCGAACAGGTTGCCCAGGTCGCCGTCGAGTTTGGCGCTGTCATCGTCATTCAGGCTGGCCACCAGCAGCGGCGTGTACAGCCGCGAATCGGCGTACCAGCACAAGCCGGCGGCACCGGCCATGTGTTCGGTCAGGGCTTGGGCCACGGCGTCGTCGGCGCCGAGTTTCACCAGCAGCGGTTTCTGTTGTTCGGCGGCCAATGGCAAGGCCACGCAGGCGCTGGCGCCCATCGGCATGGCTTGCCAGATCGGTTTGAAGTCGAAGTCCGGCTGGTTTTCCAGTTCATCCATGGCGAGGAAGCTGTGCCAGCCCTTGTCGTCCATGTCGAATCGCAGGCCGGCGAAATTCGGGATGAAGCGCTGATAACCCATGGCCAAAACGCTGGAATTGACCGAGAGGCGTTGTTTTACCTCGGGCGTACGCGGTGGCAGGCCGAAGGCTTCGGGGAACAGTTTGTCGCCGTTGAGCAAGGCGGCGATGGCCTTGGTCGAAACGCTGCCGGTGTCCTCTGATGCGCCGTTTTCCGGATCGTAGAGCTTGGCCGGATTGGACAGCACCACCAGTTTGTCGCCATGGGAAGCGAACACCAATGACTTGCTGGCGTTGTAGTTGAGCTGATAAAGCGTGACGGCGTCGGCGCCGACTTTCACCTCGCTGAGTTTGCTCAGCTGCGTATCACCCAGCGCCACTTTAGCCAGTGGCTCCAGCACCTTGGCCAGCCCGCCGCGATCCATCACCAACAGGAAATCCTTGAGTCGCCCATCCGCCCCGCGCCACAGCGCCACATCCGCCGGTTGATCGAACATCTGCTCGATCAGGCTGTCCTGCAACTTCAAGTCATGCTCGTAAATAATCCGCCGCAGACTGCCGATCAGGCCGAGACGGTCGGCGTGGGCTTCGTAATAGAAGACGAAATCTTCGGTCAGGGTTTCCTTGAGAAACGGCACGGCCAGCAAATCCTTGGGCAACTGGCTCAGGGAATGGGTTTCGAGCAACCCGTCTGGCCGGCTCATGCCCAGTTTGTCACTGGCCAGTTCCGCAGGCGGAGCCTTGGGTTTGTTCAGAAACCAACCCAACCCGCCTGCCACGCCGGCTACCAGGCACAGCCCGATTACCAGCGCCGGCCAGCGACGGGAAGTGTTGGCGGCCGGGGAAACAGTGTTATCACTCATGTTCAAACCCAATTCATCCGTGGTGCGGGATGTTTAATAGTTGAAAGTCT
Organism: Pseudomonas wuhanensis; assembly: GCF_030687395.1. Lineage (GTDB taxonomy): Bacteria > Pseudomonadota > Gammaproteobacteria > Pseudomonadales > Pseudomonadaceae > Aquipseudomonas > Aquipseudomonas wuhanensis. The sequence goes on along the minus strand of NZ_CP117430.1, from coordinate 2,575,617 downwards.
TGACCAGCAGCAGGTCGCCGATCGCCCGCAAAGGCACGATGAAGGTCTCGCGTTTTTCGTCGACGGTGTTTTCGTTGAGCACCAGATTGATTTGCGAGGTGATCACCTCGTTCTGGTTGCTGGTCTCATCGAAGTTATAGCCGCCGCTGCCGAAGTTGCCCCAATAGTTCACGTAAACCAGATAAGTGCCATGCATCGGCGCGGTCATGGTGAACATTTCCGGACCGGGGCCATCGACCCCGTCCGGGTCCAGGCCACCGCCGTTGCTCATCGCCGGGCGAGCCCAGAACGCATGCTGGCCGTCGGGGGTAATGATGTGCAGATCGAGTTCGGCCTTGGGGTCGTCCCAACCCAGCACCACGCGAATGCGTGCCGGCGTGCGCAGGTTGTTGGCTTCATAGAATTGAACGCGCTTGAGCGACTTGCCCTCGGAACTGCGCACTTCGACGCTATTGGACCCGGCGCCGAACGCATACGGCCGGGCAAAACGCCCTTGGTCGTCGGTGTACAGATTCAGGGGATTGCCGTTGACCGCCAGGCTGTGCGGCGGTCGGAGGGTGCCGAGGGCTTTGAGCTGGCCTTCGATCATTGTGCGATTGCGCTGCACGCCGCGGTCGATGGGCGGCGTGGGATAGGCGACTCGAGGGTTTTCACTGCGGTCCAGCAGCCCGTGATAGCGCCAGCCGCCCACCGGTTCCGACAACTCGGCCGTGGGCTCGGCCCATGCCACCTGGGCGCAGATCAGCGTGATCAGCAGTGAAAGAACACAACGCATGTAACGCCTCCTGCCATGCATAACGAAACCTGGCGCCCGATCCTCGGCGCGTTATTTGATCTGACTGGCATTACGCCACAGGCCGGCAATATAACATTGCCAGCGGAGTAATTTTCCGATCTTTTTCTGCTTATAGAGGCATTTATTCGATAACCCGATGGGCACCGACTTACACCCGCTGATCGCACCATTTATCGGACAACCCGAACAAGTTCTCGCCCCCGCAGCCATTGAGCTCATTCCGGGTCTTTAATGGTTCCAGGATTAAAAGCCCCAGGCAGACACACCGCAATCTCTGCGCGCGCATCGGGAGACTCGTCATGAAAATCGTCGTCATTGGCGGCACCGGGCTGATCGGCAGGCACCTCTGCAAAAACCTGCAAGACCTGGGGCATGAAACCCTGCCCGCATCACCGAGCACCGGCGTCAACGCCCTCACCGGCGAAGGCTTGCAAACCGCTTTGCAAGGCGCCGACGTGGTGGTCGACGTGGCCAACTCACCCTCCTTCGAAGACGCTGCCGTGCTCAAGTTCTTCGAGACCAGCGGGCGTAACCTGCTCGCTGCCGAGAAAACCGCCGGCATCAAACACCATGTCGCCCTGTCGGTGGTGGGCACCGAGCGCATGCTCGACAGCGGTTACTTCCGGGCGAAAATGGCGCAGGAAAAACTCATCAAAGACTCGGGCATCCCCTACACCATCTTGCGGGCCACGCAGTTCTTCGAATTCATCGGGGCCATTTCGCACTCCGGCGTGCAGGAAGGCGACACCGTGCGTTTGACCTCCGCCGAGCTGCAACCGATTGCTGCAGTCGATGTCGCGATGGCATTGACGAAGGTCGCCGTGCGAGCACCGAGCAATCAGACCCTGGAAGTGGCCGGCCCTGAACGCTGGCCGCTGGTGGAATTCGTGCGCCTGTTTTTGCAACACACCAACGACCCGCGCCAGGCCCAAGCCGACGACACGGTCCCCTACTTCGGTGCGCCAATCAATGACCATTCGCTCACGCCGGGAGAGCACCCCATCGTCGGGCCGACGCGCTTCGAGAGCTGGCTCAAGAGCTGCGTTTGATACTCAAACGGAGGTTTACACCATGAGTACTCTGGCACGCACTCTTGGCGCTGGTTGCGCTCAACGGTTTGTTCCTTGCAGTGAATGGCCTCTTCATGTTGATCGACCCAGAAGGGCGACAATCCAACGCGCCCTCTCCTAAAACTTGTCCAGGTCAAATATCAAAAATCGGGATCTGACCGTCCGCATAGCCCTCTATTTTGTTCCCCGAGTAAACCACATGAGAGGTGGTGCAGAGCGCCGTCGGCCGGCCGTTTTTGTTGGGCATAAGCAGAACAGTCCCCTTGGCGGCATACACCGCCCTGGCGGCTGAAGACGTTCTGAGTTCAATCGCCAACCGGGAGCCTGCGGCGTTCTTGACGAAATCGCACGAATAAATACCGATAGCCAAGCTTGGGCCAAATAGACTCTGCAGCTTGGCACCGAACGACTGGGCGCTGGTATAGAGCTTTCCGGATTCGGCTTCAGCAATAAAGTTTGCATCCTTAGGATCGTCAGGGTTGCCGATGTACAGACGTCCTGGGCCACCATGGGTGACGATCAGAATGGTATCGATAACGGCGCCCTTTTTATCCTCGGCGGCGAGTTTTTCCAGCGAGGCAATCACTGCGGCAAGGGTGGTATCGGCTTTTATGAGAAAGCACGGCCGAAACAATTTGTCCTTGCACCAAGCACTGACTGACCCGGCGAAGAGCTCACCGGAATCGCCACTGCTGCGGTCACCGATAAAGTCGTGATAAATAACCACCACGCCGCCTCTGGGGACTGTGGTAGTCGTTTCATCCGAGGTCAACTCGACGGCATAACGGAAGTTCATGGAAACCACTTCGTCCGCACGCGTAGGAAAGTGGTCTACCAATGTTGTCAGAAACACTTCGGTTCCGACTTCAACGAGTTTTTGTTCGTCCGCATTGGCCCACGGCGCGCTATCACTGGCGTTAACCAATGCGTCATCGTCGAAGTCTATCTCAAGGAGTGCGTTGATGCTGAAGCTGACCAGTTGCTCCTGTTTACTATGCAGATCTTTGACAACGGCCGCCTTGCGTCCCTTAGTCAGTTTGGTGACCACCCCGTGCCATAAATGCATCGCGCCACTCCCTGGACTGTAATCTGCTGCCATTCGCAGCAAGACACGTAAACTAACGGGCCTGTGTGCGCACAACAGATTATGGTCGACTTTCGCGGATTTGAAAGGCAGCGTTGACTATGTCATCGAGGCCAAGCCCTCCTTACACCAACCGCTCAATCTTCTGATGCTGCCAGACCATTTTGTAATACAGCGTCTGCAGGATCAGCATGCCCAAATATGCCACCGGAAACGCCATCCAGACACCTTGCAGCCCAAAGCGCGCATCCAGCAAATACGCCACCGGCAACTGCACCCCGACCACACAAACGATCGAAACCGCCACCGGCACCAACACCGTGCCGCTGGCGCGCATGATGCCGCCGACAATCGCCTGGAAGCCAAACACCAACAGGCTCCAGAGCATGATGTGCAACAGGTGTTCGGCCATCGCCCGGGTGGAATCATCCGTGAGGAACAACCCCAGCAACCAGTGCGACAACAGGTAGCCCAACACCACCAGGCCACCGGTCAGGCACACGTTGATCAACAGCCCCGTGCGCAAAATCGGCCCCATGCGCTCGATGCGTCCGGCCCCGATAGCCTGCGCGCCAAGGATCGACGCCGTGATCGCAATCGACAGCGCCGGGAACTGCACGTAATTGACGATCTGCGTCACCGCCCCATACGCCGCCGTCGCCTGGGAACCATGCTGGTTCACCAGCGCCAGAATCACCAGCTCCGATAACGACAGCACCACCATCTGCAACCCGGTCGGCAGCCCGATGCGCAACACCTTGCCGAGGATCTCCATATCCAGGCGCATTGCCGCAAACATCTCCCGATCCGGCGCCAACGGATGTCCCTTGCTAATTAATCGCCACGCCAACCACCCCATCGCCGACAAATTACCCGCCAACCCCGCCCACGCCGCACTCTGAATCCCCATCGGCGGCAACCCCAACCACCCGAGAATCAACGCCGGCGTCAGCGCCAGCCCGACACACGTCGACACCACCAGCGCCAACAACGGCGACACCGTATCGCTCACCCCGCGCAGCAACTGCGTGAACAACACAAACACCAACAGCGACGGCAAAATCCACATCATCACATGCGCATACGCCACCGCATCGTCCAGCACATCCGCCGGCGTGCCCAAACCCTGCAACGCCGGCCGGGCGAACACACTCCCCAACACCGCCGCCACCAACCCGATCATCGCCCCCAACAGCAACGTCGAACCAGCAATCGCCTTCACCAAATGCAACTCGCGAGCGCCCCAGGCTTGACCGATCAACACCCCGGCACCCGCGCCGAGGCCAATGACCAGGGCGATGAAGAAGAACACCACGGGGAACATGCCCGATACCGCCGCGAGAGCCTGGGTGCCGAGCATTTGGCCGATGTAGATGCTGTTGATGGTGCCCGACATGGATTGGAGGAAATTGGAGAGGACCATGGGAGCGAGGAATAGGAGGTAGGTTTGCCAGAGGGGGTGTTGGGTGGTGGGGGTTTGCATTGAGGTTCCGTCTCGGGTGGGGGCTGGCGTTTGGGAAATTCTACGCTACGGAGCCGGGAATAACGCGCTCCTGTTTTGCGGATTTGGGGGAGCAGAATTAATGTCTGCTTTCGGGCCCAAAAGCAGACGTTCAGCCTTCTCACTAAAGGCCGCGAACAGAGTTAACGATGAAAATTATGCGCGGCGATTCGAATGTGGGCTTTAATGTTCGTGCTTATATATGCAGCCACATTAGCTTCGACTCCGTACGAAGATGGATGCGCCTAACGGCGGGTTCAGGTTGCTATGCACTTGTCTAATCAAGGAAGAAACGACATTGAAAATAGCTTTCGGCGCCCTGCTGTTGACCTGGCTGACTACTATCGCACTCGCTGACGAGAACCCTGTCGGCTTCCAATCTTCCACACTGTCGGACCCGCACAATGACCGCTCACTGGAGATGGTCGTCTGGTACCCCAGTGCAACTACCGCCGCGACGGAATTGATCGGCGATAATGCGGTGTTTGTCGGTGCTTCTGCCGTTCGTGACGCGCCGCCAGCTGCTGGCAAGCATCCATTGCTGGTGCTCTCCCACGGATACAGGGGGAACTGGAGCAACCAGATCTGGCTCGCCAGTGCTCTGGCTCAAAGGGGTTACATCGTCGCCGCAATCAATCACCCTGGCACCACCACTCATGACCGTAGCCCTCAAGCAGCGGCGCAGTTATGGCAGCGGCCCGTTGATTTGCGCCGAGCCATTGATAGGGTCACGACTCAACCTGAAAAATTCGGCTTGGTCGCCAATGACCGAATTGCAGTGGTGGGCCATTCACTCGGCGGATGGACCGCCCTGGAGATCGCCGGTGCGCGTTTCGATCCAGACCGCTTCGCCCATGACTGCAAAGCCCACCCGCAGTTAGCAAGTTGCACCGTCTATGGAAAGATAAACCCCGCAAGCACCTCAGAATCAAAGGCCGCGTTGGCCGCCGATTTGCGCGATAAACGCGTCACTGCTGTGGTTACATTGGACTTGGGCCTTTCACGGGGCCTGACCGATGCAAGCCTGGCGGCGCTGCCGGTACCCGCACTGGTGATCGCTGCCGGCGTTCCCTCGCGCGAGCTTCCCGCTGAGTTGGAGTCTGCCAACCTGGCCAAACGCCTGCCTGCAGCGTCAAGCCGTTACGTCGAAATCAGCGACGCAAGCCATTTCAGCTTCATGTCGGTGTGCAAACCTGGTGCGCAAGTAATGCTCGAAGAAGAAGTACCCGGCGATGGCATCATTTGCCGGGATGGCGACAGCGCTCGCTCGCGTGGGGTGATTCAACAGCAGATTACATCGCTGATAGCAGAGTTTCTTCAGTCATCTATCAACAAAGAAGACAGTTTGTAAACTCGTGGTACGAGAACTGCCGCAGCTCAACTAAAAAACGCTGGAGCAGTTTTAGCGCGCGCGCAATCTGTCAGATCGGTTGGCCAGGGATGAGCGTTCGGGGTCGGAAGCGGTCGGTCGCGAACAGCTGCTTTCGGCCAGATGCTGCCGGTCGACACCGAAGCTGTTCGCGGTTTAAATGGCCGTCTCTTCGTTCTCAGGTGTGCTCCAAAATGACTGACGTCTTCCAGGGCAGCTGCCTTTGCGGCGCCGTCAAATACGAAATCCGGTCACGACCAAAAGCGCTTTCTCACTGCCATTGCAGCCAATGCCGCAAAAGCCATGGAGCCGCATTCGCCAGCTATGGCAGTGTATTGCGTGGCGATCTGCACCTCATCCAAGGCGCCGATGGCATCAAGTCGTACAGATCCTCTGAATCAGTATTGCGCCAGTTCTGCGCCCAGTGCGGCTCTTCGCTGTTCTGGTCAAGAAACCAAGGTGAATACTCCAATTGGATCTCGATAGCGCTGGGCGCCCTGGACACTACATTCACCTCGGATAAGCAGAAACACATCGAGGTGGCGTCCAAGGCTCCATGGTATGAAATTCAGGATCATTGGCCGCAATTCCAGTGAGCTCTGAAAGCCGAAAGCAGGCATCCGACTTCAATGTGCTGGATTGGCACAACAAGGAATGCTCGCTCATGAAATTTGGCTACATGATCATCTACGTCCCGGACGTTGCTGCCTCACTTCAGTTCTTTTCATCAGCCTTCGGGCTCAACATTCGATTCCTCCATGAATCCGCCACCTATGGCGAACTCGAAACAGGAGAAACTGCACTGGCATTCGCCGCCAATGAACTGGCCGCAATGAACTTCAGTACCGGCCATGTTTCGGCACACTCGCGCCCCAAACCGCTAGGCATCGAAGTCGGACTAGTGACTGAGGACGTTCCAGCGGCTCATGCCAGAGCGCTGCAAGCGGGCGCTACTGAAATGTCCGCCCCAAGCACCAAGCCCTGGGGGCAAACCATTTCCTACGTTCGATGCCCTGACGGGACGCTGGTGGAACTCTGCACACCGGTGATGCATAAATCAGGTGTTCCCCATGACTGAGGCAGAGATTCTGTCTTGGCTTTTTTCCAATGATTGGCCTAAGGCTGAGGAACTGGCCAGCTACGCAATAAGTCATCACGGATATGTGGGGGATGATGGCTACTACGGAATGAGATTTCGTTCCGATCTCGATGAGTTTGAGCGGACCGTTGAAGGTGCGTTCATCCCTGAAGGATTTGTCGAAATAATGTACTGGGACGGTGACCACAAAGAAATTCGCATTCCCGAAAGCAACTACATCTTCGGCTTAAAAAAGCACCTTTTGAAACTGGGCTATTGGGGTCTGGCTACCGATCTTGACAGTGCATACCCAGCTGCTCAAACAACAACGTCAGTTCTCCCATGAGCCAGGTTAAGTCAGTTGCCTGCGGGTCGATTTCGGTCAGTCGCGACAGACAGAAATCGGCCAAAAACGGACGATCGTGTTCAGCCGTTTATCTTAGTTATCTGCGAGGCGGTACAGTGCCTGGGCATGAGATGTCGTCAACCCGGCACGTTGCAGATTTCGGCGACTTTGGGAGCTGGCCAGCGCGGTCGCGGCGATCAAGTGGCAGCCATGCTTCTTCGCTTGCTCAATTCGATGAGATATCAGTGCTCCATGGTAGCCAAGGCCCCGGGCATCCTTTCGGGTGGCAGCCGTTCCAAGGTAGGCAATGCCATTACTGGCCAAATACATTGAGGCTCCTGCCACGACTTTCCCATCAGCCTTCAGGACGCAGATTTTCAGACGTCCGCTCGACGTCTGCTCTGCGAAGGATGCTTGATTCAGTAATCGGTACTCTGGTTTGGTATGAAAACCACCCGCATGCACATCTGCGAACTGAGCAAGAGTTTTTGACGTGACTTCCTCGATTTGGAATGAGTGGCGACTCAAGACCACCTTCTCGATGGCACACGCGAACTGCAAGTGAGTCCAGCCCCTCAAACGCTCAAGCTGCGTTTCGCCCACAAGTGAGTACTGTCCCAACGCGGAAGGTTTCCCGATAAGGGGAGTTACGACCGAATGTTCCGCTGAATCTTTGAGCAACTTCAAAAGTGCCTGGGGATCACGGGCGCTGTCGCCGTAGATGCGGTTGAACATTGGGCTAGGTGATGCGTTCACCTGAAAGCACGGAAAGTCTCCGTTGGAAAAAACACGTGCGCCATAAGGATTTCCACTTATCCCTGCCAAGTTCTGAACACGCGAACGCAAATACTCGCTTTCTGCGGCCTCAATCTGATGTGCCAGTTCAACATCCATGTAAGTCGTCCTTTTTTGAAGATTTCCAAGGGAGGGAAAGCGCATCGAACAATACGCTTGCGCCCAAGTACGAACCAGTAGCTGGCTCTGCTTCACCGTCAGTTTTGGGTCGTTTACTGCCCTTGGCGACAGGCAACACAGCCAAAAGCGGTCCTTCAATATCGCTTTTCATATATATCCCGGGCGTGAGAAATTACCAACCCGTCAATTCTCTCAAAGGTAGGGTCATGACCTCCAACCTGACAGTCTCGAATCTTTTAGATCCATGGAATGGGGATGACCATACAGGGTTAATGCAGCGTTGCAGGGAGGCATGGGACACACCTCTAGAGAGTTTGAATGACCTTATGGTCGCTACTTTTTTGAATCAGAACATCGCGACCAAACACCTGCTCATCGAGGCAAAACGCCGCATGGCAGAACAGGAACGAAATGGAACCGAGTACTTCGACGGCCAGCTTTTCGAAGCTATAGAGCGCGTGCAATCTGGGGATTAATTCATTCCAACGGGTTTTTACGTTTGACACGGCATGCCAGCTTTGGGTCGAAAGCATCCTTTCCAACTGAATGCAGTCGACCTGAGAAATTGCTTAAAGTGTTAACAAGACAGCCCGCACGAGCATTAAAAGGATTAAAAAGTGAACTTAATAAGGGAATGGCTGGGTAGGCTGAAGAACAAGCAGATGCCGGCCTCCTCATTGGCGGAGCAGCGGCGAAACGAAGCGTTGGAACTGCTAGGGAATGCTGAGGACAATGGAAAATGGATAGAGGTCAGTGCTCACTACAACGGCTTCATTCGAGAAGTCGCTGTCAGGGGGCTGTGCGATAATCCTTCTCCTGAAGCGTTAGTAGCTTTGATACAGCGTTTGAACGACTGGGTACCCCAGATTCGCGATCTGGCGTTGGAGGGGCTGAATCACTATATGACTCCATCCCAGGCTCAGGCGCTATTGTTCGCGCTGGAACCTCTCATAGCGTTGGCTGCGCGCCGAAGAGCCGATCATGGTCCCACGCTCATGGCCGCTCGCACAGTACTGCAGTCACCCGAGATCAAGGCTGAGGTCTACGCCAATTTCCTTTCGCAACAAGGTAAAGCTGCGCGCTATCTGTTTGCGCTATTGCTGGAAAAGGACTCAGCGCCGGAGGTGCTTTTAAGGGACGCCTTGGCCCATCGCGAGCTGACCGTACGGTTAGCTGCCGTATCAGCATGTCAAGATTTACCAGCTGCGCAAGCATCACCACTGTTACTTGAAGCCCTATCACGACCCGGCGCCAAAGTGCGTGTTTGCGTGCTGCGCGCCCTATTGCCGTTGGTCGACGATCCGAAGCTATTATTGCGCCAGGCCTTGCTGGATGCATCGGCCTCGATCCGTAGTTTGGCGCGCTGGGCAGCAGTACGCCATAACGTCGATGCAAGCGCCATCCTGACGGAGAAATTGAATCAGGGCTTTCCACCACGGAAACAGGATTGGCTCGGTATTATTGGCTTGGCAACCGAACTTAAAGTCGCTCTCGACAAGCTGTGGCTAACAGAAGCGATGCGCTCTCGCTATTCCTCCGTGCGGCAAGCGGCCATACGCCTGCTTGGCGACAACCAATTGTCCGAGTTGCTGAGGGCGCTTGACGACCCGTCGGACAAAGTGTTTTACGCCGCAATCACTCAACTGAACAAGCTACCTTGGAAATCTGTGATCCCTGGATCAGGCGAAAAATTAGATCGGGATTGGCATGAACTGTCGACGGCACGCCGCCAGGCGATACTTCAATTGAGGCCGGGTTGGCAGCAGGTGGCGTACCTGCTGGAGCGGCTGAGCGCTGAAACGGGTGCACAGGCTTTTTGGCTACGTCAGGTTGGGATGTGGTGCGATCGCCAATATCAAATCGTCGATCCGGTCACCTCAAAGGCCGAGCGAGAAACATTGGTGCAAAAGCTCCGGAACTTGGCCGCGACAGGATTCATCCGCAGCGACAGCGTAGCCCGTATTGCAGAATGACTTGTAAGTAAAGCGGGACATATTGATCGACAGCACTCGTGTCCCTGGATGCAATCGGCCAAAAGCGGTCATTTCCGCGTTAGTATCATTCGACACAAGGCTGATCAACTTAACCACTGATTTAGCAGCATCACCTGCATTACGTGAACAAAGGGGAACAAGTGAACGAATACATACTGTTGATGCATCAGGATGCCTCCAACTTGGAGGCTGCATATGACCCAGACCAGTGGGCTCGATATATCACCCAGCTACGCAGCACCGGTAAATTCGATGCCGATAGCTCGATTGGTCAGGGGGAGCGCCTACGGAAAGTCAATTGAGTCAGCCTAGCGATACTCATCTCAGTGGATTCATTCGAGTACGTGCAGCCAATCTCGATGGGGCTAAGGAGTTGCTTGCTGGTAATCCAGTTTATGAGGCTGGCGGTACAGTGGAGATTCGAGAGCTGCCCCACACCTAACGGCCAGACTCAAATATCATGACGGGCCGCTTTGGGTCGGTTGCTGCTCTTCGTGACAGGCAGAAATCGGCCAGACGCGGTCACCGGGATGCGCGTGAAAAACGAGTTGATTCAATGGGCATCAGAAAGGACTGTGTGTGTGTGTGTGTGTGTGTGTGTGTGTGCCGACACGATGGCTGATATCTTTCCCGCGCACCAAATCGCGTCCAGTCGACACTGACCCAATCAAGGAAGATAAAAACAATGAAAATATTATTCATCGCTTCGCTAGGAATTTTATCGCTAATTCAAACATCACTATCCTTCGCAGATAATGTTAATGGAAAAAATCTCTATTTACAGCGATGCGCCATGTGCCACGGAACAGATCTCAAAGCAACAGGACCATTGGCTAATAAAAGCAATCCTCCTACACCTAATCTAACAACATCCGCTTTCAAAAAACGATTAAATGATTATCCGGGCGTAATTGTATCATCGATAATACTTCGTCCAAATGGAGACTTGATTCCAAAAACTTTGCGAGAGAATGGTGTAAAGCTATCGCCGTACTCATGGAGGATTAAAGATCTGCGCGATTTAAATCAATACATGGGTGATGTGATTTCAAAAAATCGATGATTTTTGAGATGAGAGGTAGGCACAGAGATCTAAAAGCCATTTCAGGTTTGAGGGCTTGCGGGGCCATGCCGGTGAGCCAGTCGACCTCTCGCGGGCATATCGCTAATGAACAATCTCGAATGCATATAAAAACGCTGAACGGGCTGGTCGTTTTATTAGTGTCTGCGCTACTAGGAGGTTGCGACAAGCCAAACCGCTTCGCCGATGGGTGGGAACGTGGCGGCAATCTGCATGACGTGAGCCTCCGGGAATGGGCCTTTGCGACCGATGCCAACCGACTTGCTAGCACGGCAGATTTCGTCCGGGAGTATCCATCGGCACCGGACCTTCTCATGCTGATTGTCTGCGCCAAGTGCCAGGTGATGTGCCGAACTGGCGTTTGAATGCGCGACTGAACGCGGCTTCGGATTCATAGCCAACTGCAAAGCCGATTTGCGCCACATTACCGCGACCTTCACGCAGCTGTTGAGCCGCCACGTGCATACGCCAGAGCGTCAGGTATTGCATCGGTGGCTGTCCGACCAATGCCGTGAATCGCTCCGCGAATACCGAACGCGACATGCCCACTTCAAGCGCCAGGGCTTCTGCCGTCCAGCCCTCGGTTGGACGGGCATGGAGCAGTGCCAGTGCGCGCCCGATATGCGGATCTCGCAAACCCGCCAGCCACCCGCGCCGCTCAGCGGGGAGGCTCGCGACATACTGGCTGACGGCTTCGACGAATAGCAATTCGGAGAGCTTGGCGATGACCGTTGTCGAGCCGAGGCGCCCCGCCGCAATCTCACTGACAGCGAAACGGAATGAGCTTTCAATCCAGGCTCCCGAAGCCGTCGCGCGCAAGTCTAATTTCAATAAGGATGGCAGCGAAGAAAGCAACGGACTGAAGGGGGTTTCAGAGCCGAGGAATCCGCACAGTAGCTGCGTAACCTCGCCGCCCCCGCCGTACTTGATTCGTGAAATAGCGCCGACTTCTGGCGGCTGGATAACTTCGCCCGCCGGCATGGGTGCAATGCTTAAATCGCTGCCAAAAGAATGGGCGTCATTGTGAGGAAGCAGAACGAGTTCGCCTGCCCGCACGTCAATGGCAGTACCACCGTCGACTTGTAATTGCATATGCCCCGCGGCGACAAAATGCGACGCAATGATATGTCGAGGTGCCTCCAGGAACGGTTTGCAATCGTCCGCAGAGATTCTTCCCTTGATGCACCAGGGCGCAGTGAATTCCGACTCGAGGAAGACGCCTCCAGACAGCCGAATTACACGCAACACATCAGAAAACGCATCCAACAAGTGCCAGCCCTCCGTTCCGGAGTCCGGAGCATGTAATCAGGCGCACTGGTCATTCATCGCCTGAACTGCGAGGCCTAGATTAGCACCAACGCGGACACAGTGATCGAGACTGTCCCCAGAGGCTTCACCGCTGGTCATTGGCTCCGACGTTAACCGTAATTGCTCCATTTCCAACTCGACCAGGCAAGCAGGAGATCGATATGAACACCGTTGCTACCATGCCCAGCTCAGATTCGGACAACGCCGACCGTTATGCTCAACTTGTCAGATCATCGAAGAAAGCGGAATGGCAGATCGATCGTGATTTGCTACAGGACCGGAGTTTTGACTTCTCGCGCAAATTCTTGCCGGATGGACTGTCGCGGATCGACCGCCTGACCTTTCTCGCTGCGGATGAGGCGCGCCTGCTCAGTCAGATTCAGGGCCGAACCTATGCGTATATCTTTGGCCTGGTCGAGCGTTTTATCAGTGCCAAAATGCTCGATCAAGGTCGTGCCCGTGTCTTTGACGATCAGCTCGCACTCGAAGCGCTGGTGCGCTTTTCTAACGACGAGATCAAGCACCAGGAGTTGTTCCGGCGCATGGAGACGATGATTGGTTTGCAATTGCCAGCGGGATATCGTCAAGTTGCCGATCCCAACGATGTGGCGCGCTCGGTGCTTGCGGCCAGCACTTGGTCGGTGCTCGCGCTGACCTGTCATATCGAGCTGTTTGTTCAGGCGCACTACGTGCAAAGCATCGCCCCGCGTGAGGAGTTGTGCCCACTGTTCAAGGATGTTTTCAAATTTCACTGGAAGGATGAAAGCCGGCACGTCGTACTCGATGAACTGGAGTGGAAGGCGGAGCACGCGAAACTCTCGCCAGCCGAGCGCGACCAGGCAGTGAACGATCTGATTGCGCTGGTGGCGGCCGTCGATGGAATCCTGCAGGCCCAATCGGCATCCGATGCCGACTACTTTATTCGCACTGTTTCACGATCATTCAGTGTCGATGAGACAGCGCAAATCAAAGCCTCTGTGCTGAGCGCTTACCGCTGGCAATACATAATCTCGGGTGTGGAGCATCCACACTTTGGCCGGCTGCTTACGCGCATGACAACACCGGCACAGATGTCCACGATTCAGACCGCATTGGCACCAATCATGAGCAATTGATCGACTGGGGCGGCCGACCGTGCGTTGGCCGCGCGGCTGTGGGATGACGTGCTGAAAATGATTTATCGAGGCTGGCAGCCATGACAATACCGATGTGGATGTTGCTTGGATTTGCGACCTGGACTTTGCTGCTGTTGATGGCAACCGTCGGGGTGTATCGCTGGGTCAGAATCTTGTTCTCGAATGTTCCGATTGCCTCTTTCCGATGCGATCAGCTCGAAGGCGAGGATTGGTATCGGCGTGGGATAAGAGCACACGCGAACTGTGTGGAAAATCTGCCTGTCTTTGGCGCCATCGTGTTGGTTATTTCAACCCTTGGTATCGACGACCCTGCGGTGAGCTACTTGTCCGTAATCGTCCTGATTGCCCGCGTGTGCCAGTCTCTGGTTCACGTATCCCATGTGCAAACCAATACGTTCGTGGCGGTTCGGTTTGCCTTCTTTTTCGTTCAGTTGGCCTGTTTTCTCGCGCTCATTGTTATAGCCGCTTGTTACGGCGTATGAGTCTCTTGGATAGAGGGATGAATCCTGGTCCTGCAAATAAACATTTCGTCAGGACCCGCCCCTTGGCGACTCAGTGGTTAGATTAGATCCAGACAACTCTTCAGCGCGACTGACAGAAATGTGTTCCGCCGCCAACAATGACCTGAACTGCGAAACGCTCTCTGAAGAGAGTCCGGCAGCTTCGAACACTGCGCAGGTAAAACTAACGGGTGCAGGGCCTGGAGCCGTTATGATGCGGTCGGCAACCACAGCTACTTGGCTGCTTCGATAAAGCGTGGCGCCTTCATAACCTACGGCATTCTGTTGTATGAAGTCAGCGCTGTTCGAGGTATGAGGAACCGTATCGAGAAGCCCGGCCCTCGCAAGTGCCAGCGTTCCCCCACAGATACCGGCAATTGTCGCTCCACTTGAACGACTAGCCTGAAGAAAGTCCCGAATATCCGGTGCATCTGCATGCTCCCAGATCATTCCACCGATGACGACAACAACGTCCGGCTTCCAGTCCAGGCATTGTTGCAAGCTGCTATCCACAGTTACAGCCAATCCACCCTGCGAGCGGAACTGCCCCGTAGTAGCGGCGAAAAACCTGACGTCGATCCCGTAAAACGGGGATGCGGTTCCTGCAATGAAAGCGTATTCCCAGTCCGCAAAACCGGGTGCCAGTATCAAGCCCACGCGTGCCATCAGTCAGAATCCTCCATGAAAACGAACAACATAAAGCGGCAACAAATAGATCTCAATGACTGCTTACGTTTTTACACGGCCTCGGTCGACAGCTGCCGGTCATGTAGTGCGCTAACGGCCAAAAAGCTGACTTGCTCAGCCTATTGTGAACTGACCAGCTCGGTGATGGACTCGTTTTCTGGTGTATCCGCGCGCCCTACCGTTCATTTGGGGTCTGCCGGAGAAGATGTCCGGACTAGACTCGCTCATCCTGCAGCCCTGCCATACTGTTCAACATGACCAGTGCAACCTTCCGCTTCTACGAGGAGCTCAACGATTTCCTGCCGGCCGAACGGCGGCGGCAGTCTTTCACCTGCAAGTGCGCGCGAGGGGCAACGGTCAAGCACATGATCGAGGCGCTCGGGATACCGCACACCGAGGTCGAGCTGGTGCTGCTCAACGGCGAATCGGTGGGCTTCGAGCGGGTGATCTTCGACAGTGACCGCCTGGCGGTGTATCCCAAGTTCGAAGCGCTGGACATCAGCCCGCTGCTAAAGGTTCGTGCGCAACCTCTACGGGTGCTGCGCTTCGTCGCGGATGCGCACCTTGGCGGGCTGGCCAACCTGCTGCGCATGAGCGGCTTCGACACCCTCTACGACAATGGCTTCGAGGACAGCGAGATCGCCGAAATCGCTGCGCAGCAAGGACGCATCGTGCTAACCCGCGACCGCGAACTGCTCAAGCGGCGGATCATCAGCCACGGCTGTTACGTGCACGCCCTGAAACCGTCGCTGCAGTTGCGCGAATTGTACGAGCGCCTCGACCTGGCGCGTAGCGCACGGCCATTCAGCCTGTGCCTTCATTGCAACCTGCCGCTGCACGAGATCAGCCCGGAACTGGCCCGACAGCAGGTGCCGCCACGCGTTGGCGCCCTCTATTCGCACTTCCTGCGCTGCGACAACTGCCAACGGGTTTACTGGGAGGGTTCGCACTGGCGCAGCATGTGTGCGCTGCTGGCACCTCTGCTGGACCGATAGCCGAGCGCATAAAGGTTTTTGGGGTACAGATCAAATTTAGATGGACACCATCGCCTTAAGCGCTC
This sequence comes from Pseudomonas wuhanensis, assembly GCF_030687395.1. Taxonomy (GTDB): domain Bacteria; phylum Pseudomonadota; class Gammaproteobacteria; order Pseudomonadales; family Pseudomonadaceae; genus Aquipseudomonas; species Aquipseudomonas wuhanensis. The sequence continues at coordinate 2,559,692 of NZ_CP117430.1, read as the reverse complement.
AACCCATTTCGTTGATGCAGACCACTTTGGGTTGCGTCATGTCCTCGTAGGCAAATCGAACACCTTCTCGCCCCAGACTTCCGTACTTGAAGCCACCGAAAGGCATGGCATCAAAACGATAGTCGGAAGAATCATTGATCATCACGCCACCGGCTTCAATTTGGCGCGCCAATTTCAGGGCTTTGGAAAGATCACGGGTGAAGAGTCCCGCATGCAAGCTATATTCTGGAGCGTTGGCCAGAGCAACAGCATCATCCAGGTGGTCAAAAGGCTCCAGGATGACCACCGGCGCGAAGACTTCCTGTTGCCATATCCGACTGTTATGGCTTACACGCTCCAGCACGGTTGGCGCATAGCTTCCCGCTTGGCGATGGTGCCCACACAGAAGAACGGCACCCTCGGCCAGCGCATCATTTACCAATTGTTCGGTACGACGCGCCGCCTGTTCCGTGATCATCGGGCCTACATCTGTTGCTCGCTGGTCCGGATCACCCACCACCAATGCACGCGTTTGGCTGACAAAACGCTCACGGAAGTCCTCATAAATTGAACGATGAACAAGGATGCGCTGTGTGCCGATGCAATTCTGCCCTGCAGCCCAGAAAGCACCGGATACACAAGATTCTACAGTCGGTTCAAGATCACAGTCTTCGAGCACGAGAACCGGGGCATTCCCCCCCAGATCCATGGCCAGCTTCTTCAAGCCTGCACTACGAGCAATGGACTCTCCAGTTGCAAAACCACCCGTGAAGGAAATCATCCGCACTTCGCGCAGTTCCACCAATGCTTTACCCAGATCGACGCTTCCGGTCGCCAGGGTTACCACGGACGGAGGCAGGCCCGCGGCCACCAGGCACTCAACCAGCTTGAGAGCCGACAACGGTGCGAGCTCTGAGGGTTTCAGAATCACAGCATTGCCACCGGCGATGGCCGGGCCCAATTTATGGGCGACCAAGTTCAGCGGATCGTTGTATGGGGTTATCGCGACGATAAGCCCCAACGGTTCACGAGTGAACCAGCCCTGGCGAGATTCGGAGCCTTCATATGCCTCAAATGGAATCACTTCTCCGGCGTTACGACGAGCTTCTTCCGCCGATAGCTTCAGCGTGTTCACACAACGCTTCACTTCCTTCTCTGCTTGCCGCAGCGTCTTTCCCGCCTCTGCAACAATGAGTTTGGCAAACGCTTCAGCCTCAAGCTCTACACGCCGAGCCGTTTCCTCAAGGATCCGTGCTCGAAGGTGGCGAGGCGCTGCGGCACTCTCACGCACGCCAATTCGCGCACGCTCCAGCAAGCCAGGAACAGCGGTTGCATCAAGGCACGGTACGCTCCCCACCAGGCGACCATCGAATGGACTGAACACATCAATCTGTTTGGCATCAACAAGCTGGATGCTGGCCATGCTGGATACGCTCATGACGACTCTCCTATTACTTGCCGTGGGTGGTATGGATGGCGATGATGTCTGACAGCAACGCAAAGGCCGTCTCGATACGACCTGCTCCAGGGCCGGATACAGTGACGGCACCCAGCAGTGTAGTTTTGAACGATACCGCGTTCGTGGCACCGGAAATTCCGGCAAGAGGATGCGAATTCGGCAGCAGTCGAGCTTCCACACTCGCTCGAACCGAGCCATCAACTTCGCGATTTGCAGAACCGATCAGCTTCCAACTTGCACCGTTGGCACTTGCCTGAGCGATGTCTTCTGGACTGATGCGGCTAATCCCCGAACAAGCCACATCGCTGACGCTCAATCGAGCGTTGAGCAGTTCATTGGCGAGAATCACCACCTTGAGGCGGACGTCAAACCCCTCCACATCGGCAGTTGGGTCGGCCTCGGCATAGCCGAGCTGTTGAGCCTGAGCGACGGCGTCGTTAAAAGCCAGGCCGTCCTTCATGCGAGTCAGCACGTAATTGGAAGTCCCGTTCAGGATGCCTTCAAAGCCTTGAACCTCCACGCCTGCCAGAGCCTGTCGTGCCAGGCGAATCACGGGCGTACCGCTCATGACCGAACCTTCGTACTCGAAGGCAACACCCTTGCGACGGGCCAAATCCTTAAGCTCAGCACCGTGCAGAGCAATTGGCCCCTTGTTGGTGGTCACAACATGGATGCCGCTTTCCAGTGCCCAGCGGCAGAACGTAGTAGCGGGCTCACCATCGACCGGGTTGGTGAAGGTGGCTTCAGCAATCATGTCCGCACCAGAATGCTTAATGACAGCTTCGTTCAACGCCTCAGCGGTGCCTCCAGACATTTGAGCGAGTGCCCCCTTCTCGATAGGCAGAGCGACCAACTGCTTTGCATCCAGACCCTCTTCAGCAACGATGGAACCGAGAAAAAGATCAGTCACACCAACGATTTTGATACCAAAACCCAGAGAGGCTTTCCACTCGGCATTACGATCTGCAACCAGTTGAGCCAGGCCACGGTTGACGCCACCAAAACCCACCAGGGCAATTTTGTATTCAGTCATGAAAGCAGTCCTCTTAGACGTTGTTCGACAGAAAGATCGTAAGAGTCGAGCTCTGGCAGTTGAATATGGCAGAGTGCTGTATTTGTTGGCCGTTTTGCCCGTACAGAAAGACGTCCAGAAAGCCCATAAACGGCTTGTCCGCTTTTCGTCCAGGTGACTGCGTAAGGCGAAGGAAGTGGGTACAGGGACGGAAAACGCCTCTGTTTTTTTTGCTTAAAACACTGCAGAAAGGACGAAGGAAGTGACGGTGTTTTCCACCCCGGGCATCGCAGAGATTTCCTTCCAGACAAGGTGAACACGTTCAGGAGAGGCAGCATTGACTCGAAGCATCAAATCGAATTCACCGCTCAATACTTCACACTGAACCACCTCGGGGATGGAGCGCAGCACAGCAAGTACCTCCTCTCCACGCATGCGGTCGTAGCGATAGACAAAGATCACCGCACTGATCAGCGATGAAGGTCGTCGGGAATCACCGAGACGTACCGTATAACCCTGGATGGCGCCGTCTCGCTCAAGACGCTCAATGCGCTGCCGCACAGCATTGCGCGACAAGTTGACCTTGGCGCCCAGTTCAACATGGGCGATTCGGGCATTCGCTGTGAGTTCGGCAAGTATGCGCTCGTCCAGCGGATCCAGAATGCGCTTCATACGTGCCTCTGCTGCGCCGACAAGAGAGCCTGGCACAGACCGTCCAGATCGCCTTTGCCCAAGTACGGTGGCTGAGCAAAAATGTCAGGAGTCGTTGGTACCTCTGTCTGCCAGACACCTAACTCGGACAATAGGGCCGCAGACCTGGCCGGAGCAATTTGCCCAAAGGTCACCATCGGAGCCCCCAGACTGCGTCGATGTATTCGGCCAGCCAGAACGCCCACAGCGGTATGTGGATCGATTGCAGACCCGGTCTCACGGAACAACTTGATGACTTCGTCGCGAACCTGTGATTCGTCTACTGCATAGGAATCGCACAGAACTCGGGCCCGGAGCCATTGCTCGTTGCCAATGCTTAACTCGCCGCAGCCTTCAAAGTGCTCCATTAGCGCCTTTACTGAACTCCCATCGTGCCCATACAGCTCCCAAACGAACCGCTCCAGGTTGGAGAACAGGGAGAAATCCATCGCAGGAGACAACGTTCGGTTACTTACTCGGGTCGAGTAGCGATTGCGATGAATAAACTGGTGAAGTGCATCATTGCTGTTAGTAGAAATGATCACCTGATTGATGGGTAATCCCATTTTCTGAGCCATGTAGCCGGCGCAGATCTCAGCAGAGCTGGCTGCTGGAACGCTGAAGCCTACAGGACGTGTCCCGCCACCCAGCTGCAAGGCAGCGTGGAAATAAAGAACGATCTGTGCGAGGACGCCGACCCAGTTGGTGGAGTTGAAACTGATGGGTATTACCCCGTCTAACGGCCAGTTGCGCAAGAGTCGAGAGACCAACGTCTGGCAGTCGTCGAAATTACCGTCTACTGGAAAAAGCTGAACCCGCTCAGGGTCTGCCGCCTGCAGGGCAGAGAGTTGCTCAGCCGCTACCCCATTGCGCGGATACAATATCGCCATGCGAGTGCCCGGGCAGTTAGAAAACGCCTCAAGCGCTGCCAGCCCAGTATCGCCATTGGTCGCACCGACGATCAGCGCCTCTCCACCGACCTCCCCCAAAAAATGCTCCACCAAACGCGATTGCAGTTGCGCAGCGAAATCTTTGGACGAATGGGTTGGGCCATGAAACAGCTGGAGTATCCACTCGTTATGGCCAATCTGCTCAAGCGGTGTAATAGCGCGGTGGTTAAAGTTTCGATAGCTGTCGCTCAGCAAAGCACGCAGGGTGCTTTCGTCCATGGAAGAGCCAACGTAGGGTGAGACCACCCGCCAGACCAGCTCATCGAAAGGTAGCCACGACCAACTGGCAATCTGTTTCTCAGTGAAGACAGGCAAACTTGCCGGGACGTAGAGACCGCCATCTTCGGCAAGTCCCGACAGAACCACACTGCGAAAGTCCGCCCGTACGTCACCGCCGCGTGTGCTTACGTAATGCATGATGACTCCAGAACAGAATTACAAAAGGCGGTGGGCTTGAGCCACCAACCAGGTAGAAAAAGTCGCGGCATCAGGCGAGAGCACCTCGGCCTGCTCACGCACCAGATAAAAAGACTCGCTGGCCTCGATTCGGTGACTGAATGGAGTAATCAGGTGCCCACTCTTCAGCAAATCTTCCACTACGGAAGACCGGGCCAAGGCAACGCCCTGACCCAGTTCTGCCATACGGATTGTGGAAATCAGTGTGTCGAACTGAAGACCACGGGAATAATCGACATCGTCTGCTCCAACCCGCTTCAACCAGTAACCCCAACCTTCCTCGTACCCCAATACATGCAGCAAAGAATGGTTCATCAAATCGCGAGGCTCACGTATCGGTGAGCGGGTCATAAGTTCAGGTGAGCAAACGGGCTGGAGGATGTCCCACGTTAATCGCTGAGAGTGCAATCCCGACCACTCACCGCATCCCCAGCGAATCTCCAGGTCATCCTCTCCGTCCGGTTCCTTCACCCAAATGTTGCTGATATATCGGATGTCGATTTGGGGATACTCTCGACAAAAACCCGCGAGCCGCGGGGCCAACCAATAGTGAAGGAAGGAAAGGCTGCCACGCACCTTCACATGCCTTCGATTGTGCTGGCCAAAAATCTCGTTTGTACCCACTGCAAGACGGCTGATCGCGTCTTGTACTACCGGTAGGTACGATTGCCCTTCTTCAGTCAAGCCAAGCCCTCGGGGCAGGCGCTTGAATAGCGCCACCCCGAGGTGGCCCTCCAACTGACGGATCTGCTGACTTACTGCACCTTGAGTCAGGTGCAGCTCCAGCGCTGCATGGGTGAAATTCAAATACCGCGCCGATACTTCGAATGCCCTCAGCCAATTCAAGGGTGGTAGTGATTTTTGACTCATCGGCGCAACCTCATTGGGACTTATCTCTGCTCAATCATCTCCTGAGCTACTCACGCCGCACCAGCGGAATGATGTGCAGCCGCTGCTAATGCCAACCGCTCTTCCCGCTTCTTGCGAGTGATCCAATAAACGAAGTAACACCACGCGATAAACGGAAGACCGAAGTAAAGCGCCACTCGCTGCTCAGGATCAAAAGCAATGCCAACGCAGGCCAGCAAGCAACACAACAGAGCACCAATAGGAACCCAAGGGTAGCCGCGCACACGGAAATGCAGATCCTCAACCCGCCCGCCATTGGCGACGTATTGGCGTCGGAAGGCGATTTGGCTCGCAGCGATGCTCATCCAGACGATCACCACCGCGAGCCCTGAAATCGATACCAGAGCCAAGTAAACCGTATCAGGGGCAAACACGCTGCTGAGCAGCGACGCCATCGCCCCCGCCATACTCAAAACGATCGCATTAACCGGTGTGCCCTGGCGCGAAAGCCTGGCGTAGCGCTTAGGCATGTGCCCTTGATCACTCAATGTCCAAAGCATGCGCGAAGCCGCATACAGTCCCGAGTTAGCGGCGGATATCAGGGCCGTGAGAATGACAAAGTTCATGATGTCGGCTGAATAGGGGATGCCAATCAGCTCGAACACCATCACGAACGGACTTTCTATAACGCCCGCCTGCTCTCGGGGCAATAAGGTAGCAAGTACGAAAATCGTGCCCACGAAGAACAGCGCCAGACGTACCACCGTCGTCCGTATCGCCTTGGGTACGCTTGTCTGAGGATCTTGCGCTTCACCTGCCGCAATCCCGATAAGCTCAGTTCCGGAAAATGCAAAGGAGACAGCTAGAAGTGTCATCGCAATGGGCAAGAACCCTGTCGGGAAAAGCCCCTCACGGGTAAAGTTCGAGAGCCCGGCACCTTGCAAATGCTGTACTTGGAAGAGACCGCAAATGGCCCCACCACCAATGACGATAAACGTGATAACAGTCAGAACTTTAATGAGCGAAAGCCAGAATTCAGTCTCGGCAAACAAACGAACAGATACAACGTTGCTTAAAAAGACTGCAATGGCAAAAAACGCGCTCCAGATCCAGACCGGTGTATCAGGGAACCACCGAACCATCAGGATGCCCGCAGCCGTAAATTCAGAGCCAATAGCGACTGCCCAAGTGAGCCAATATAGCCAGGCCACCGTATAGCCCGTACCTGGGCCCAAGTATCGAGTTGCGTAGCTACTGAAAGATCCGGTTTCTGGCATCTGTACCGCTAATTCACCGAGACAGACCATTACCAAATACACCATCACCGCACCGATGATGTAGGCAATCACTGCGCCAAGCGGCCCAGCCTGATTAACGGTGTAGCCGGAGGTAAGGAATAATCCCGTACCGATTACACCACCCAACGCCAACATGACAATGTGGCGGGTTTGCATTTCTTTCTTGAAATTCAAGGCTGGATCGGACTGATCATTCTTTGTTTGGATAGTCATCGCTATGTACTCATGAAATGCACGGACAAATATTTCTTGTAACCGACCATTAGGCAGCACAATTAAATTGTCGCTAGTTGTTATTGTTTTCACTATTCATGAAGGACGTTCCGATAATAAAATCGGAAGTTTTACCGAGTTCAGGTTCCCACCTCGGTGAAACGCTTGCCAGCATGGAGGATTGCATCACCTTGTTTGCTGCGAACTAACGCAAATGCTTGTTTAAGGTCAGCCAACAAGTCGGCTGTATCTTCAATACCCACGGAGACCCTCACCAAACCCTCGGAAATCCCAAGTGCCTGCCGTTCCTCCAAGGTGTTTTCCACGTGGCTGGTTGTCCGTGCCGGCCCGTAGATGGTTTCAACCGCTCCCAGGTTGCCCGCACGATGTGCATATTTGAGCAGCGGCAACAAACGAGTCACTGTGTCCATACCCCCTACCAGCACAAAGCTGACAATTGCGCCAAATCCACGCATTTGCGAACGAGCAATGACATGACCTCGATGTTGAGGTAGTCCCGGATAGTTCACAGATTCCACTAGGGGTTCAGTGCATAGGTATTCGGCCAGTACTTGTGCGCTCGCCTGTTGCTGGCGAAGACGCAAAGCCAGAGTCTTGATGCCCCGGATGATGAGATAAGCCGAAAACGGATCCAGCGAGGCCCCATTGATTTCGCGATAATGGCGAACTTGAGACATGAGATGCTCGGTGCCGCAGACCACACCGCCAAGCACATCGCCATGACCGGACAGGAACTTGGTAGCACTGTGCACTACTACGTCAACCCCAAGAGCAAGGGGATTCTGATTCAAAGGCGTCGCGAACGTATTGTCTGCTATGACCAAAGCCCCAACACCCTTCGCCATCGCCACGAGACGTCTGATATCAAGAACCTTGAGTGTTGGATTCGTCGGGGTTTCCAGGTAAAGGACATTGCAGCCTTTAGCGATCTCATGCTCGATAGCTTCTATGTCGAGGGTATCGCAAAGCGTGACCTCGACTCCCATACGAGGGAGAAACTCTTCAAAGATCTTGTTTGTGCCACCATAGCTGTCGCGGGTAGAAACCACACGCTGACCATTGGACAAGAAGGTATGCAGCACACCACTGATGGCAGCCATCCCGGTACTGAAAGCGACTGCCGATTCTGCGCTTTCCAGCTCGCAAAGTTTGTCTTCCAGGACAGTGACAGTAGGGTTGCTCATGCGGCTGTAAATGAAACCAGGCTCTTTACCCAGCGCCACGTCATACCATTGATCGATGTCTTGGTAACCGTAGGCGGCACTGACTACGATGGGCGTCTGGGTAGCGTTGTAGGGATGCTGAACTTGCTCCCCGCCCCAAACCACTCGCGTCCCCAAACCAGCCTTCTGGCTCTGACTCGGTTTTATCTTGTCATCCATAAATTTATCTCGCATCGATGAAACACAAATGTGTTCCGATTGGGCTTGCGATGACTATATGGAAGGCTTGAGCGTGTGAAAAATCATGTTATCTGGGGCTAAGGGGGGCTTTTTTTAATGGATGAACGATATGCCTGATTTCGCCTCATGCAGCAAGCTAGAGCGGACGTTTACTCGCCCTTAGCCTTGTAGGTATGTTCGCCAGTCGGTAGCCGCTATTGCTGCCGCATCACTGGCAACCCGCCTGGACTGGGTTAACTCACTAATAGAAGGACATAAAATGCTCATTGTCTTCAGCGGCCTTCCAGGTACCGGAAAGACGACTATCGCAAGTGACCTTGCCACCAGAACAAGTGCTGTGTATCTGCGGATCGATACGATTGAGCAGGCTATCCGAAATTCCGGTGCTCTGGCACAAGACGTGGGGCGGAGCGGTTACATGGTCGCTAATGAGCTTGCTCTGAGCAATCTTCGTTTCGGCAGCACGGTCATAGTCGACTGTGTTAACCCAGTCATCGAAAGCCGAAAGGCGTGGAGCGAAATCGCCACACGCTCGGGTGCTCCATTAGTGAATATCCAGGTGGTTTGCTCTGATAAACATGAACACCGGCGACGGGTAGAAACCAGGAAGACTGATATTCCCGGGCTGACGCCACCAACCTGGCAGTCTGTATTGGATCATGAATATGAGGCGTGGGATAACGCCCCGTTTAATATAGACACAGCCCTGACCTCTCCGGCGGAGGCAGTGGCAATGATCACCAAACGATTTTTATCCGGGGACCGATCCTATTTTTGACTGAGTGCCGCTATCGATACTCCCGAAGCAACGAAGGTGAGTCCTGCCCCTACATTCAGGCCATTTACCAGTCGTGGCCTCTGACGCAAAAATCGGGACAGTGCAGTGGCAAATACGCCCATAAGTGCGAATCCCACTGCCGTAAGTGCGGCGAACCATATGCCGTACACCAGCATCTGCACGCTCACTGAGCCGCGTTGTGGGTCGACGAACTGCGGGATGAACGCAAGGACAAAAAACCCAGGCTTCGGATTGAGTGCCGCCGAGAGTAGTCCAGTGAGGAAAATGCTCGGCAGTGATTGCCGAGTCGCTGGCTGGAAGCTAATCAGGCTACGAGAGCGCAGGACTTTTATGCCAAGCCAAAGTAAGTAACCGGCGCCGATGAGCTTGACGACCCAGAAGGCAACTGCGGACGTCTGCATAAGCAAAGTCAGTCCGAGTGAAGCGGTTGCCACATGAAAGAGAATTCCGGTACCGGATGCCATGCCCGATACGATAGCGGCTATCCTGCCCTGACTGAGTCCTCGGCCTACGGCCAGCAGATTGTCCGGGCCTGGTGCGAGTACCAAAAGCAAGCACGCGGCAGTATAGGCAAGCCAGATATTGATCGGAAACACGGCATTCTCCTTAAGCTTCACCGAGGCATCCATCCTCACGTAGCGCCAGACTGTGCCCGTACCAGATTGCAAAGTCAAAGCCACTGAATTTGAGAAGATCTATTTGCCCCCATTTCGGGGCGCCTCCCCGGAAATGGCTTCAAGCAGCACCTGTTCCAGGATCACAAAAAAACATTTGATGTGAGCCTGTTTCAACGCCTGCGGCCGGGTCACCAGATAGACCTCCATATCTGGAAGCTGGAGATCCGGGAACAACCCGATCAGGTCCTTCGCCAGAATACGGGGCAGCACTGCCACACCCATACCTCGCCTCACCGATTCGAGTTGAGCCGCGAACGAGTTCACACTGATCTGCGTGCGTTCCAGACCCGCGGCCTTTGCCGCACACATTTGCGGCAACCTATCCAGCGGAGGAAGCAAAGCAATATTGACCGCAGTGGCCGGAGTCACCCCTGGAAACCGCTTCAGATAGCTTGCATCGGCGAAAACACCGTAAGCGAGTTTGCCTATGGGGCGATAAATCAGCGACGGCTCGCCCAGATGAGCTGTGCGCACAGCAATGTCTGCGACGCCGCGGACGATCTTGTGAAAGTCGGCTGTTATCAGCAACTCCACCGAGCATCGCGGGTGCACAGAGGTGAAGCGACTCGCGGCCTCCAGCACGCAAGAAGAGAACCCCTCCCCCGCACTGACCACGACACTGCCAGATAGCTCTGTGTGTAGCTCAGACATGCCCGTAACGGTTTGACGCCTCAAGCCCGCTTCTGCAGCCAGGGCAACTTCGACGAGGGATTGGCCTCGCGGGGTCAACCAACATCCTTCAACGCCCCGCTCGACAAGTGGCTCGCCAAGTGCGCCTTCAAGTTGGGTCAGCCGTCGCGACACAGTAGACGCAGCGACCCCCAGCAATTGGCCGGCCTGAAGAAAACTGCCTCGTCGCGAGACGGCCAACAGCAGCCGAAGATCGTCCCAGTTTGCTTGCAAAGCCATGCTTCCTATCTTCCCTGATTTGCAAATTTGCAAATCCATTATGCAGCAGTCGCTGTTTTTCGGGCGAGGCGTCAACGGTATATCTACACGCCCTTGAAACGAATGGAATGGAACGGACTGTATGACTACTGGCCCCAACGACTTTGCGGAACGCGCCGCCAGTGCCTTCAATCGCCGTGATGTGGAGGCGATGCTTACGCTGGTTTGCGAAGACTTCATCTACTTCGACGGAATGGGGATGCAAACCGGTCGCGAATCCATGCGCAAACGAGAAACCGCATTACTCGAAGCCTTCCCCGATGCCCAGCTGACCTTCAGCCCATTTGCCGTCGGTGATGATCGTTTAGCACTGACCGCCTTCCTGACCGGCACCTTCACCGCACCATTAGTGCTGCCGGACCGGGTGATTCCACCCCATGGCCGCCACATTGCCGTGTACTACGCCGCACACTTCACCTTCAAGGATGGGTTGGCCATCCGTGAAGAGGTCTTCTTCGACAGTGCGGTGTTGATGTCATTTTTTAGCCGAGCAGGCTGAGGGTTGAGCGATGCACAGCGTATTCGTTACTGGCGCAACCGGCTTGTTGGGCAACAACCTGGTGCGTGAGCTGGTCGCTCGTGGTTGCGCGGTCAAAGCCCTGGTTCGTTCAAGAGCCAAAGGTGAACAACAGTTCAAGCATTTGCAGGGTGTGGAACTGGTCGTTGGCGACATGGCCGATGTCGACGCGTTCGCAATGTCGTTGCAAGGCTGCGATACGGTGTTTCACACCGCCGCGTTCTTTCGCGACAACTACAAGGGCGGCAGTCACTGGAAGGAACTCGAAAAGATTAACGTGGAGGGTACGCGGCGCTTGCTTGTCCGGGCCGACCACGCTGGTATCCGACGTTTCATCCATACGTCGTCCATTGCCGTGCTCGACGGCGCCCCCGGCACGTCGATCGATGAAACTTGCCTGCGGGCCGACGCCGACGCGGATGACTACTACCGTAGCAAGATCCTCGCCGACCGTGTCGTCTTGTCGTTCCTGAAACGCCATCCCCAGATGCATGCCTGCATGGTCCTGCCTGGCTGGATGTGGGGCCCTGCCGACATTGGCCCGACCTCCTCGGGGCAGCTGGTTAACGATGTCGTGCGCGGCAAATTGCCCGGACTGATCCCCGGCAGCTTCTCCGTTGTCGATGCCCGCGATGTGGCATTGGCGCAGATTGCCGCAGCCAGACATGGCCGGCGCGGTGAGCGCTATCTCGCGGCGGGCCGGCATATGACCATGCGTGAGCTGGTGCCTATGCTGGGACGTATAGCGGGCGTCAAGACACCCGTTCGACAACTACCGCTGCCCTTGCTATACACCTTGGCGGCTGTGCAGGAGATCTATGCGCGTATTACCGGCAAGCCCATTCTGCTGAGCATGGCCACGTTGCGCCTGTTGGTACGAGAGAAGGACCGCACCTGTTTCAACCACAGCAAGAGTGAACAAGAGCTTGGCCTGAGTTTCCGGCCGCTGGAGCTGACACTCACTGACACCGTGGCGTGGTACCGCGATCACGATTGGTTTGAAAACCACAGTGCGCCTCCGTCGCCGGAAAAACGTACATCCGTCATGGCCGACGACTGACTTTCGCAGATAAGATGACCGTCGGGCCCCACATTCACCGCATACCAGGACAAGGACGTAAACATACTGTGAGTAGGACAATAATCCTGATGCGTCACGGCCAGCCAAAGTTGGTCGCAGCCGACAAAATGTCAGCGCTCGAAATGAAAGACTGGATCGAAAAATACAACCGGTCTGAAATTACTAACCACCCCGTCCCGGATGCCAGCATGCAGCTCGCTGCAACCGCCACGGTGATTGTCTCAAGCAACGCGCCTCGTGCGCTGACCTCCGTCCAGGCTCTTGGCCTGAAGCCCGCCCTCGTCGACGCGCTTTTCTGTGAAGCGCAACTGCCTTATGGTCACTGGAAACTGCCACGGCTATCGCCGTTTACCTGGGCATTTATCCTTCGAGTCTTATGGTTGTGCGGTTACTCGCGCAGAGTCGAATCCGTCGGCACTGCGAGGATGCGCGCCAGCTCGGCAGCTCAACGACTTCAGTCCCTTGCCAGTGAAGGACCGGTTCTGCTGCTTGGTCATGGCTTTATGAATCGAATGATCGCCAAACAACTGGTGGCAGATGGATGGACTCGCCAAGAACGTAACGGCAGCCAGTATTGGAGTGCGACGGTGTATCAATATGGCGGTGTTTGAGAGGTGCCTCACGCGGTAACCCACCAATACCTCTTCTGAAGCCCACGATCTTTTTCAGCAAACGGAGTCACTTACATGGAAGTCATCAATCAGTTGCAGCCCGCAGAGTGTGCAGACATGGAGGACATCCGACGCGAAATCGATGCCCTTGATCAGGTTGTTATCAAGCTGTTGGGCAAGCGTTTTCATTACGTGCTGGCGGCCTCCAAGTTCAAGACCTCAGCGACTTCGGTGCGTGCGCCGGAGCGTTTCAAGGCGATGCTGGCGACACGTCGCGAGTGGGCCGAGGCCGAGGGCTTGAGCGCGGATGCAATCGAGAAAATGTACAGCGACCTGGTGAACCACTTCATTGCCGAAGAGATGAAACACTGGGCGGCTCATCAATCCGAAACCTGATTCTGGGTGTCCGGGCTGTCCGCTTTCGGTTGCGGATTCAACCGGTCGATGCAGGTAAAAATCGGCCGAGAGCGGACAGTTGTTCCACTGCGCAACTATTCAAGTAGTTCTACCAGAAAGGGAAGCGACCTTATGAAACCCGTCAGAATTCGTACCCTCCAAAGTACTGATGCTGAGGCGTTGCTGACATTTGAACTGGACAATCGCGAGTGGTTCGAGCGTTTCATTGACGCGCGCAATGCGGCTTTTTATTCGGTACAAGGCGTCACCGAGCACATTGCGGCTTATTTGTCTGATTTTGCCGCCGGAACCTGGCACCCATTTATCATCGAAGAGGCTGGCGGAAAAATAGTGGGTCGGGCGAACCTGAAAGGTATCGACACGTCCGAGCGGTCGGCAGAAGTCGGCTATCGAATTGCTCAAAGCGCTTGCGGACAGGGACTGGCAACGCTGGCGGTGAGGCATCTGATCCAGGAAGCGCAGTTGCATTGGAACCTTAAACAGCTGGTTGCCAACGTATACGCTGCAAATATAGGCTCGGCAAAAGTACTCAAACGGTGTGGCTTCTTGATCGAGCCTGTATCCCGGCATGAAGGGACAGAGCACGAATATCGGTTTGGCCTTTCGATTTAGATGAGTGACAGTAAGCTGTGACTTGCTTCGGGAGTGTCAGATTTTTTGTGTGCGGGCCGGTAACGGCCTGCCATAAGGCAAGCCCTCATTTCACCAGTTTGACCTGGTAAATCGATCGCCATAAAGAATCGCAAACTGATTCATTGCGCTCTTCCAGTCGTGCGCTGCGCTGCCCCAATTGGCCGTGATGTTTTGCAGTGCCAGCCAGATCAGCTTCGTCGCTGCATCATCAGTCGGGAAGTGGCCTCTTGTCTTGATGATCTTGCGCAACTGAGCATTGATGCTCTCGATGGCGTTAGTGGTGTAGATCACTTTTCGGATGGCAGGCGGGAAGACAAAAAACGGGATGACTCGATCCCAGGCACGTCTCCAAGCGGCTACGACTGTTGGGTATTGTTTGCCCCAAGGCCCCGTTTCAAATGCGTCCAGAGCTTGCTCGGCAGCTTCAACGTTAAGCGCCTGATAAACCGCTTGAGGGCTTTGGCCAACTCGCGGCGCTTGTCCCAGGAGGCGTAATCAAGACTGTTACGGATCAGGTGCACGATGCAGGTCTGCAAGGTCGTCGTCGGAAACACCGCACTCAAGGCTTCTGGCATGCCTTTAAGGCCGTCAGTTACCGCGATCAATACATCCTCAACGCCACGGGTCTTGAGGTCGTTGAAGACCTTCATCCAGAACTTGGCCCCCTCAGTGGTCTCAATCCAGATGCCCAAAATGTCTCGGGTGCCGTCCGGCAGCACGCCCAGAGCCAGGTAGATGGCCTTGTTGCGAACCAGTCCTTCCTCACGGATTTTGACCCGCAGCGCATCGAAGAAAATCACCGGATACATCGGCTCAAGCGGGCGTTGTTGCCAGGCAGTCACTTCCTCCAACACTGCGTCAGTGACCGAGCTGATGAAATCATGGGAAACATCGGTCCCGTACTGCTCCGAAAGGAATGCCCGGATCTCTCGGACGGTCATGCCACGGGCGTACATGGCAATGATTTTGTCGTCGAAGCCCGTGAACCGACGCTCATGCTTGGGGATCAGCATTGGCGCGAAGCTGCCATCGCGATCCCGAGGAATGTCCAGACGCAGCGGGCCATCATCGGTCAGCACGGTCTTGCTGCTTTTGCCGTTGCGCTGGTTACTCGACTCCTCAGGGCGCTCCGCGCCCTGAGGGTAGCCAAGGTGGTGACCCAGCTCCGCGCCAAGGGCTCGCTCGATAAGCGCCTTTTTGAACGCCATGGATGCGTCCTGAATCGCCTCGGCGCTCATTGGGCCTTTAACGAACTGATCGATCAGCTCCTTCGGAATCGAAGGAAGCTGGGTTTTGGCCTCCGAGGCCGGTTTCTTTTTGGTCGGCATACATGCTCCTTTTCAACATGTTATGCCCGAACACAAAATTTCTGACAGTCCCCTTGCTTCGCCCTGCCCAAGCAGTGTTCGACCTACACCAGCACGGTCAACCACGCCGACACCAGCAGTAAAAAAGCCAGTGCAGTGTTCATGCGTTTGAACGCCTGTGGCGAACCAAAAGCCCGAGCGCTACCCACGCCGAGCAACGCCCACAGGGTCATGCATGGCAAGGAGACCAACAGAAACATCAGCGACAACACCACCAGTCGCAGGGTCTTGTCACCGCCACCGACAAATACGCTAACCACCGCCGCCGCCATCATCCAGACCTTGGGGTTGACCAATTGCAGAGTGGCGGCGCCGAACACGCTGAGACCTTCGTCGCGCGGGGTGGTCGGGTCCAGGGACGGCGGCGCGCTTTGAAAGATTTGCCAGGCCAGCCAACTCAACCAGAGCACCCCGGCCCAAGCCATCGCCTGCTGCACACGGGGAAACCGCAGCAGCGTTTCGCCCACACCGAGCCCGACTGCAAACACAATCAGCGCCGCCGCCCCGCATGCGCCAAAAATGATCGGCAATGTGGCACCCAGCCCTCGCCGTGAACTGTGGCTCAACACCAGAATATTGGTCGGTCCCGGGGTAATCGAGGCAACGAATGCAAACAACAGGAAAGGCAGCAACGATTCCATGGCATGGACTCCTTGATCAGAAAGGAAACCATGATCGCGAGTCAGCGGGATTCAGTCTGGAAGGTTTGAGCAGCGCTTGCGGTAATCCGCGGGTGTGAGCTGATAGGCGCGGCGGAACCAGCGCCCCATATGGCTTTGATCGGCGAACCCGAGAGCACTGGCCACCTGCGCCGGCGACTCGCCCCGCGCCAGCAGCTGTCGCGCCTTGGCCAGGCGCAGCTGGATCAAATAAGCATGAGGCGCCAGCCCAAAGGCTGCCTTGAAGGCCCGCGTCAGGCGAAAGCGATCAACACCACAGGCTTGGGCCAGATCATCCAGCCCGATGTCTTCGTAGACATGGGCATGCAAATAATCACGCGCAACCTGGGCCACCCACGGCAGGCGCGGATCAAAGGCCTGACGCTTGCGCCAATCAAGGTGGCAAGTGAGCGAACCCAACAAGGTGTCGATGGCGCTCTGGCGCACGATGCGCAAGTCGCCCTCATGGAGCGCGTGGAAGGCTTGAAAAATGGCAGTGGCCAGGCGCGGATCCTGGCTCAGGGTGTCGGCAAAACCCGGCTGACTGTTGGTCGGTGCGTGCTCGAACAACGCGTGCAACTCCCGCTCCAGCCAGTGCGGATCGAGGTAGAGCATGGAATAGGTAAACCCCTCCTCGGTCGGCGCATGCCCATCGTGGATCTCCCCCGGCTCCAGCATGAATACCTTGCCCGGCGTACTGAGGTGGCGAACGCGCCGGCAATTGAACTGCTGCACCCCCTGCTCGGTAACCCCGACCAAAAAACTGTCATGCCAATGCGGATCGTAGGCATGCCCCTGAAAATGGGCACGAATCGATTCAATCCCGGTATCGGCGTCCTGGGACAGCTCAATCCAGTTGCGTCTATCCACGGATAGGCTCCAAAGGTAATGGTTCAGCGTTGATCTGTGCGAACGACTAAATTACCGCGCAATGGAAAAGAACGTTTAGAAGATTTGTGCAGGTTCCTCGGCAAATGCATCCTTGATAAATGCCTCCAGCTCTTTCTCTTCAAGCAGCTCAATAGAAAAATGCCCAAAGCGTTTCGGTAACCAAATGATGCGTGTCCCACTGGGCGATTGGAGATTGTCGCGAGACAGTGGTTTTCCGTTCTCATTTTCCGGCTGGACGCCTGCATCGATCAATTCGTCGTAGACGGCCTCAATGTCTGGCGTGGAATAGCAGTGACGGTAGATCGTGCCTTCGCCGTTGGAGTCCATTAGCGCCTTGAGATTTCCGGTAAACGGTTGCACTAACATAAGGCGCTCCGTTCCAAACATGACGATCGCATAGCGCACATGCAAACCGTCGCGCTGCCAATCAAGTGTCTTGGAAATCCTGGCGCTGAAGACTCGGGCGTAATACCTGCACGCTTCCTCGAGGTCTTCGACGAGAACATCCACGTGGCTGAACTTTAATTTCAATGGCCTCACCCTTTTCAGACATACGATTGGTTTGCTGTCAGTCCGGGTATTCTGATTCGCTAACCTTTGCGATAGCGACTAATGTCTGCATTCGGCTGTGGATTCATCTCGCGGACTTGCTTGGCCATCGAGCTGAGTTGATCGCGATCGGAACCGACGTTGGTCACCTCATGCGCAACGATCAAATGGTGGTGTCGACCGCAGTTTGCACGTTGTAGCTGACGATTCCAGTGCCACGCGTCATCATGGAACGGGCGTCTGGATCAGTAGTTAAGCGTATTAGTTGGAGGAGTTGCAATGACAACAATCGATGTGAAATCCCGATTCGAAGCAAAGCTTCTTCGTCCGGCAAAGCCCGGTAATGATACGTCGTGGGCGTTCGTAGTACTGCCAAGAGACGCGAGTGAACAGCTTCCGAGGCGAGGAAGGACGACAGTTGAAGGCACAATCAATGGGCACCATTTCCAGGCAACCCTTGAGCCGGATGGTCAGCTGAGCCATTGGCTGCAGGTAAGTAGAGAGTTATACGAAGCCGCAGGCGCGACCGTTGGGGATATCGTTACGCTTGAGCTAACCCCTGTGAAGAAGGAACCCGAGCCTGACATCCCACCAGATTTTCAGGAGGCACTGGCAGCCACTCCTGAGGCTCGTAAAGTTTGGAACAATACGACGACCCTCGCACGAGTAGACTGGATACACTGGATTACTTCAGCCAAGCAACTTAAGACGCGCGTAAAACGAATGGGTGACGCCTGCGATATGCTTGCATCCGGCAAGAAGCAGGTTTGCTGTTTCGACCAGTCTGGCTATTACAGTAAGGCCTTCCGTGCGCCCGAGGCAGAAAATTTTTAAATGGAACATTCCGTTGAATACGCCTGACTGCCCGAGCCGTTAGTGTCATCGCGCAACATAAGGATATCCCCTTGCGAAGATTGCTCCCCCGTAACAATAAACTCCGAGGCATCCCCCGTCGTCTCCGCGCATTGGAGAACTGGGCCGCGAGTTTTAGCGGCGAGTTCCATCCTCGCATCGATGAGCACGAGCGCTACACACACTGGAAAATCCCGGTACCCAGTACCCTCGCTCAAGGTCCGCAAGCACGTATCGACGATTATCTCCCGGTGGCAGTGAATGTCCGCAAAGGGTCGGTTGCAGCCCTTCGTGACAGGCAGCCATCGATCATAAACAGTCGATGGACAGACTAGTGGAAAACAGGTGGTGTCCTGCTACCCTCTTTACCATAGCCGGGTTTGCCGCCAACCCAGTCGCGTTTCCCCTCGATAGATCTCGCGCTTACCGCGACAAGAAACGCGACATGGCATGTCACCTAATAGTAGATAGCGCCATGAAATTTCGATGCCCTGGCTGTGGTTATATCGGAGACAAACTTCCGCCAACCCATAAGTGTCCTGAATGCGACGAATTTTCCCACGAATGGCTGATTTATGATTGGGAAAGCTTTGCTTCAATCAAGCGTCAACATATTAGATATAACCTTTTAATCATTGGCGTGGCTCTAATTAATTTAGTTGCGGCGATCACCTTGAAATCAACAGAGGTGTTTCAATGGTTGTTCAACTTGTTACTTATCCCGGCAATGATCAGTTTGTTTTATTGTCGAAATCAGCTTGAAAGGAAATCGGAGTATGAAGGACATAGAGGCAGGGATACGCTTCCCTGGTTTATCGGTTTCGGGGGTCTCTAAAGCGTCCAACCCTGTCGTCAGTGCGATCGCAACGGGGGCCGGTCGTTCATGGACGATGCAACGTGAATGAAACGCATCAAGCCGGGAATGATGTGAGAAGCATCTGGCCCAACGCCTCTGAGGGTGGCCGAAGCAAAGTTGCGCTGTTTCGGTAATCCCACAAAATACAAACCCGGTACGTGCTCCGCCTGCCCATGTCGCTGAGCAAGGCTCCCGGTGTCCCCCATGTGTAGATCTGCCAAAAACCCCAGGTTTGGACGAAATCCGGTCGCGAAAACCAAACTGTCCACTTCGGTGTGCTGACCATCGGCCCAAAGCACGCCCGTTGACGTTACTAGCGTGAACATCGGCTTGCGCTCAAAAAGTCCCTGCTTCATGGCTCGACGATAGGTGCCATCATCCAGTACCGGGGTGCTTTGATCGTTCAGCCAACGAGTCTTCTCCACCCCTGTCCACTTGAGCCAAGCATGAAAATCCACACCAAGGATCTTTTGCGGAAAAAATCGAATCGATTCCCTTGTCGCCAATACGACGCTGCTGACTTGAGCCAACTCATGGGCAATTTGTACCGCTGAGTTGGCCGCACCTATGACCACTATTCGTTGGTCTCTGAAGCCATCGACATTTCGGTAATCAGCACTGTGTAAACGTTGCCCGCCAAAACTCTCCAGCCCCTGAATGTCAGGGATAAACGGCTGATTGAATCCGCCGGTGCATACGATCAATGCTTTGGAGCAGAAACGCTGACCATCCGATGCCTGAAGCAAAAACAGTCCATTCTCTTTACGCACTTTCTGGACTCGTATGTTCTGCCGAATGGGTAGCTGGAAAGTGTTCGCGTACTGCTCCAAATAATCTACGACTTCATCGCGTAGCGGATAATGTTTGGCTTCAGCTGGAAAGGGCATCCCAGGTAACGATGAATAAGCAGCAGGGGAAAAAAGTCTCAGGCTGTCGTAATAGTTGCGCCAGTTTCCACCTGGCTGGCTCTCGGCATCCAGAATGAGAAACCTGAGGTTCTGCTGCCGCAGGTGCCAGCCACACGCGAGCCCAGCTTGGCCCGCACCAACAACGATGGCGTCCATGGGCTCGTTTTTTACATTCATGTATGCGCACTCATGCATATATACAGTTAATAAAAAACTAATCTGGCACACCAGGGCAGCAAAACGGGGCCAGACTCTTCATGTGCTGGAGAATGGCTTCGAGCCGTGTCACCACCGCCGCCCCATCCACCTCGTAGAACATCTGCCGGCTGACCTTGGTAGCACGGACGATACCCGCCTCTGATAGCACTTGCAGATGGCGAGATACCACAGAACGCTCTTGAGGCAGCCCCTCGGCAATCTCGGCGATATCCGCACGCCCCAGTTGCATGACTCGCTTGAGCACAGCTACCCGCGACGGCTCGCAAAGAGCTTTGAAGAAGGCTCCATCGAGGGAGTCGATTGCGGCATCAATTGCCCGGGAACGTATAGAGGTTCGGTTCATGCGGATGACTATATGTGCATATCCATGCACACGTCAATTCACCGAATAGACGTCAACAACAGATACCAATAGCACCTGATCAATGCCTGCATGCTCCGAAATAGCGAGTTCGACCGTCAGCCAGGGGTCGATACCTCCCCTCAGCGACAGGCAGCTCGAAAAGTGAGTCACAATTGATCGACGACCCGGCATAGCGTTAGCGTAGCCCCGAACTAAGGCTCCCAGGATAATCGCAGTGCTCAAGCCAGCAGCTCGCTGATCCACCGGGCCTGTCGGGCGATGTCTTGCACCTTCTCCTCGGGCACGGCCTGCCGCGCCTGGGCGAAGTGGGTGAGGGTCTGCTGCTTATGGCGCAGCATGCGCTGCCACTTGGACAGGAACACCGGGCTGCGTGCCTGCATCTGCAGCGGGCCGAAATACAACTCCTGGGCGCTGTACATTACCGGCCCGTCGCGCTCGGCGACGATGATCTCGTAGTAGAAGCGATTCTCCCGTAGCAGCTCCTCGCAGAGGATGCGGTAGCCATTTTCCATCAGCCATTGGCGCAGTGGTTGCTCGCCGCCGTTGGGCTGCAGGATCAGGCGTTCCTGGCCGCTCAGGCGCGCCTTGCCGCTGTCGAGGATGTCGCGGATCGTCTCGCCGCCCATGCCGCAGATGCTGATCGCCGTGATCCCGTCGCCCGGCTCGATCGCCGCCAGGCCATTGGCCAGGCGCACGGTGATCCGCCGGTCCAGGCCGTTCTCGCGCACGGTGCGTTCGGCCGAGCGGAACGGCGTCATTGCCACCTCGCCGGCCACCGCCGCCGCGATGACGCCACGGCGCATCAACGCCACCGGCAAGTAGCCGTGATCCGAGCCGATATCGGCCAGGCGAGCGCCTGCTGGCACATGCGCCGCCACGTGCTCCAGGCGGATGGACAATGTCTGTTCGTTCAACTGCAGTTCCTTTTCACCACGAATGTCCGGTCACCACGAATGTCCGGCACCTTGGGCCGGATCGGGGAGAGATTCTGTAGAGCAACGCCGTGCATTTCAAATTTATGCGACCAGGGTGATGACTCGCCCCAACGATCATTGCATCGCGACACTGGTGCCCTGCTGGTATTCACGGGGCGTACAGCCAAACTCGCGACGGAACACTGTGTGCAGATACTGCGCAGATTTGAAGCCGCAGTTGGACGCAATGTCTGCAATCGCTGAATCGGTGTTCTCTAGCCTGCTGGTCGCTGCCGCCAGTTTGAAGCGCAGGATCTCGTCATGCACGCTGCAGCCTCGCACTTTGCGAAAGTGCGATTCCAGCGACGAGCGCGACACGCCGACATAAGCCGCCACCTGCGCCGTCTTGATGCCCTGGCAGGCATATTGACGGATGAACAGCAGCGCCTGCATGACGTAGGGGTCACCTAATGGTTGATGCAGACTTGATACCTGCACGTTGATCGAATCAGGGGGTATCAGTATTTGCGTGCCCGTGGACGGCATGCCGTGCAACATCTGATGGAGCAGATGCGCGGCGGTTCGCCCCATGGTTTCGGTGCCCTGGATGACCGAGCTCAGTGGCACCCGGGTCAGGCTGCGGGTCAGCGGGTCGTTGTCGATGCCGATCAACGCCACCTGCTCCGGCACGGCGATTCCGGCGGTCAGGCAGGCTTGCAGTAGCTGCCGGGCGCGCGCGTCACTGACGGCGATGATGCCGATGGGTTTGGGCAGGCTTTGCAGCCAGGCGATCTGCTGTTCGACGGCGCTGTCCCAGAGCGGCGCGCTGGTGCCCATGCCGCGATAGACCTCAGCGTGCAGGCCATCGCGTTGCATCAGCCGGCGAAAGGCTTTTTCCCGTTCCTGAGCCCAACGATTGGCTTGTGCTTCAGGCAGGCTGAAGCAGGCAAAACGCGTCAGCCCGGCCTCGATCAGGTGCTCATACGCCAGCGTCATCAGCGCGGCATTGTCGGTGGCGACGTACGGAATACCTTTCGGATAGGCTCGCACATCCTGATAAGAACCGCCCACCGCCACCACGGGCAACTTGATTGCGGCCAGCGCCTCGCCAATCAGCGGGTCGTCGAAGTCGGCAATGATCCCGTCACCCTGCCAGCGCTCGATCCCTTTCAACCGGCAGAGGAAATCCTCCTCAAGAAACAAGTCCCAGGATGCGCGCGTGCTGCTCAGGTAGTTGCCGATGCCGCTAATGATGCCGCGGTCGTAGATCTTGCTGCCATTGAACAGCAGTGCAATGCGGTGAACGGGCGGTACGGTTTTCATTGTTCTTGTCCTGGGCCGTCAACACCGAGGCGGTCGGCACAGACTAGGCGCGCAGGCGACGAATCTCAATACTCAAAATCGCACCCTGTGTTGGTGACTTTCATAATCAGCAGCCACAAGGCCGTTGCTAGTATCGAGACACCGCCAAGAACAACAAGGACATTGCCAATGCAGTACTTTCCCGATGTCGACAAGATTCGCTACGAAGGCCCCGCCAGCGACTCTCCCCTCGCCTTCCGCCACTACGATGCCAACAAACTTATCCTCGGCAAACCGATGCGCGAGCACCTGCGCATGGCTGCCTGCTATTGGCACACCTTCGTCTGGCCGGGCTCCGATGTGTTCGGTGCAGGGACCTTCAAGCGTCCGTGGCAGCAAGCGGCAGATCCGATGGAGATGGCCATCGGCAAGGCGCAGGCCGCTTTCGAGTTCTTCTCCAAACTCGGCATCGACTACTACTGCTTCCACGATACGGATGTCGCCCCGGAGGGCAGTTCGCTAAAGGAATACCGCAACCACTTCGCGCAGATGATCGACCACCTGGAGCGCCATCAGGAACAGAGCGGGATCAAGCTGCTGTGGGGAACCGCCAACTGTTTCAGCAACCCGCGCTTCGCCGCAGGTGCCGCCAGCAACCCGGACCCGCAAGTGTTCGCCTGTGCCGCCGCTCAGGTATTCAGCGCCTTGAACGCTACCCAACGCCTCAAAGGGTCCAACTACGTGTTGTGGGGCGGTCGCGAGGGCTACGAAACCCTGCTCAACACCGACTTGAAACGCGAACGCGAACAACTGGGTCGTTTCATGCGCATGGTCGTCGAGCATAAGCACAAGATCGGTTTCAAAGGTGACCTGCTGATCGAACCCAAGCCACAGGAGCCGACCAAGCACCAATACGATTACGACAGCGCCACCGTCTTTGGCTTTCTGCATCAGTTCGGCCTGGAAAACGAAATCAAGGTCAACATCGAGGCCAACCATGCAACCCTGGCGGGTCATAGCTTCCATCACGAAATCGCAACGGCCGCCTCGTTGGGGATCTTCGGCAGCATCGATGCCAACCGTGGTGATCCGCAGAACGGCTGGGATACCGACCAGTTTCCCAATAGCGTCGAAGAGATGACCCTGGCCACCTACGAAATTCTCAAAGTCGGTGGTTTCAAGAATGGCGGGTTCAACTTCGACTCCAAGGTTCGCCGCCAAAGCCTCGACGAGATCGATCTGTTCCATGGCCACGTCGCCGCGATGGACGTCCTCGCCCTGTCCCTGGAGCGCGCGGCGGCCATGGTGCAGAACGACCGACTCCAGCAATTCAAGGATCAACGCTATGCCGGCTGGCAGCAGCCATTGGGGCTGGCGGTTTTGGCGGGTGAGTTCAGCCTCCAGTCACTGGCCGAACACGCCTTCGCCAACGAACTGAATCCGCAGGCCGTCAGCGGCAGGCAGGAGATGCTCGAAAACGTCGTGAACCGGTTTATCTACAACTGACGGTCAACAAAGTCCGCTGGCGGCGCTGTGACATTCGCGCGACAAATCTATGCCCGCGGCACCTGCCGACTCTCTACAGTTCTACCGGCACGATACTCATCGTCAGGCAGTGTCTTTCAAACAACAATAAAAGGACGCACCATCATGAAGAAACTAAAACGCACACTATTCGCCGGCGCCCTGTCTCTGCTATCACTTTCCGTCATGGCCGATTCTGCCCACCCGAAAATCGGTTTCTCCATTGATGACCTGCGGCTGGAACGCTGGTCACGTGACCGGGATTACTTCGTCGCGGCGGCGGAAAAAATGGACGCCAAGGTCTTCGTGCAATCGGCCGATGCCAACGAGCAAAAGCAGATTTCGCAAATCGAAAACCTCATCTCCCGTGGCGTCGATGTGATCGTCATCGTGCCATTCAACGCCACCGTACTGACCAATGCCGTCGCCGAAGCCAAGAAGGCCGGGATCAAGGTCGTGTCCTATGATCGCCTGATTCTCAACGCCGATATCGACGCCTACATTTCCTTCGATAACGAAAAGGTCGGCGAGATGCAGGCCAGCGGCGTGCTGCAAGCAGCGCCCAAGGGCAACTACTTTTTGCTCGGTGGCGCGCCGACCGACAACAACGCAAAGGTCCTGCGCGAAGGTCAGATGAAAGTGCTGCAACCGGCGATCGACAAGGGTGATATCAAAATCGTCGGCCAACAGTGGGTGAAGGAATGGAACCCCACCGAAGCGCTGAGCATTGTCGAAAATGCCCTGACCCGAAACGACAACAAGATTGATGGCATCGTCGCCTCCAACGACGCCACTGCAGGCGGTGCCATCCAGGCACTGGCCGCGCAGAAATTGGCCGGCAAGGTGCCAATCTCGGGTCAGGACGCAGACCTGGCAGCGGTCAAGCGAGTGATCAATGGCACTCAGACCATGACCGTCTACAAACCGCTGAAACTCATCGCCTCCGAAGCCGCCAAGCTGTCAGTGCAACTGGCGCGTAACGAGAAACCCACCTACAGCTCGCAGTACGACAATGGCAGTAAAAAAGTCGACACCATCTTGCTCACCCCGACCCCGTTGACCAAGGACAACATCGACCTGCTGGAACAGGACGGGTTCTACACCAAGGCGCAGATTGCCGGCCAGTGATCCATCGAGCGGTACAGACTCCAGAGCAAGCTTGAGTGCAATCCTGCGGGGCGAGCCAATCCGATCCCGCGGGGTTTGCCTCCCGCCTGTTGCTTATGTTTGAGCCCTTTGTGTGAGCCCTCGCCATGTCCGATTACCTGCTGCAAATGAACGGTATCGTCAAAACCTTCGGCGGTGTCAAAGCCCTCAATGGCATCGACATCAGGGTCAAGCCTGGTGAGTGCGTGGGACTGTGCGGCGAGAACGGCGCCGGTAAATCCACGCTGATGAAAATCCTGTCGGCGGTCTACCCCTATGGTACCTGGGAGGGTGAAATCCTCTGGGACGGCCAGCCCCTCAAGGCGCAATCGATCAGCGAAACCGAGGCCGCCGGTATCGTCATCATTCACCAGGAATTGACCCTGGTTCCCGACCTGTCAGTGGCCGAAAACATTTTCATGGGCCATGAGCTGACGCTGCCCGGCGGGCGCATGAATTACCCGGCGATGATCCACCGCGCCGAAGCCCTGATGCGTGAACTGAAAGTGCCGGACATGAACGTATCGCTACCGGTTTCGCAGTACGGCGGTGGCTACCAGCAACTGGTGGAAATCGCCAAGGCACTGAACAAGCAAGCGCGCCTGCTGATCCTCGATGAGCCTTCATCGGCCCTGACCCGTTCGGAAATCGAGGTGCTGCTGGATATCATCCGCGACCTTAAGGCCAAGGGCGTTGCCTGCGTTTACATCTCTCACAAGCTTGATGAAGTGGCCGCCGTATGCGACACCATTTCGGTGATCCGTGACGGCCAACACATTGCCACGACCGCCATGGCGGACATGGACATTCCAAAGATCATCACCCAAATGGTCGGACGGGAAATGAGCAACCTCTACCCCACCGAGCCCCACGACATTGGTGAAGTGATTTTCGAGGCGCGCCACGTCACCTGCTACGACGTCGACACCCCGAAACGCAAACGGGTCGACGACATTTCATTTGTCCTCAAACGCGGTGAAATCCTCGGCATCGCCGGGCTGGTCGGCGCCGGACGCACGGAACTGGTGTCGGCGCTGTTCGGCGCTTACCCCGGTCGCCACGAAGGCGAAGTCTGGCTGGACGGCCAACTGATCGACACACGCACGCCGCGCAATTCAATCCGCGCCGGCCTGGGCATGGTGCCCGAGGACCGCAAGCGCCAGGGCATCATTCCGGATCTGGGGGTCGGCCAGAACATCACCCTGGCCGTGCTGGACAATTACTCAAAACTGACCCGCATCGACGCCGAAGCCGAACTGGGTAGCATCGAGCGGGAAATCTCGCGCATGCACATCAAAACCGCGAGCCCGTTCCTGCCGATCACCAGCCTCTCTGGCGGCAACCAACAAAAAGCCGTGTTGGCGAAGATGCTGTTGACCAAACCCCGGGTGCTGATTCTCGATGAGCCCACCCGAGGTGTGGATGTCGGCGCCAAGTACGAAATCTACAAGTTGATGGGGGCGCTGGCGGCCGAAGGTGTGTCGATCATCATGGTGTCCTCGGAGCTGGCCGAAGTGCTCGGCGTCTCCGACCGCGTCCTGGTGATCGGCGAAGGCCAGTTGCGCGGCGACTTCATCAACCACGCACTCACCCAGGAACAGGTGCTCGCCGCCGCGCTCAGCCAACCCGCTGGCCATCACCCTAATGATCGGAAATCCGTGTAGATGAATCAGATCAAACAGCTTTTCACCCGCTACAAAATGCTCGCGCTAGTGATCGCTGTGGCGATTATCTGGCTGTTCTTCAGTTGGCAGACCGAGGGCGGATTTCTGACCCCACGCAACCTCTCCAACCTGCTGCGACAGATGTCCATCACAGGGATTCTCGCCTGCGGCATGGTGCTGGTAATCATCAGCGGCGAGATCGATTTGTCGGTCGGTTCATTGCTGGGCCTGCTGGGTGGACTGGCGGCGATTCTCGACGTGATCTACCACATACCGCTGTTGGCGAACCTGAGCCTGGTCGCCCTGTGCGGATTGATGATCGGTTTGGCCAACGGCTACATGACCGCCTACCTGCGGATCCCCTCTTTCATCGTCGGGCTGGGCGGCATGTTGGCCTTTCGTGGCATCTTGCTGGGAATTACCGGCGGCACCACCATCGCCCCGGTATCGCCGGAGCTGGTCTACATTGGCCAGGGTTATCTGCCGCACGCGGTAGGCACCGGTTTGGGCGTGCTGCTGTTTGCGCTGACACTTTTCCTGACCTGGAAACAACGCCGCAATCGTGCTCTCCACGGCCTGGCGGCACACTCGATGATGCGTGACGTATTGCGCGTGGTGTTGATCGGCGCGGTACTGGCCGGGTTCGTCTATACCCTCAACAGCTACGACGGGATTCCGGTTCCGGTGCTGCTTCTGCTGATGCTACTGGGCGTGTTCAGCTACGTGACCAGCCAGACCGTCTTCGGAAGACGCGTTTATTCAGTGGGTAGCAACATGGAAGCCACGCGCCTGTCCGGGATCAACGTACAGGCCGTGAAGCTGTGGATTTTCGGCATCATGGGCGTGATGTGCGCCCTCGCCGGCGTGGTCAACACCGCCCGCCTTGCCGCCGGCTCACCCTCGGCTGGCAGCATGGGCGAACTCGACGCCATCGCCGCCTGCTTCATCGGCGGTACCTCCATGCGCGGCGGCTCCGGCACGGTCTACGGCGCCCTTCTCGGCGCGTTGGTCATCACCAGTCTGGACAACGGCATGTCCATGCTCGACGTAGACAGCTACTGGCAGATGATTGTCAAAGGCAGCATTCTGGTGTTAGCCGTGTGGGTCGATGTGAGCACCCGGACCGGGCGTTATTCGGCCAGCCGATGATCGGACTCATGAGCGACAAGATTGGCCGGCGAACGCTCACCTTCTGCTCAACAGTGGGGCGAATTTCGAAACTGATTAAGAACCATCGTGACCGGGAGCTTTTCAGTAAGCCCCTTCCCGCACGACCCGCCTGACCTCAGCCTGTATGGCATAAGCCGGCGCCTCCACAGCATTGAAGTCTTGTGTATAGCGCTGGGCAAATCCTTCTACCCCCCATTCCTGATACTGCTGCACATGCTTTAGTTCGTGCGCCCAGAGCGCGATGTTCTGTTCTGCGGTTTGAGCGTCCCGGAAGAGGATGATGTCGATCAGCGTCACGGCACCGACATCGGGGTTTTGCAGCATGGCAGTGGCGGCGTTGAATTGGCCGTTGTCGCTAACTTTGTAGCGCGCGGCATCGAGGACGCTGGGGTCGTACCAGCGCAGCAGTTGCTCGCGGATGTGCGGCGCAATGGGTTGGCTGCCGGTGCTGGCTTCAGCGCGGGCTTGGGTCAGCCACAGCGCCAGGGCAGGTGCTGCGATCTGGTAGATGCCATCAGGCAGGGGACCGAGCACCTGCCCTACATCTGGCAGGCAGATACAGCCGTCCAGACACACTTGTTTCTCGCCAGTTGGGCAGGCGTTGCTCTGGGCCGGCACTTCAAGCGTCAGGCATAGAACAAACAGCGCCACCAGGCGCGTGGTCATGGGCGGCATTGGGCGCTCCAGGGACGGACGCAGCGCCAGATCGCGCGCGCCCAACATGATCAGTGCTCCACACGTTGTTTTCGTCTAATTATGGCCAAGACCATGCATCCAGAAGAACACAGCAAAGCCTAGTTCAGCGATGGCAGCCGTTCCAGGCCCGGGTGCCGGGCGCTCGATCCGGAGGTTGCGCAATAACGACGCGGCGCAGCGATGCTATCGTTCTATCTATTGCAAGCGATCAGGACGCAGATGCAATGACGCCACGGGCAGGCGAATCGAAAATTTTTCGAGTGATAGATGACTATGAAAATCACCAGTCTGATTGTGGCGCTGTTGGTACTGATGCAAGGCTGCGCCTGGGCGCCGCCTCGCCTGGACGCGGTGCCGTCCGAGTTGACGGCGAGAGCGCAGATCCCGGGAATGACCGGGGTGCGTTATGTCGCCGGTGGAGACATGACAGAGCTGAGCCGAGTCGCACTTGAAGCGCTGCAGCGGGAAGAGGCCTACCTTGTGAAGCAGGGGCACAAGGGACCTTTGCCGCCAGCAGTATTTCTGGCCATTTCGGGCGGCGGTGACAACGGCGCGTTCACCGCGGGATTGTTGAATGGCTGGACGGCTACAGGAAAGCGTCCTGAATTCAAACTCGTTACCGGCATCAGCACGGGCGCGCTGATTGCACCTTTCGCCTTTCTTGGGCCGAAATACGACGCGACGCTGAAGAGGGTCTATACCACCTTATCGCCGAAAGACGTCCTTGTGCCGCGCAGCTTTATCTCAGGCGTCTTGAGCGATGCGATGTCGGACAATGCACCGCTGTTGAAGCTGACGCGCAAATCGGTGACCGAGGATACGCTCAAGGAGATCGCCGCCGAGTACGCGAAGGGCCGCTTTCTGTTGATCGCCACCGCTGACCTCGATGCGCGACGCCCGATTATCTGGGACATGGGGAAAATCGCGACCTATGGTGGTCCTGAGGCATTGGACCTTTTCGTGAAAATCATGATCGCATCCGCCTCGATTCCGGGAGGATTTCCGCCAATGATGATCGATGTGGAGGTCGACGGTAAAACCTATCAGGAAATGCACGTAGACGGGGGCATCATGGCGCAGGTCTTCGCTTATCCGGCCGGGATCCGTATCAACGAGGAGGCGGCAAAAGCAGGATTCACCCGCGAGCGTAAACTCTACGTGATACGCAACGCGCGACTCGATCCGGACTGGGCGGATGTCGAGCGCAGCACCATGAGCATCGCTGGGCGCGCGATCGCCTCGTTGATCCACAGCCAAGGCATCGGCGACCTCTACCGGATCTATGCCACCACCCAGCGCGACGGTGTGGACTTCAACCTCGGATTCATACCGGCGAGCTTCAACTTCCCCCACAAGGAAGAGTTCGACAACGAGTACATGCGCAAGCTCTACGACACCGGTTATGACATGGCGTTGCAGGGCTTCCCGTGGCTCAAGGTGCCGCCCGGATTCGTGCCTCCAGGTGGAAGAGCAACGGGAAAATAAGTTCGATTTCGTTGAGCAAAGGACCAAGGGTCCGTCGACAGTCATGTCGAGATGAATTCGGTTAACCAGTCCGGTTCACCTCACAGACAGCCATCAGTCAAAAGCAGTCATTTCCCACTCCTGGAACATGGCCATCAGCTATAGATTTTAGGATAGAAACGACCTGTCAGGATTTTGGCTTAAGCATTAGTAACGCGTTAATGTCAGATGGTAACGGGCGATACAATTACGAATCTGTCGGGTAGAACCCGGCAGGATAGCCTCCGCAGGTCCACGCTTTGGCTAAGCATTCGCGCAAATGGCTAATGCCGATCAGATGGACTCAGCTCCACCGGGGAATTTTACGTAAACTTTACGGGTAGCCATGTTGACTCAATTGATACTGTGCGGTGCTCATCAGCCAGGCGTTCTTTTATGTCCATTGCAGTACTGCGGCTTATCGGATTTATTCTGGGTATTTTTTTGATCACGTTGGCCGTGAGCATGGTTATTCCCATGTTTACACTGGTGGTTTATGAGCGCAGTGATGATCTGTCGGCGTTTCTCTGGTCGAGCCTGATCACTTTCGTCTGTGGACTGGCGCTGATTATTCGCGGGCGTCCAGAGGTTGCCCAACTTCGTCCACGAGATATGTACCTGTTGACCACGACCAGTTGGGTTGTCGTCTGCGCCTTTGCGGCTTTGCCGATGGTGCTCATCCATCACATCAGCTACACCGATGCGTTTTTTGAAACGATGTCCGGCATCACCACTACCGGCTCGACGATTTTGACGGGGCTGGATACCGCGTCACCAGGATTACTGATTTGGCGCTCGATGCTGCACTGGCTCGGCGGAATTGGTTTTATCGGCATGGCCGTGGCGATTTTGCCTTTGTTGCGAGTCGGCGGCATGCGTTTGTTTCAGACAGAATCTTCAGACTGGTCAGAGAAAGTCACACCACGCTCTCACGTCGCGGCGAAGTATATTCTGGTGCTCTACCTCGGGCTGACCGGGGTGTCCGCTCTGGCGCTATGGGTAGCGGGAATGACGCCTTTCGAAGCGATCAATCATGCGATGTCATTTATTTCAACGGGCGGCTTTTCAACCTCGGATGCATCCCTGGCGCACTGGCCTCAACCGGCTATTCATTGGGTATCCGTGGTCGTCATGATTCTCGGCAGCCTGCCTTTCACCTTGTATGTCGCCACACTACGGGGCAACAAAAGTGCGTTATTAAAAGACCATCAGGTGCGAGGGTTCATTGGGTTTCTGGTGATTACCTGGCTGCTATTTGGTACGTGGTTGTGCATTAACAGTGACTACAGCTGGTGGGAAGCGTTTCGTATCGTGGCCGTCAATGTAACCTCGGTGGTCACGACCACGGGTTTAGCCCTCGGGGATTACACCTTATGGGGCAGCTTTTCTGTTTTGCTGTTTTTCTATTTGACCTTCGTCGGCGGCTGCTCTGGGTCTACGGCGGGAGGGCTTAAAATATTCCGCTTTCAGGTCGCCTCCTCCTTGCTGATGGGCAGCCTGAAACAACTGATTCATCCTCGTGCGGTGATTCGGAAAAAATACAACGGCCATCCCATTGACGAAGACATCGCACGTTCACTGCTGACCTTTTCATTCTTTTTCACCATCACCATCGGTGGCATTGCCCTGGGGTTGGCGCTGATCGGTCTTGATTGGACGACAGCCTTAAGCGGTGCTGCCACCGCAGTTTGCAACGTGGGTCCCGGACTGGGGACGATCATTGGTCCAGCAGGCAACTTCTCGACCTTGCCGGATGCGGCAAAATGGCTGCTGACGGTCGGCATGCTCTTGGGAAGGCTGGAAATTTTGACGGTGCTGGTGCTGCTCACACCAGTCTTTTGGAGGTACTAATTGAGTCGATAGCGACGGTCTGGCCTAGACCGTCGCAGTGGATGGTCAGACTTCTGTCTGCCATTCGGCAGGCTGTCCTGCTTGATGATTCCAGAAGGTCTGGAACAGACATCCCGCTGTCAGCATGCAGTGAGGGACTTCCAGCGTCGGCAGGAGCGTCAGCAATTGCTGGTTGATGACGTTTCCTTTGGCGATCGCCAGTACTTGCTCGTTGGTCAGTGAATGCATCAATACCCTCCATGGTGGCTGGAGGTGAGCTTACCTGACCGAGGCCTTGGGTGAATTATTTAATGTGGCCGATTTCTGCCTGTCATGACCGGTTGAATCCACAGCCAACAGCAGTCCTTCAATTATGCCGAGGCGCGCGTTGCTGGCTGCAGCACCTCGCATCAACCGGGTTAATCGACGACTTTTATCTGCGTCAGCCCTACCCGCTCAGCCTGCTCTAAAATCTCCGCCGGCGTCGCGTCCGCAGTGGGCATGATCAGGCTGTTCTCACCATCCCCAAAATGCAGCTGTAGCAGGTGCATCGCCGCCTCATGGACAGGCAGTTGAGGTTGCTCGAGTTCGAACATGTGCGCGCGTGGTTCGCCGTTGAACAGGTATTCCAGGGTGTAGTTGCGCATGGTGGGATCCTCGTAGTAGGAAGTGCAACTGTCCATCCTGACTTCAGCCAGCTTTTAGTTCGGCTGCTCGGCTTTGCACTGGCCGCTTTCTGCTTGGGATAACGTCAGGAACTACACCGGACGTGCTTGCAGCGCCTGGGCGAAGGCCTCTGGTGTCGGGCTTTCCGGCCAGCTCGGGGTACCCTCGGCCAGCTGCAGCCAGGGCTGCCTTCGCTTCACCCAAATGTGCGCAATGGGCTTGATTGCAGCACTGTTGTGCAGGGTCCCGGCGCGTAATACCAGCATACCGGGAGCCGCGCTGGTGGTGTTGTAGATGCGCGTATGGCAATGGGCGCAGAGCCGATGATGGCTGGCCGGGTGCGCGCCTTCGTAGCGGTAGTCGCTTAACTCGCCAGTGATCTGCAGAGCATCCTCGGGCAATAGTGCGTGCAAGCCAAACGCACTGCCGCTGGTTGTCTGGCAATCCAGACAATGGCAGGCATAGCTCGGTGGCAAGTTATCCGTAGCAACAACGTAGCTCACCGCGCCACAATGGCATCCACCCGTAATCTTCATGCAATCCCCCTTTTGTATGCGTTAGCCACTGTTGCCGTGCAGCATGACGTTGGCGCGGGGTGAAACCAACTCCCTAAAGTTGCTGTGCCGCTAGTAGGAAATGTATGAGCCCACTCACCCTGCATTGGGAAAATCAGCGCGCATTCCTCGCAGTTCTGCGCACTGGAAGCTTGTCCGGTGCCGCGCGCATGCTGGGTATCGCCCAGGCCACGGCGCGCCGTCGCATTGAGGCACTGGAAAGCAGCGTGGGTGTCAATCTGTTTACCCGCTCCCCCGCAGGCTTGATTCCCACGGAAACAGCCCGTGAGCTGATCGCCCATGTGGAGAGCATGGCGCTGGCCGCCGAAGCCTTCAACCGCGCAGCTTCAGCCGAAGCGATAGCCGGTGGAGGGACGGTGCGAATCACCAGCAGCGACTTGCTGGGCATCGAAGTGCTGCCGCAGTTGCTGCAACCCATCGGCCGTGCCCATCCTCAGCTGGCCTTTGAACTGAGCGTCAACAACCGTCTTGAAGCCCTGGCCCGCCAGGAAGCGGACATTGCCATTCGCACTCACCGCCCCACAGAGGCAGACGTGATAACCCGGCGTGTTGGTGCCTTGCAGATTGGGCTGTACGCGACCCAGGAGTTGCTTGATCGGTATGGCACACCCACCAGTCTGGAAAGCTTGGCGCGCCTGCCCATGATCGGCCCCGACCGCAACCTCGCCGACATCCAGACCCTCAGCGCGCGGGGCTTTCCCTTTGCGCAGCAGCACTTCCAACTGCGCAGCGACAATCACCTCGCTCTACAGGCCGCCCTGCGCGCAGGCATCGGTATAGGGGTGTGCCCGAGCCAGTTGGCGGCGCGCGACGGGCTGACCCGCGTGCTGCCCGATGCGCTGGATTTTGCCGTGGATGTATGGATTGCCACGCATCGCGACTTGAGGCGCATACCGCGCATCCAGCAGGCCTTCGACGCGCTGGCCGCAGCGCTGGAGGCCTATTTGGATGAGCGTGTTTCGTTGCCGGCTGCCGCCATCAGCGACGTTTCCAGAAAACCGATCAGCGCCTGAATACGGCTGCTGCGGTTTTTCCGCGAGGGCACCAGCAAGGTGATGGGCGCGCTGTCGAATTGCCAGTCCTCCAACACACGGACCAGAGTGCCTTTGGCAATCGCATCCGTTACGTCCCACTGCGACCGCAGTACCAACCCTAACCCCTGCTCGGCCCAGCGCCGGGCAACGCCACCATCGTTGCTCAACAGCGCCGGTTCGATGCGCACAGTGTGCCGCGCCGAACGCTTGCGCAGGTGCCACAAGGTGACGTCTTCCTCGTTCTCACGGATGCAGACGCAGCGATGCCCAGCCAACTCATCCGGCGCGTGTGGCGTGCCGTGGCGGCTCAGATAGTCGGGGCTGGCGCATAACCAACGCTCGTTCTGGGCCAGAGGTCGCGCAACCCATGAACTGTCGTTGACGCGACCGATATGGATCACCGCATCGCTGTCGTGACGATCCGGCCAGGGCGTTTCACGTAGATCCAGGTGCAGGCGCAACTGCGGATGCAGTTTGGCGAAGCGCGCCAGCAACGGAGCCAACCGCTGCCGTCCATAACCAAAGGGGGCCGCCAGGCGCAGGGTGCCGACCAGTTGATCGTCGTGCTGTTTGAAGGACTCCGGCAGCGCCTCCAGTTGCTCCAGCAACAATGCACTTTCCCGCGCAAAACGTTCGCCTTCAGCGGTCAAGCTCAGGCGCCGGGCATCGCGATTGGCCAGGGTTGTGCCGAGCAGTGCCTCGAGTTTACGCAGGCGCATGGACAGGGCCGGTGGCGACACATTCAGTGTTCTGGCAGCCGCACTCAGAGATTCAGAGCGCGCCAGGGTTACCGCCAAACGCAGATCTTCGATAGCGATCATTCAGATTCACTTAAAGATAGATGACGCCTGATTGAACCACAGCTTCACGATTGCTGCGTAGAGTCAGCATCACAACCACCACCGGACTACCGATCATGTCAGCCACCCTGCTTGCCCTCGATACACCGGCCGCCCTCATAGACATGGCCCGTATGCACCGCAACATAGTACGTATGCAGTTGCGCATGGACAGCCTGGAGGTGCGCCTGCGCCCCCACGTGAAAACCAGCAAATGTCTGCCGGTTCTGCGTGCGCAGATAGCCGCCGGCGCTGCCGGGGTCACGGTCTCCACCCTGAAGGAAGCCGAGTACTGCTTCGCCGACGGCGTCGCCGACGTGCTGTACGCCGTTGCAATGACACCTGGAAAGTTGCTCCAGGTACTGACGCTCAGACGCAAGGGCTGCCGTTTGAGCATCATTACCGACAGCGTGGCTGGAGCGCAGGCCATCGTCGCCTTCGGCCAACAGCACGATGAATGCTTCGAGGTATGGATTGAAATCGACAGCGACGGCCATCGTTCCGGGCTCAAGGTCGAGGATCCGGCATTACTGCAAGTCGCCCAGGTGCTGTGTGCCGGAAGCATGCAACTCGTCGGCGTAATGACCCACGCCGGGTCCAGCTATGAGCTGGATAACCTGCAAGCCTTGCAGGCCATGGCCGAACAGGAGCGCGCCACCTGTGTCGCCGCTGCGCAAACGATTCGCGCTGCCGGCCTGCCATGCCCGCAGGTTAGCGTCGGCTCGACGCCAACAGCGCTGTCGGCACTGAGCCTGGAAGGAGTCACCGAAGTGCGGGCTGGCGTGTACGTGTTCTTCGATCTGGTGATGCACAACATTGGCGTGTGCCAGCCAGAAGACCTGGCGCTGAGCGTACTTACCACGGTAATCGGACATCAGGTCGAAAAAGGCTGGTTACTCACCGACTCAGGCTGGATGGCCATGAGCCGTGACCGCGGCACCCAGAAACAACACCGGGACTTCGCCTACGGCCAGGTTTGCACGGCCGATGGCAACTGGATTGAGGGAGCGCTGCTCAGCGGTGCCAATCAGGAGCACGGCATTATTACCTTCGAGCCTGAACAAGGGCGGGACCTGGTTGCCCAATTTCCAATCGGCAGTCGCCTGCGCATCCTGCCCAACCACGCCTGCGCAACTGGCGCGCAGTTCCCTCACTACCATGCCTGCGACATCGACGGTGGGGTACACACCTGGAGTCGCCTGCATGGCTGGTAAAGACGCAGCGCTCATCGCGCGTATACACACCGCTGCCGCAGCAGCTCCTGGTGGTCATTATGCTCAGGCAGTGAGCTATCAGGGCCTGCTGTATATATCCGGGCAACTGCCGGTACGTGCGGATGGCAGCCATAGCGCCGACCAGAGTTTTGATGTTCAGGCCTCAATCGCTCTCGATAATTTACTGGCGATCCTGACACAGGCAGGCTGCCTGCCCGACGATCTGCTGAAGGTGACCCTGTACATCGTCGGCATTGAACATTGGCCAGTACTGGATAAGCGTTATGCCTGCTGCCTGGGCGAGCATCGCCCGGCTCGCGCCGTGGTGCCGGTACCGGCACTGCATCATGGCTACCTGATCGAGGTTGACGCGATTGCACGGCATCCAGGCCCCTGTAACTAAAGCCATCAGCCATAGCGATGGCTCGTATAAGGGCGAGCACAGTTCATTACGCAACGCGCTTTATCTACCTTTGTTCCAGCGATCACCCATGGTCGCACTAGCCTAGGTACTCATCATGCGTAACCACGCGCGGTTCTATCTCGCGACCATACTGACAGCCGCCCTGTTCACAGGTGCAACCTATTCGCTGCCTTCCACTGCTGGGCCAGCACCACAGACATCGACCGTAGGTGCTGCATCGACACATAAACCCGCACTCGCAGGAGTTTACGCCTTCAACCTCGGCAAGTTCCGCATCATCGCCCTGAGCGACGGGACGCTGCCACTGGATCTGCATCCGCTGCTTAGAGGCATCAGTCCAAAGCAGATCGACGCACTGCTGCAACGCGGATTTACTCGCAACCCGCTGGAAACGTCGATCAATGCCTACCTCGTCGATACGGGCTCACACGTGGTGCTGGTCGATACCGGCGCTGGTGAGCTGTTCGGTAGCGTTGGCGGAAAGCTACCCGAAAGCCTGGCTGCCGCGGGTTACGAGCCGGCACAGATCAGCGATGTGCTGATTACCCACATCCATACCGATCACTCCGGCGGCCTGGTACGCAGCGGGCAAATGATGTTTCCCAATGCGACCATCCACGTCGGCCAAGCCGATGTCGACTTCTTTCTGGATCGCGCCAACCTGGAAAAGGGGCTGAAACCGGCGCATCTGGAAGAAGCGTTGAAGACAGTTGGCCCCTACCAGCGTGCAGGCAAGCTGAAGCCCTTCGCCGCCCAATCAGAAATCCTTCCGGGTATCACCGCCATTCCCACGCCGGGACATACCCCGGGCCACAGCTTCTTTCGGGTCGTTAGCGAAGGCGAGAGTATCGATTTCTGGGGCGACATCATGCACGTCGGCCTCATCCAGTTCTCGCGCCCAGAGGTGACTATCACCTTCGACGTCAACCAGAACGCTGCTCGCGCCCAGCGGCTAGAACAATTCGAGACCGCCGCGAGTGAACAGCGTTTGTCAGCGGTCGCTCACTTACCCTTTCCGGGGATAGGTCACATCCGACGCGAAGCCGGCAGGTATGAGTGGGTACCCGCCCAATACCGCAATCGCGACTAATGCGTCAGGCCTGGGCCGCAACTAATCCAGGACGAAATACAGTGCGAATGGCTCCCCGGTTACGGCGGGGCCAGAGGCTATACAACTCGGTACTTTGTCTGTTTTCATTCCCAACAAGCAGGCTTGCTTGATAGCGCTGACCGAGGAATGGTGATGAATTACACGCAAATCGATGGATCGCTGCTACTTGCACTAAAAGCGCTGCTTGAAGAGCGCAACGTCACACGAGCGGCGGTCCAGTTAGGCATCAGCCAACCCGCCTTATCAGCGCGCCTGGTGCGTCTGCGCGACATCCTGGAGGACCCCTTGTTCGTCCCGGCGGCAAACGGCCGAGGTGTTGTCCCAACCCCTCGTGCAGAGGCTCTGGAGCAGGAGCTGCTGCATGTACTTGAGGGGCTCAAGCGACTGGTCAGCCAGCCTGAGCTGTTTGATCCAGCCACCACTACCCGCACCTTTGTCGTCGCCCTTTTCGAAACCCCTGCTGCGGTACTCATTCCCGAGCTCTGTGCGAATTTTGCACGTGAGGCTCCCAATGCGCGTTTGGCCTGTATTTATCCGCCACGCGATGTGTACGAGAAGCTTGAGCAAGGACAGATCGATCTATTGATCACCGTGCCGGATGGCCTGCCTGGAGACCTCATGCAGCGCCCGCTTTGGGAAGACGGGTTTCGAACTGCGCAACGCAAGGGGCACCCCCGCGGCACCGGGCCTTTGGATATTGAAAGCTTCTGCTCCCTCAACCACATCCTTGTCTCTACGCAAGGGGGGCGTTTCGCAGGCATGGTAGATGAGGCACTCCTCGAGCAAGGTTACTCGCGCAATGTGATGTACTCGGTTCAAAACTACTCCCACGTTCCCCTGGTTCTTTCCACTACGGATGCGGTGTGCACGCTGCCCTCTCGCTTCCTGAGCCAATACTCTGATCGGCTGGACCTCTTCGAACCTCCGCTCGGGTTATCTGCACTGCGTCTGGTGTTGGCATGGCATGCTCGTACCCATAAGGATGCCGGCCACCAATGGCTGCGCCGACAGCTCTATCTAAGCGCCCAACTGGAGCCAAGTTGAACGCGCTGTGATGGATAGACCGCCTAAGAGGATCACCTGAGATTTAGCCGTTCTCGAAGCCATCGGCCCGGGCTATGGCAGCTATCAGGGTTACGGCAGTTCTCGGGCCCTCTGTCCCTCCTTACTCTCCAAGACACGATCAGTACCGGTCGTGACAGGTCACCCGACTCTCTTGGAGATATACGATGAACACCCTGAATCGCACTCTGGCATTGGCAACCCTGGCTCTCGCTACTCTTTCCGCCGAGGGCTCGCAGCCCAATAAAACTGGCACCCGCGCATCCGCTGTCGGCATCCAGTCTGCGAGCTACGTCACGACCAAAGACGGCGTGCAGCTCTATTACAAGGACTGGGGGCCACGAGACGGCCAGGTGGTCGTATTCAGCCACGGCTGGCCGCTGAACTCGGACAGCTGGGAGGCGCAGATGCTGTTCCTCGCTGACAAAGGCTACCGCGTTGTCGCCCATGACCGTCGTGGCCACGGCCGTTCCAGCCAACCCTGGGAAGGCAACGACATGGATCACTACGCCGACGATCTGGCAGCCGTACTTGAAGCACTGAACCTGAAAGACGTCACCCTGGTCGGCTTCTCCACCGGTGGCGGAGAAGTGGCTCGCTACATCGGCCGCCACGGCACCCGTCGCGTCAAGAAAGCGGTTCTGGTGGCAGCCGTTCCACCGCTGATGTTACAGACCGAAAGCAACCCCAACGGCCTGCCGATAAAAGTGTTCGATGACCTGCGCAAGGCCTCACTGGAAAATCGCTCGCAGCTCTACCTCGATATCGCTTCCGGCCCTTTCTTCGGTTTCAACCGTGAAGGCGCCACCCCGTCTCAGGGCTTGATTCAGTCGTTCTGGGTCCAGGGTATGCAGGCTGGCCACAAGAACACTTACGACTCCATCGCAGCATTCTCGGCTACCGATTTCCGTGAGGATCTACGGGAGTTCGATGTGCCTACCTTGGTAATCCACGGTGGCGACGACCAGATCGTGCCTGTGGATACCTCAGCCAAGACCTCGGCAGCACTGATCAAGGGAGCCGAACTGATTGTATATCCCGGTGCACCACACGGGCTCACCGACACTCACAAGCAGCGCCTTAATCAGGATCTGTTGGACTTCCTGCAGAAGTAAGTCCATCGCACCCCGGCCCCATCCTCCTCATGTACTGCCCAGGTGGCTGCAAGCCAATCAACGCCCCATAACCATGGGCCGCGCATGAGCGTTACCCCTAAAGCAGCGTTACCAACCCAATCCACGAAAGGAAATCATCATGCGCAATTTCAAGTCCTTCTTGACCACCACCATCACCACTGCATTGGCTCTGGCATCACTTAATAGTTTAGCCGCCGCGCAAGCCACAACCGCCAAGCCCACCGTAGTGCTTGTGCATGGCGCATTCGCCGAATCGTCCAGCTGGAATGGCGTTGCCGCTCAGTTGTTGAGTCAGGGTTACCCAGTCATTGCCGCAGCAAACCCGCTGCGCGGAGTGAAGAATGACGCGGATTATGTTGCCGACATCGTCGAGCAAACCGCCGGTCCGGTGATCCTCGTGGGTCACTCCTACGGCGGGGCCGTGATATCCAACGCAGGCCACGACAACGCCAGGATCAAGGCGCTTGTTTACGTCGCAGCCTTCGCACCGGACAAAGGCGAAACAGCCATCGAGCTGTCCGGTCGCTACCCTGGCGGCACCCTTGGCCCGACCTTGGCAGCTCCGGTGCTGCTGGACGATGGCAATAAGGATCTCTACATCCTGCAGGACAAATTCGGTCAGCAGTTTGCCGCTGACGTTCCTGCTGCCGAGTCCGCGCTGATGGCCGCAACCCAACGTCCGATCAGCGAGTTTGCATTGACCGAGGCGTCTGGCGACCCGGCCTGGAAGAAACTACCGTCCTGGTTCATCTACGGTTCGGCGGACAAGAACATTCCCGAGGCCGCGCTGAAGTTCATGGCCGAGCGAGCCGGCTCGAAAAAAACTGTCACCGTCCAGGGAGCCTCCCATGTGGTGATGACGTCCAACCCGGAGAAAGTTGCAGCGCTGATCATTGAAGCAGCGCAAGCGACCGCTCAGTAAACAGGGGAAGCCGTATGACGTCACGCTAACACGGGTCGACTGACCCATAGTCACGTGACCATATCTGATAACCGGAATGCCAAGCCTCTCGGGCGAACACCCTGACAGCTTGGCTGACCGCTT
This sequence comes from Pseudomonas wuhanensis, assembly GCF_030687395.1. Classification (GTDB taxonomy): domain Bacteria; phylum Pseudomonadota; class Gammaproteobacteria; order Pseudomonadales; family Pseudomonadaceae; genus Aquipseudomonas; species Aquipseudomonas wuhanensis. The sequence goes on along the minus strand of NZ_CP117430.1, from coordinate 2,518,159 downwards.
TGGTTGTAGAGTCAACCGTTGAATCGCTATTGGCTCTTCGGAAAATACGACACGTGCCTTTTGCCTGATCCTGATCATGAGCAACGTTTTTTGTAAGCGCCACTGTGAACGCCTTGGTACGCATCAACTGGATAGCCCGAGCCCCCCATCCAGAACTATTTTTTGGCTTTCTGTGGTTCAGTGCCCCGCCACCGCAGGCCTGCCAGCCGCACGTGAGCCCGATTTGAAGCCGTGGCCCCGAGCTCCCCAGACAATCGCAAACCCTACCCCCACCAACACCACCATTGCCCACGGAAAAGAGGCGACGCCCCACCTATCCAGCAACACTCCACCCACCACCCCACTCCCCGCAATCGCACTATTCCAAGCCACCACGTTCAACGATAAAGCTACATCCGCCCCATTTCCCGCCGCATCCGCCAGCGCCGTTTGCAGCAACGTCGCGGCACCGCCGAAGCTCAACCCCCAAACCGCCATGCCGATGTAGATCACCTCAGGCACGCTACTCAAAAAGCCAAACACCACGGAAACCGCCGCAAACGCCGCCAAGCTCACCAACACAGTCTTGCGCAACAACGGCTCAACCAATTTGGCAGTCACCCAGATCCCTCCCAACGCCGCAATGCCAAACACCAACAACACCAAATCCACCCGATCCCCCAACCCCGCCGGCGCCACGAACGGTGCGATGTAGGTGTAGAGAACGTTGTGTGCCAGCATCCAGCTGATCACCACCGCCAGCACGGGCCGCACGCCCGGCGTGGTCAACACTGTGCGCAGCGACATGCGCTGATGCGCGGCTTGGGGTGGGTAGTCAGGGACTTTCACCAGTACCCAGGCGATCAGCACCAGGGTCAGGGCCGACATGATGCCGAAGGTGGTGCGCCAACCCACCAAGCCACCCAGCCAAGTGCCGAGGGGCACGCCCAGGGACAGGGCAATCGGTGTGCCGACCATGGCCAGCGCCAGCGCCTTGCCCTGTTGATGGGGCGCGACCATGCGTCGGGCGTAGCCGGCCAGCAGACTCCAGGCCAGCCCCGCCGCGACGCCAGCGAAGAAGCGCGCCACCAGGATCACGCCGTAGTGGGAAGACAGCGCGGTGATGGAGTTGAACAGCAAGAAACCGACGACGGTCAGCAGCAGCACGTTACGGCGGCGCCAGCCGCGGGTGGCGATGGTCATGGGGATGACCGCCAGCACCGAGCCCAGGGCGTAGGCGGTGACCATCTGGCCAGCCATGGAAGGAGAAATGGCCAAGCCTGCGCTGATCAGCGGCAACAGGCCGGCGGGCAAAGTTTCGGTGACGATACAGATGAAACCGGTCATGGCCAGCGCGAGCAAGGCGCCGATAGGCAGGCGGTCCGGCGCTGCCGATAAGGTGATTGAGGGTGTCACGGGAAACTCCTTGAGTGAGGATTTCAGACTTAAATACCGATCGATATAAATGTTGAGGGCAGCCAGCGCTCGTTGTCAACGACTTATGTATCGACTAGTATTTATCTCGTCGTCCTGAGGAGTTTTGAAATGGCGCAAATGGGCCGCCCCCGCACCTTCGACCGCGACCACGCGGTGGAACAGGCCTTGCACCTGTTCTGGCAACACGGCTACGACGCGACCTCCCTCGCTCAGTTGAAAGCGAGACTGGGTGGCGGGATTTCCGCGCCGAGTTTTTACGCGGCGTTCGGTTCCAAGGAAGCGTTGTTTGATGAATGTGTGCAGCGTTACCTGGCGACGTTCGCTCAGGTCACCGAATGCCTGTGGGACGAGAGCTTGCCGCCACGCCAGGCCATCGAGACCGCGCTGCGCCAGTCGGCACGCATGCAATGTGAAGACGGCCATCCCAAGGGCTGCATGGTGTCCCTCGGCGTGATGAGCGCGCCCAGCCCGGAGAATGCGCGGGTGGTCGAAGCCTTGGCCCAATCTCGCGCCCACACTCACGCGGGGATTTTGGCGTGTGTTGAGCGGGGTGTCAGTGCCGGTCAGTTGCCGGGCAATATTCACGCGCCCGCGATGGCTACGATGTTCGACAGTTTCCTGCAGGGCATTTCCATCCTCGCTCGGGATAACACGCAGCATGAGGTCATTGATGCGGCCATCACCCAGATACTGCTGACGTGGGACAATGCGGCCTCTACCATGCCGTCCACGGATCACAATGACGAAAAGGGACTGATTGATTCAACCGGTGAGTGATGTGCGCAAAGCCAAGGACTGTGCCGCGAGGCGATTGCGAGACTGCCAAAAACGCTCATTGGTGACTCAACCTCAGGCGGCTACACCCTGGATAGGTCGTCTCACACTGATTGAGGATCAGCATCCAGCCGCCTAAAGCGTCACCGCATGCTTTCGACCAAGGCTGTCGCCAAAGCCACGGATCACTTCCAACATCGATTTCACCCGCAGCGGCAGATTCCCGGCCGGGTACACCGCGTGCATCTGTGGGCTTTCACCGCTGCTGGAGGTGAGTTTGTACTCGGGACAGACCCGCAGCAGGCGCCCCGCTTCCACTTCGGGCTCCGCCATCCAATCCGCCAGACGGGCAATCCCGACGCCCGCCAGGGCCGCCTGGAACACCGCCAAACCGGAGCTGAAACGAAACTTTGGATGAACCCGAAAGCTGATGGCCTGCTCCTCGCTGCGAAAATTCCACTCCTTGAGAATCCGCGGCGCCGTATGCAGGATCAGCGAGTGCGATTCCAGCGCCTCGATGGAGTCAGGCACCCCGCGCCGCTCCAAATACCCGGGGCTGGCATACAGGTAACGTGAATAATTCCAGAGCGGATAGCCGATCAGCTCACTGGATTGCGCAAACGCGCCGCGAATCGAGAAGTCGAGTTTGCTCTTGGCCGGGTCGATGATCTCATCGGTGAAAATCACATCGACGCTCACGTCTGGATAACGCTCGGCGTACTGCGCGATCAGCCGGGGCAATACCCCGTGGCCAAGGAACTCGGGGGCGGAAAAGCGGACCCAGCCGTAGGCCTGGCCGCTGATGCCGGCCAGGTCTTCATCCGCCTCACGTTGCAGATCCAGCATTTTGTAGGCATGGGGCAACAAGCGCTCACCCGCCTCGGTCAAGCTCACGGCATTGGAGGAGCGATTGAACAACTTGACCCCGACACTTTCCTCCAGGGCTTGAACGGCGCGGGTCAGAGCACTGGGAGAGCGCCCCAGGGTCCGTGCCGCCGCGACGAAGCTACGCTTGCGAGCCACCGTTGCGAAGGCTTCGAGCTCCCCCAACATATCCAATGCCATGTGCCACCTCGTTGCACTTTTCACAACGTGGCATTGCAACACAAAAAAAGCGCTTCCGTTAACCTTCCTGCTCAAGGACGCAGGCAAGCCGATGCGACGAAACACGTAGAAGCCGCCGGACGCTCACCCACCCTTCATCGTCAGAGCCTGATTTCATGGTCGATATTATTATCCTTTGCGTGTTCGCCTTCGCCGCCGGCCTGATCGATGCGGCAGTGGGCGGCGGTGGACTGATCCAGATACCCGCGCTGTTCAACGTGCTGCCCACGGCACAACCGGCAGCGCTGCTGGGGACCAACAAGGTCGCGGCAGCCTGCGGCACCGCATTCGCGGCCCGGTCCTTCGTGCGCAAGGTGGTGATCAACTGGGGTCTGGTGATCCCCGCCGCCTGTTCGGCCTTTGTCATGGCCTTCTTCGGAGCCGCCACGGTGTCGTTTGTACCCCAGTCGATGATTCGGCCGGCGGTGCTGGTGTTGATCGTGCTGATGGCGATCTACACCTTCTGGAAAAAGGACTTCGGCGCCCTGCACAAACCCATGCGTATCGGTACCAAGGAAAAATTGCTGGCGATCGTCATCGGCGGTGCGATCGGTTTCTACGACGGACTGTTCGGGCCCGGCACTGGCAGCTTCCTGATCTTCCTGTTTATCCGCTGCTTCGCCTTCGATTTTCTTCATGCCTCGGCATCGGCCAAACTGGTGAATATCGCGACCAACATAGCGGCGCTGATGTTCTTCATTCCGACGGGTAACGTGCTCTACCTGATCGCAATCCCCATGGCGGCATTCAACATCCTGGGCGCGCTGACCGGCACCTGGCTGGCGGTTCATAAAGGCGTGCCCTTTGTCCGGGCTCTGTTCCTGGTGTTGCTGGTGATCCTGATCGGCAAACTGTCTTACGACCTGTTCGTGTAAACCTGAGGACGTGGAGGCGGCATTTGCCCACTACGTTTCAACCATTGCTGGCATCGATAGTCACCATCACGTCAATGAAGTTCTCATAAAAATTCCTCGGCGTAACATCCGCTCCATACCCAACCAATAACACCCCGGAGCACACCATCATGAAACGCCAAATCCTCCTCAGCATCGCTTTCTCGGTTTTTGCAGTTAACGCTTTCGCCGCTTCCTCTACTCACCCGGTCGTCGCTGAAGGCGGCTCGGATCGTCTGATTGAAAGCCGTTTGGCTGAAGGTGGTTCGGATCGCTTGATCGAAAACCGCGTCGCTGAAGGTGGCTCGGATCGTCTGATCGAGAACCGCGTCGCTGAGGGTGGTTCGGATCGTCTGATCGAGAATCGCGTTGCTGAAGGTGGTTCGGATCGTCTGATCGAAAACCGCGTCGCTGAAGGTGGTTCGGATCGTCTGATCGAGAATCGCGTCGCTGAAGGTGGTTCGGATCGTCTGATCGAGAATCGCGTCGCTGAAGGTGGTTCGGATCGTCTGATCGAGAATCGCGTCGCTGAAGGTGGTTCGGATCGTCTGATTCAGAATCGTGCAGCATGAATGAGTGGCTTTACCGCAACACTCAACCAAAAAACCCGGCCTCATCAGCCTAATGCTGTTCACTTAAGCGGAGCAGCCTTACGGTCTACTGGAAACCGGGTCTTTGATATTTTCACCGTCCTTGGCCTTGAAGGTCTTGGACGGTGATCCAGAAACAATCCTCCGATACCTGCCCTTAACTCTGCCAATCGTCTGCCTGTGGCTGAAATCGGGTTGGCCGCTGCCATCACTATCAGTTGCACGGCAATGTACTGGCAAGCCGGTTTGAAACGAATGTCCGAGGGGGCTCGGCCAAACGCCACCGCCGCCTGGCTGGCTTCCCGACGAATCACGTTATAAGCCAACAAAAGTCCCCAAACCTCCTGATAGACCAAGTCGACTTTTTTGCTACGCAAGGTCACTGCGTTCTGCTGCATCGAGCTCTTGATGTCCCTGAAGCCCAATTCGATCTCCCAGCGTTCCTGATACAGCTTGGCCACGGCCTTGGCGTTGTAGGCGTTAGCCGGCAATGACGTCATGACGGTCTTTAGCTTGCCTTGAATTTCATAACTGACTTCGCGGGCCTCCCAATGCGTTGGAAGGGTCGGGTTTCGCTTCCTGGCCTGCGGCGAGACTTTCATGCGCACCCAACGATCGTGCTGGCTGTAGCGGGTCACTTCTTCGCAGACCATTCCTTTTTTTGCCGGGATCAACCAATGACGGTTGCTACCAGCACTGCTCAGGCTCGACAGCAGTTCGGCCCCCCAGAATCCTTTGTCGAACAACGTCACCGAGTGATCGGGGATCTGCTGCAGGAACTCGTCGGCCAAGCGCATTTCACTGCGTCGGTAAGGGCTCAATTGCGCATCCAGGATCACGTGCGAACGTACATTCATCAACGCCACCAGGCGCAGCATGGGAAACGGAGTCTGGCGGTCGCTCGGGGTGTTTCCCGACCCGAAGTGGTCCCGAAGCTCGGGCGTATCCGGGGTGCGCAAGAGTGCTCCGTCCACTGCGAACACCTGCAGTTCATGCCAGGCGTCACCGTCATAGCGCTCCGCGCCCCATTGGGTTCCCGTCTTGCGGAACAGCCACTCAACGGGATCGGCGCCGAGCCGCTTACGCGCTTCGGTCAGACCGCTACGGGCCAACAGGTGGTCAGAGGCCAGGCCTTGGGCGCAGATGTTCAAACGTCTGGCCACTTCGTGAACCGGTTCATCACGAAACAGCGCCATGCCGAGCACCAGCCAAAGCACTTGGTCAGCGGGCAGGCGACGTCGACGAATGGTGGCCTGACTGGAAAGATCCAGCGCAGACGCGACCCACTCTATGGGGATGTTTTGGGTGAAGGTGCTCAGGTCGCAGAAGTTGAAAAGGTCGCCGAGGTCGAGCAGGTCCTGTTGAACAGACATAAAAAATCCGATGCCAGATATCTGGCATCGGATTTTCGGATAAGCCCAGCTGAGACTCAAATGCTTAAGTGAACAGCATTAGCCTCATCAGCCGGGTTTTTTCATGCGTTTTTAGTGCCCGACGGGATCATCAAAGATGGTCAGCGCGGGTCTTCACAGTGATGAACATTTTGATGCGGTCGTGGATTTCCTGAATGGCATGACGGAAGGGATCGTGTTTTTCACTGGTGACGGGGTCCTCGAAATTCCACACGATCACTTCTCCGGCGGTAGGCATCCGCGAAGCCTCTTCGGAGGACTTGTCACACAGCGTAATCACATAATGGAACGGCTGCCCCTCAAACTCATCGATGGCTTTACTGCGCAACTCCGTGGTGTCGATGCCTACGTGATCGAGAGACTCCAGCGTGCGGGGGTCAACTTCACTGGCCACAAGACCCGCGCTAAAGGCTTCGAAGTGTTCGGAGTCAGTGTGCCGAAGTAGCGCTTGCGCCATCAGCGAGCGAACGTCATTTTTTGCGCAAACGAACAGAACCCGGCGTTTGTCAGCCATCACGTCCTCACATTCTTTCTGATCTAAATAACAATGCTTTTTTTACAGCAGCGTTTGCCAATAACAGCAACGGCTGCCATTTAGTGTTTGGACATCAGGCCATGAAGAACGCCCAGCCTTAATCCCGGTTCGGAAGGACTCATGTGCGAGATGCCGAATACTTTGAACGCCGCCAGCATAAGCACCAGGCCACCGGGCAAGATATTCAGGCGATGGGGTGGTAAGCCCGCCAATTTGAGTTGTTTAACATGCCCCACTTCCAGCAGACGCAACGACAAGCGTAAAAGACCGCCGTAGGTGATACCGCTTTGACCATCGTCATTCAAACCATTGGCCTTGAGCACTTTGGCAAGCATTCGTGCAGTACCTGAAGAGCCAATAGTTTGCTGCCAACCCAGCGCGCGATAACGACGGGTAACTTTTTCAAACTGCAGAGTGGCCACGCGCTCGGCCTCCAGGAGCGCCTTCGCCGATAGACAGCCCCCCTGAAAGTAACGCGCGCCAACAGTACCGCTGCCAATGGCAATGCTCTCGGTCAAGAGGGGCTGAGTGCCCTGCCCCAGAATCAACTCAGTAGAGCCGCCGCCGATATCCACGACCAGGCGCATAC